>CAZWEU010000017.1:0-34405 GCA_964632785.1 uncultured Lachnospiraceae bacterium | reverse complement strand
TTTGGCTCATATTTATTTTATTTTCTTTTTACACCATTATACGGACTTAATCAATTTGGTAAATTACTAATAAGCAATTACTAATAACTTTAAAGTCGAATAAATAGATTTTTTTATTAAATGCAGGCGAGTTATGGGCAATTGAAGATAGACTTGACTATAAAAAAAAATAAGTGGTATAATGTTATCTATTAACCTATATAAATAAGAAGAAACTTAAGAGCATAGGAGGGGACTAAATGTTACACAGTGACGATGAGGATATCAATAAGGTTATTCGCGATATTATTGAGCTTGATTCGAGAGCGATTCGCATCAAAAAAAATGTTGTGGCACGGGGGGAAGAAATCCTTGATGAGGTAAGGGAGAAAATCAAAAATACTGAGAAACTTGAAATTGAGAATGCCAAACTAGTAGCAAGAGAAAACTATCGAACCCAAATTGAGCAGGCGGAGTCAGAACGACAAGTAATTATTAGTGAAATGAAAGAAGAAATTCAAAAAACCTATAATTGCTATAATGATAAGAAAGATCAAAAAGCCCAAGAAGTTATTGAGACCTTATTTGATGATCGTAAAATTTAGGAAAAGTGTGTGAAAAGATGACGAAGAGCAAATATGCCGCAGTCGTTACAAAAGCCAGGGCCATGCGAGCCCGTCGCGTAACCGATGATGATTTTAAAGATCTTATCAAAAGTGAGAAATTAAGCGAGATTTTTAATTATCTAAAGGATCGGACCTACTATAGTGAATTTTTAAAAAATCTAAATCCAGAAAATCTTCATCGAGCTGAAATTGAAGCGCGTCTGAGTGATTTAAAAGTAAAAGAAATCGAAAAACTTATGCATTATTTATCAGGAGATGATAAACGCTTTTTGGAAACTTTTTTAATTCGTTTGGAGATTGAAGCCTTAAGAGTTCTAATCAGGGGCTTGTCAAGACAAGAAGACCTCAGTCATTTCCGGCCTTTGATGGTCTATTCAAAAAAATTCTCAAAGGTGCCCTTCGAGCAATTAATCGAAGTGAAGGACTGGGAGAGTTTTAAAAAGACACTTATGGATACTGATTATTATCGTGTTCTAGAGATTTACAAGGAGATTGAAGACCGCGATGAATTAGTGATCGTTGAAAAGAATCTTGATCGCTATTATTACGACTTAACAAGAAGACGCTTATTGGAACTCAATCAAAAGGAAAACAAAGAGCTTGTTATTGCCTATCGACGGAACATTGATTTACTCAATATTATTTCAATTTATCGAAGTAAGAAGTTTTATAGCCTAGCGCAAGAAGAGTTGATTATTTATTCCCTTCGCGGTGGTTATGAGTTTCCTGAAAAAAAACTGTCTCTTTTGATTCAAGCAAAAGATATTGATGAGATGAAGGAAGTCTTAAAAGAATCTTCTTATTACTTTCTCTTAGATCATACAAAAACCATCGATTTGTATATGGAACGACGAAGGCAACGTTATATGTACTACCACTACCTTAAACTCTTTACAGAAAAAAATAGGGGAATAGCTGTGATCATTGCATATATTAGACTGCTCGATTATGAGGTTGAGGACATTACTGCAGTGATTGAAAGCAAGCGTTACCGGATGAATCCGGACGAAACAGAAAAATATTTAATCAGGTCCTTTGAATAGGATGTGGAAGGAAAAAATTAATGGCAATTGAAAATGTAATAATGATGGATGTAATCGGTAAAATTAAAGATGTAGATAATTTTGCCAGAGATATTTTTCTTTTTAATGAGATACAAATTGTTGATGCCATGAATGAAATTGATATCGGCCGCTTTATTCTTCCAATCAGTGAAGATAATATTGGAGAATTACTCGGTTTTTCTCAATTAGTATCCGGCCAAACAATGATGGATGAAAAGAAATATGTGACCAAGGCTAATAAATTAAAAGACCTTTATCAAGATGACTTAAAAATGGATAAGGCGATTATTGCCAGGAATGATTGCAGGATCGAGGAAGCGCTCGATTATTATCAAGAATTTGATAAACGAATTGCCTTGGATTATAAAGATTTAGCAGAGATGAGGGATAAACTGGCAGTTTTAGAAAAGAGCAAACAGGCTTATTCCCACCTTGATGAATTAACAATACCAATGTCAGAACTTGATAATATGGAAAATTTTGCCTATTCATTAGGGTCGGTAACAAAGGATAATGCATCAAGGCTTAAAGGGATCTATAATAGCGTGACCTCTATTCTCTTTCACGTGGGAAATCAAGAGAATAATGAAGAGGTTTTTATGATTATTTCGCCAAAAGACTTAAAAATTGAGTCAGATCGGATTTTAAAGGCTCTTAACTTTAAGACGATTGAAGGCCTTGATCCTAAATATGATAAAAGTCCTAAGGAGAATTTAAAAGCGATTATCAAAGAGATGAATGACTTGCAAAAAGACTATGATCAATTATCAGTTGAACTTAATACTGATCTTAAAAAGAATCATGGTACCGCCAATGAAGCCTTTAACGTCATCGGCTTATTTGCAAATCTTGAAGTCATTAAAAAGAAAATGGCTTTTAGCGAGGAGAATTTTTATTTTTCAGGGTGGGTTTCTAAAAAAGATAAAAAACGCATTCAAGCGATTCTAGCTAAATATTCAGATGTGATTGTTATGTTTTCGGATTCAGACGAGGGGATGGGAAAAACACCGACCAAGCTGAGGAATAATTGGCTAATTAAACCCTTTGAAAGCTTGGTGAAAATGTATGGAATTCCATCATATAACGAGTTGGATCCAACACTTTTTTTAAGTCTTTCCTACCTCTTTTGCTTTGGTTTTATGTTTGGCGACGTGGGCCAGGGCTTGGTATTAGCAATAGGTGGTTTTTTACTTGCCAAAAGAGGCTTAGAACTCGGAAAGGTACTGGTCCGGTTAGGTCTTGTTTCCACCTTCTTTGGTTTTATGTACGGCAGCGTCTTTGGACTCGAAGAGGTTATAGGGGCTATTTGGATTCGTCCTTTTGAAGAGGTCAATCAACTTTTGATTACAGCAATTATTATTGGCGTTGGCCTCCTCTTAATTGCTTATTTATTTAGTATTATCAATAAAATAAAACAGAAGGATTTTAAAGAAGGTTTTTTCGGGAAAAATGGCCTGTGCGGTTTAGTATTGTACGCATCAATTCTAGGAATTATAAGCATCAATGTCCTTGACTTAGAGGCCGCTGAAGCATTTGTTCCCTTGTTAGTGATTTTGGCCCTGGTGATCGTCTTTATTGTTTTAATCCGAGAGCCCTTGGCTAACTTTCTCTTTTACAAAAAACCACTTTATGACGAATCAGCTTCTGAATACTATGTGGAGAGTGGATTTGAACTATTTGAAATGTTTTTGGCGATGTTTTCTAACACCGTATCCTTTATTCGGATAGGCGCCTTTGCCTTGGTTCACGTGGCTTTATTTATGGCCTTTCAAACCCTAGCGGGGATGACGGCGAGTAGTTTTGCAGAGATTGTGATTTTGATCATTGCCAATATCTTTATCATTGGCCTCGAAGGACTGATTGTCTTTATTCAGGCATTGCGATTACAGTATTATGAATTATTCAGCAAATATTATACTGGCGAAGGTGATGAATTTAAGCCGGTTAATCTTGATATCAAACTATTTTAAGGAGAATTCAAATGAATGTACTAACATTAATTACCATTGGGGCAGGCTTACTTGTATTAGCAACAATCGGTGTTGGGGTTTATTATGTCTACGCTGATTGTGATGAAAAAAACCTAAAAATGAAAAAATTTCTTAAGGTGAATTTATCAACCTTTATTCCGCTATTGGCCGCTTCATTAATTTTTATGGCTCCAAATGTCGTCGCTGCCGCGACGGAAGGAATTTCCGGAAGCATCACAGATGCTGGTTTAGGCTACATTGCGGCCGCATTATCAACAGGATTAGCTTGTATTGGTGGTGGTTACGCGGTTGGTGTTGTTGGATCAGCGGCCCTTGGTGCCGTTTCAGAGGACCAGAAAATTTTAGGGAAGACACTAATATACGTCGGTCTAGCAGAAGGGGTTGCCATTTACGGCTTGATTATTGCGATTTTAATTATTGGAAGCCTCTAAGATGAGATCCTTTTTGATCAGTGAAAACAGGGATTCCTACCTTGGTATGCAATTAGTTGGGATCGAAGGAATTTATATCAAGACTGAAATAGAGATCGAAAGTGCTTTTAAGAAGGCGCTAAAAGATAAAGACATTGGAATTATTTTCTTGACTGAGAAGGCATTTTTAATGATAGAAGACTTAGTAATGGAAGCGAAAAAAATATATTTTTCTCCACTGATTACAATAATACCTGATCGTTATGGCTATGAACGGGATCAGGGTATGATAACCCGATACATTAAAGAATCGGTGGGATTATAAGGATGTGATAAAATGATTTCAATAGAAGAAAAAATGCGGGTATTCTCCCAGTATCTCATTAATAAAGAGCGAAGTTGGGGAAAAGAAATTATTGAAGAGGCAAAGATAAAGCGAAAAAAGCTGCTTGAAAAATCCGATGACTTGATTCGACGTGAAAAAAAAGCCATTGAAGAACAGAGTTATCGGCAAATTTATCGCGACAAGAATAAGATCATTGCAAGCGGTAAAAATAAAGCAAAAAGCCTTCAGCTAGCACAAAAAAAGCTAATCCTTGAAGAGTTTAATGGACTAATCTTAGACCGCGCCAATCAAATGGTGGTCGGAGACCTGTATGAAAAATATTTAAGGAGTTCGATGGATAAAGTTAATAGCATTTTTACAAAAGAAAAAAAACTAACCATTAAGGCTAATCTAAGCGATATGGAATTAATTAAAGATTTGGCTAGTGAAAAATTAGGACGCTATACGATTGACTATCAGGAAATTTCTAAAGATGGTTTCGTTCGAGGCATGATTGTCGAAGATGATCAGGGTCGTGTTCAAAGTGACTTTAGCATGAAAAATACGATTCGCTCTAATTACAAACTGATTGGGATGACACTTAATGGATTTATGAAAAAGCAGGTGAATTAGATGGCGGCAATTGAAGGGAAAAAAGATGGTCTTATTTCTGCCATTAACGGGCCTGTTCTTGAAGGCAAAAACATGTCCAGCTTCAAGATGCGAGAAATGGTCACAATTGGCGAAAAAAGGCTAATTGGTGAAGTCATTGTCTTGGAGGGTGAACGTGGAACGATCCAAGTCTATGAAGAAACAGAAGGCCTTAAAATTGGTGAAAAAATCGAAGCGACGGGACAGCCCTTAAGTCTTAACTTAGGACCGGGCATGCTTAAAAACATGTTTGATGGGATTCAGCGGCCCTTAAAAAAGATCCAAGAGATATCGCCCATTTTCATCCCGGAAGGGATTGGCCTTTTATCAATTGATGAGGACAAGAAATGGGAAACGACCATCACTACCCAAGTCGGCGAGACCCTTTACCAAGGTGAATGTTTTGGCGAGGTTCAGGAAACAGAAGTGATTGTTAACCGCCTACTGGTTCCGCCAGGGATATCTGGTAAAGTTAAGACGGTAGTAGGTTCAGGTGACTATCGGATTATCGATTCGTTAGTCACCCTAGAGGACCCTGATGGCAAGATCCACCACTTAAAAATGGCCCATGAGTGGCCGATTCGTGTCCCTAGGCCAACGGCCTATCGGAATGAACCACTGGCCCCTCTAATCACTGGTCAACGGGTTATCGATATCTTTTTCCCCATTGCCAAAGGGGGGACAGCAGCCATTCCAGGTGGTTTTGGAACGGGAAAAACAATGACCCAGCACCAATTGGCCAAATGGTCTGATGCTGATATCATCGTCTATATTGGCTGTGGTGAGCGGGGCAATGAGATGACCGAGGTTATTGAAGATTTTCCCAAACTGATCGATCCCATTTCTGGAAAATCAATCATGGAGCGGACGGTCTTGATTGCTAACACTTCAAACATGCCGGTTGCAGCTAGGGAAGCCAGTATTTATACCGGCATTACCATTGCGGAATATTTTAGAGATATGGGTTATGCGGTAGCAATGATGGCCGACTCAACATCACGTTGGGCAGAGGCCCTTCGCGAAATTTCTGGACGCTTAGAAGAAATGCCGGCGGAAGAAGGTTATCCCGCCTATCTACCCTCACGAATTGCCGAATTTTACGAACGGGCCGGATCCTTTAACACCCTTGGTGGCAAGGAAGGATCAATCACTATTATTGGGGCCGTATCACCGGCCGGGGGGGATTTTTCAGAACCGGTGACGGAAAATACCAAACGCTTTGTCAATGTCTTTTTAGCCCTTGATAAAAGCCTAGCTTATGCCAGACACTATCCGGCGATTAACTGGCTAGAAAGTTATAGTGGTTATTTAAAGAGCCTATCGGATTGGTATGAGGAAAACGTTGGAGTCGATTGTATCCCCTTGCGCAATAAGATGTTAGAGCTTCTCTATGAAGAGAATAAACTGCAAGAAATGGTCATGTTAGTCGGCGAAGATGTCCTGCCCGATGATCAGCGCTGGACCCTAGAGATTGCCAGGATCATAAAAGTTGGCTATCTGCAACAAAATGCCTATAATGATGAAGATACCTATGTGCCGCTTGAAAAACAGTATCAGATGCTTAAAGCAATCGATTATTTATTTGAAAAGGGTAAGGTTGGCCTAAAATATGGCATCCCCAGCTCACAATTAAAAAGTGCTGATTTATTTAATCAATTTATCAAATTAAAATACACCATTCCCAATAATGATTTAAGTGGCCTAGATCGCCTCAAGGATGATATTGATAATTACTACCAGGCACTATTTAAACGCTATGGAAATTAGGAGGAGCCTATGAAAAAAGAATATTTAAGAATTGATAAAGTGGTGGGACCCCTCATAGTCATTTCCGATGTCGATGATGTTTTTTACGGTGAAGTGGTAAATATTGTCGAAAATGCGACTGGTGATGTAAAAAAAGGTAAAGTGATTAAAATTGAAGAGACCAAGGTAACCATTCAAGTCTTTCAAAATACTTCCGGCCTATCAGCCGGAGGGAGTGTTGTGAAATTTACCGGTGAAGCCTTTAAACTGCCGGTATCATTAGACTTGCAAGGGCGTATTTTTAATGGCGTTGGCCAACCGATCGACCAGGGGGCTGATATTTTTAGCGCCGTCGAAGCCAATATCAATGGCCGGCCGATTAATCCCATGTCCAGAGAATACCCGCGAAACTATATCCAAACGGGGATTTCATCGATTGATACCCTGGCGACCTTGATTCGGGGACAAAAATTACCTATTTTTTCCGGCAATGGCCTTCCTCATAATGAATTAGCGGCCCAGATTGTCCGGCAAGCGCGTTTAAGCGAAGGCATAAAAGAGGATTTTGGGATTGTTTTTGCAGCCATTGGGGTTAAACACGATGATGAGAAATTTTTTAGAAAGAGCTTTGAAGATGCTAATGTTATGGACCGAGTGGTCATGTTTGTCAACTACGCCGACGATCCTATTGTCGAGCGAACGACAACCCCCCGTTGTGCCTTGACAGCGGCTGAATACTTAGCCTTTGAGAAAAACATGCATATCCTAGTCGTCATGACTGATATTACCAGTTATTGCGAAGCCCTTCGAGAAATATCATCAGCCCGCGAAGAGGTTCCCTCGCGAAAAGGCTATCCCGGCTATATGTATTCCGATTTAGCCTCCTTATATGAACGCGCCGGCATGCTCAGTGGCCAGAAAGGGTCAATTACCTTCTTGCCGATTTTAACTATGCCAAATGATGATATCACTCACCCGATTCCTGATTTAACCGGCTATATTACCGAGGGTCAAATTGTTTTAGGGCGTGAACTTTTTCAAAAAAGCATCTATCCACCCGTAGCCGTCTTACCCTCACTTTCCCGCCTAATGAAAGATGGCATTGGCCAGGGCTTTACGCGGGGAGACCATGCTGAAGTAGCCAATCAACTGTTTGCATCCTATTCAAAGGTTCAAGAAGTGCGGGATTTATCGCAAATCATTGGTGAAGAAGATTTAAGTGAAACGGACAAACAATACATGGATTTTGGCCGGCAATTTGAACAATTATTTATCAATCAAGATTTTGATGAAAGTCGCGACCTGATGGATAGTTTAAACTTAGGCTGGCAACTCTTGTCCTTGCTCCCGCTTGCCGAGCTTGACCGTCTTAGTCCTGAAAACATCGAAGAGTATTTTCCTAAAGAAACGTAGGTGATAAAGTGGCGAATAAAGCGACTCCGACCAAGGCAAACCTTATTAAAGCAAAGGCTCGTCTAAGTTTTTCCGAGAAAGGCTATAATCTCCTTGATAAAAAAAGAACGATTTTGATTCAAGAGTTGATGACCCTGGTCATCAAAGCCGAGGATATTGAAGTGGAGATTAGTCAGATCTTTGCTGAGGCCTATGAGGCCCTTCAACAAGCCAGTATCAGTATGGGCTTATCGCATTTAGAAGAATTTGCCTTGTCGGTGAAAGAAGAGGTCCCCTTTGATATTCGGGCAAAAAGTGTAATGGGGATTGATATCCCTGAAGTGAATTATCAAAAAGAGTGTGAAAAGGTTCTACCCTATGGCTTTTATGAAAATAATCCAGCTTTAGATATCACCATTAATCGTTTTAATGATGTAAAATTTCTATCCTACCAGCTAGCTGAAGTAGAAACGACCGCTTATAAACTTTCGCGGGAGATCAAAAAAACTCAAAAATCAGCCAATGCACTGGAGAAAATTCAAATACCGCGGTTAAAAGAAGAGATTAAGACCATTCAAGAAACGCTTGAAGAAAAGGAGCGAGAAGAATTTTTTCGCTTGAAAAAAATAAAAGATAAAACAAAATAGCTTGGAAAGATATGATACCTCCAAAGTAGACAGTCTAATTAATTAAAATTAAATTATCTACTGGAGGTATTTTGTTTTCCATGATCATTTGTCTAGAGTTTAATTATTGCCGGTGATAAATTGTTTTTTCGGATAAAAGAATAGCATCTGATTCTTTAAGGATTGCAATAGCTCTTTCCTCGTCGTCAGTTTTTAAGATGATCAAAGGAGCCCCCGAATTATTGGGCATGACAAAGGAATAAACGTATTCGATATTGATATCATTGTTTGAGAGTAAGGTGAAAAGATCACTTAGACTTCCCAGCTTATCGCTAGGATCAACGGCTAAGACCTTGCTTTGCTTAACGACATGGCCAGCCTCCTTTAGGGCAAGTGCCCCTTCTTCGGGTTTATCAACGACGAGCCTTAAGATGCCAAACTCAGCGCTATCAAAGACCGAAATAGCCCGAATATCGACACTGGCACCTTTTAAAACGCTGGTAATCTCACACAGTTTTCCTTTTTTATTTTCGATAAAGACAGATAATTGATTGATTAACATGAGCGACCTCCATTATTTTTCATTTCTTAGATCAAGGATACGTTTTGCTTTTCCTTCTGACCGCACTAAGGTTTTTGGCTCGACCAGATGAATGCCGGCGCGAATGCCTAAGACGGTATAGAGCTTGGATTTGATTTGTTGATAGAGATCATCTAAAAGCGTAACCGACACTAAGAGATTGGAGTCGCTGACTTCGACATCGATTTCGATTCGGTCGAGATAGCCCTTTTTCAAGATCCGGATTTGATAATTGCTACCAATTCCTTCAATCCCCAGAAGGACCCCTTCAATTTGCGATGGGAAAACATTGACCCCGCCAATAATTAACATATCGTCGGTGCGCCCGGTAATCTTATCCATCCGAACGCTGGTTCGGCCACAGGAACAAGGGGAGAAATCTAATCGAGTAATGTCCTTAGTCCGGTATCTAATCAGGGGAAGGGCCTCCTTGCTAATTGGAGTAATCACCAGTTCGCCGACCGATCCTTCTGGCAATACTTGCAAGGTTTCCGGGTCGATGATCTCGGCAATAAAATGATCCTCGCAGATATGCATGCCTTGCAGGGCTAGGCATTCGCCGGAAACACCAGGTCCGATTAACTCACTCATCCCGTAGTTTTCAGTGGCAAAAAGGCCCCAGGCTTCGTTGAGTTTGCGGCGCATTTCTTCGGTTGAACCTTCGCCACCGAATAAGCCATGCTTCAAAAAGAGATCTTTCTTCGGATCGAGTCCCATTTCATAGGCAACTTCCGCCAAGTGAAGCGCATAGGAAGGGGTTGAAATTAAAGTCGTTGCTTCAAAATCCTTCATGATCATAATTTGCTTTTCGGTATTGCCACTTGACATGGGGATGACACCAGCTCCGACTTTTTCCAGCCCTTGTTGGAGACCAAAGGCCCCCGTAAAGAGACCAAAGCCAAAGGAGATATGGGCAGTGTCATGATTGGTCACACCGGCCATGGTGACCAGCCTAGCGATTAATTCTCGCCAAACAGTCATGTCATTGCGAGTATAGCCGACGACCGTTGGCTTGCCAGTGGTTCCCGATGATGCATGATAGCGAATAATCTCGCTTTTTGGTTTTGCAAACAATCCAAAAGGATAGTTTTTTCGCAGGTCTTCTTTTGTCGTGAATGGTAACAAATGAAGGTCATCGAGGGAGGTGATATCGTCAGGATGGACACCTCTTTCTTCAAACATGTTCCGATAGTAGGGAACATGATCGTAGACGCGGTGGATGGTTGTTTTTAAGCGTTCAAATTGGATATCTCGCATTTCATCACGAGATAAGCTTTCGTTTTGAGACCAGATTTTCATAAATTTCCCCTTAGTTTAGTCTTTTAATTATTTTTTGATGGTTTCCAAGAACTTTTGAGTGAGACGATCTGATTTAGGACTGGTGCTCCCGGTTTTGAGTACTTTGGATCGACCGAGAAGAAGCCGTTTCGGATCAGTTGAAGTTTATCAAAAACTTTCAATTCGCTCACCAGTGGTTCGGTTAGGGCTTTTATAATGGTTAATGAGTTTGGATTGATTCGCTCTTTAAAATTTTCACTAGTAATATCAAGGGTCTCATCGAGAAGGTGGTCATACATATGAATTTCAACTTCTTTAGCATGACTGGCTTCGACCCAGTGGATGGTTCCTTTAACCTTGCGACCGGTAAAACCAGAACCCGACTTTGTAGCAGGGTCATAGGTGCATTTTAATTCGATGACTTTTCCAGATTCATCTTTGATCACATCAGTACAGACGATAAAATAAGCACCCCTTAAGCGGACTTCATTGCCGGGAAAGAGGCGATAATATTTTTTTGGCGGATTTTCTAGAAAATCCGAACGCTCAACATAGATTTCGCGTCCAAAGGGTGTTTGATAGTCACCCATTTCAGGGTTTTCCTGATTGATGGGGACATTTAAAAATTCAATCTCATTCGCGGGATAATTGGTGATTGTCACTTTTAAGGGATCGAGCACAGCCATCAAGCGTGGTGCTTTTAGTTTTAGGTCATCTCGAATAAAATGCTCCAGCATGGCAATATCAACGGTACTATTAGTTTTCGCAACCCCAATGGCTTCACTAAAAGCCTGCAGGGCTTGGGGCGTATAACCGCGGCGGCGGAGACCGGAAATAGTGACAAGTCTTGGGTCATCCCAGCCGTCGACGATTTCTTCATCGACTAATTGCTTTAAAAAGCGCTTCCCAACAATCGTACGGGTCAAATTGAGCTTGGCAAATTCAATTTGGCGAGGGGGTTCGTGCTTAAAATCGTCAAGATTATTAAGGACCCACTCGTAGAAAGGACGATGGTCTTCAAACTCTAAGGTACAAAGCGAATGGGTGATCCCTTCAATGGCATCCTCAATGGGGTGGGCATAGTCATACATGGGATAAATATGCCAGTCTTCTTCGAGTTCATGATGGTCAGAATCAAGGATCCGATAAATGATCGGATCTCTCATATTCATATTAGGGCTGGCCATATCAATTTTAGCCCGCAAAACATGGGAGCCTTCGGGTAATTCACCGGCTTTCATTTGCTTAAAAAGTTCGAGATTATCAGCAATGCTGCGCTTGCGAAAAGGACTTTCTTTTCCCGGTTCAGTCAGTGTTCCGCGGTAGTCGCGCATTTCATCGGCGGAGAGATCATCGACAAAGGCCAGCCCCTTCTTAATTAATTCAACGGCATAGTCCGTCATTTTTTCAAAATAGCTCGAAGCGTAGTAAAGCCGATCTTCCCAATCGATACCAAGCCAGGCCAGATCCTCAATAATTGAATCGACGTATTCGATATCCTCTTTAGTCGGATTGGTGTCATCAAAACGCAAATTAAATTTCCCCTTATATTGTTTGGCAATCCGGTAATTTAATAGCGACGCCTTGGCATGTCCAATGTGCAAATAACCATTGGGTTCGGGGGGGAAGCGGGTGTGAACCCGATCATCTGTATAGACTTTATCTTTGATATCCTGGTCGATTATATTGGTGATAAAATTACTTCTTTTTTCAACTGTTTCCATTAATTCCTCCTGCTTTCATATGCCTTATACTATCATAAAAGATCCGAGTTTTCAACGTAAAGCCGGTGTGCAAGGCCAATTACTAGCCCGCTTAATCTTAAAATTTCCCTTTCAGAAAGTTTCCGTTTTGGTAGAAAAGTTGACCATCAGCATAAAGCTCTCCACCCTTTTTCATATTACAAAGCATATCCCAGTGAAGGAGTGAGTCATTGGCCGGGCCGCACTCTGGATAGGAACTGCCGAGGGCCAGGTGGATGGTCCCACCAATTTTTTCATCAAAGAGCATGTTCTTAGTAAAGCGATCGATTCCATAATTGGTCCCGATGGCAAATTCACCAGCGTAGGAAGAACCCTCGTCGGTCGCAATAAGAGACAATAAGAGGTCTTCACCTCGTTTAGCTGAGGCATCAATCACTTTTCCGTTTTCAAATTTTAGGCGAATATCTTCTATTTCTTGGCCAGAATAAATACCCGGGTAGGTAAAGCGAATTGATCCGTTGAGGCTTTCTTTAACTGGGGCGGTAAAGACTTCACCACTGGGAAAGTTGTGGTGGCCATCAGAATTGACCCAGATGCGGTCTTTACAACTCAAGGTGAGGTGGGTATCGGGAGCAATAATTTTGAAATCACTTTTTTTATTTAGGAATTTAACCATCTTCTCTTGGTCATCATGAAGTTTTTTCCACGCATCGATGGGTTTATCATGGTCTAAAAAACAGGCTCCGTAAACAAAATCTTCATAGTCAGCCAATGACATGCCGGCCTCTTGGGCGCCACTGTGGGTCGGATAGAGACAAAGGGTCCAATCCATCAGGCCTTTTGCGATGCGTTCGCGGTATAGTTTATTAATCGGCGCTGAAGCCTTTTTTTGCAGGGTGATGCGTTCGCTTGGAATGGCGGTCAAGGCTTTTAAATTATAACCACCTAGGATGGTTAAGACCTTATCAGCCTTGCCATAAGCTTCCATTAAAAGAGGCGAGTTAAAGCTGAGCTGGTCGTCACTGCCTTCTTTTAATAAAATCTCGGAAAGACCCTCAGGATTTAAGAGGACACTGGGGTGGCCGCCGGCTTTGAGAATTTCCCGGTAGACTTCTTTAATCAGTGGCAGTGTTAATTCCGAGCCACGGATAAGAACCCACTCATTTTTTTTAACATAAAGTGAATAGTGAACAAGGACATCGGCATATTTTTTAAGTATTGAATTTTTCATTTTTCTCCTTATCTTTCTAATCAATCGATAAATCTAGCTTCTAAGTTCTAACTATAGACGAAAAAGGGAATGATCTCAATAAATATTTGAAAAATTACTGACAAAAATTTGAGAATCATGTATAATAAACACGTAAAGTAAATAATTAACAAATAAATGGGAACTAAAATGTCTGTATGGCGTTAAGATTCGAGTGATGAATTTGTTTTCCAGAAGACAAGAAATGGAGTTTCCAGACATATCCTTAAAGATCCCGAAGGGATCTTTTTTTCTTGATAGGTAAAAATGAAAAAAAGGTGTTTAAGATGGACAAAGCCTATGTTTATATTATAGAATGTAGTGATGGTAGTTTATATACAGGATGGACCAGTAACCTTGATAAACGGATTAAAAAACACCAGGCCGGGACCGGTGCAAAATACACTCGGGGCCGATTGCCAGTCATCCTTGTTTACCATGAAGAGGTCGAAAACCGTTCACAGGCCTTGACCCGAGAAGCGCGAATTAAAAAAATGACCCGGACGGAAAAAGAATCCTTGATTGAGATGAAAGGCAAGCTGCCTTAAACTAAGAGTCAGGAAAAATACAAAGAGGGGATTTTATGGATCTAGCCAAGCAAAGCTTAGTCGATGGTAATCTCATTATCATCATTTATGATCTTTTTATGCTCGGTCTTTTCTTGCTGGAACTTTTTTTATATAAGAAGCAAGATCGTTATCAAGATAAAACAAACAAAGAGAAGAAAATCAGACCAGTCCGCCTTTTTTTACTAAAATTAGCAATTAATTATAAACGCCGTGGGGTATTAACGGTCAGTGGGATTCTTTTTATTACTTCCATAGTGATGATTACCAATCATCATCTAATTACACTTGCTGAGTTAATTAAAATTAGCATTAGTTTTATTATTTTTGTTTTCCTAGTCCTCCTAGCCCAGAAACTATTGATTCAAAAGGATCGCTTCCAAGATGATATTGTGTCACGCTACGTTGATTTAATCTTATACATCATTCTCGGCCATTGGTTTGTTTTGATAGCGACTTTTATCGAAGCACCGACTCTACCACTTGGTTTTTTAGGACTAGGATTCGCCTTAATATTGACATTTTCAGTTATGGTCCAGGCCATTGCAAACCCTTCCTCGATTCGAAGTTCGGTATCAAAACGCCGGCGCTATCAAGAAACATCCAGTATTTTAAAAGGAATGTTACTACTGATCTTCTGTGAACTGATGATCCTATACTTAATGGTTTATAATTGCTATATCATCAATCCGGGTTTTTATTATTCGAGTATAGACCGCCCTCTTGATGGTTTTGATATGTTCTACTATTTAATTGTCAGTTTTGCCACCATGGGCTATGGGGATATCCATCCGATTCGCTTTAATGGCCAGATTTATAGTGAAGTCGTAGCTATTATCATTGGCTTATCCAGCATGTTTAGCACCGCTTGCTTTGTGGCGGCAGTGGTGGCCGGTGCGGCCAGTATTGGCCAAGAAGAAAAGAAAGATGCCATTGTTCAGTTGAAGGACCATTTCAGGGGATGCGGACAAAAAAAAGATAAAGACGATTAAAAAGAGAAGGGAAGACTATGAAATTTTATATGGCTTTATGGTTTGCAAAAATCATAAATTTAGTAATCGGCCTGATCGATAAAAAGAGGGGAACCAATTTACCCGGGGAAAAAGCACTGGCAATTGATCCTCTTTTTGTCAAGCATTTTAAAAATATCGATTATTCAAAAGTAGTTTTTATCACTGGCACTAACGGCAAGTCAACAGCGACGAATTTAATCACCCATATCCTCAGGAAAAATGGCTTAAAGGTGGTGTCAAATCTAGAGGGGGCTAATTTATTAGCGGGTATTGCGACGATTTTAGCTAAAAATGCATCTTTATCTGGTAAAATTAAAGCTGATTACTTTATTTTTGAAACGGATGAACGGTTTCTGCCCTTAATTTATGAGCAGTTTCCAGCTAAGAATATGCTAGTGACTAATCTTCAAAAAGACCAGGTCCAGCGTAATGGTGACCCGGATTTTATTGCCCGAAAAATAAAGGAAGTCCTTCATCCAGACCTTCGCTTAATTCTTAACAATGAAGAAGCGCGGTCGCGGTCCTTTGACCAATTTGTCGATGAAGTAATTTATTATGGGATCGATGATCATTTAGAGTCTTTTAAAAAAGATTGGACTTATCCGACCCTAGCTTGTCCACTTTGCAGCCATGATATAGTTTTTACCAAACACTATATTGATAATACAGGACCATTTTTCTGTGGTCACTGTGGCTACAAAAGTTTAGAAAATCCCGATTATCAGGTGAAAAATATTGATTTCTCCAAGCAGTCTTTTACAATGAATGGTGTGAATTTCGCCATGCCCTATGATTTACCCTTTATGCTTTATAATTATGCTAGTGCCTTGGCGGTTTGCGATGTGATTTGCAACATTTCAATCGAGCAAGCGGCCAGTGCTTTTGTCTCTTTTGAGAATATCGCTGGGCGCTTTGAAATCCTTAAATACAAAAATAAAACGATCCAGTATATGCGTATTAAACAAGAAAATCCCGATACCCTTCAAAGTGCTTTGAATATCGTGGCGTCTGACCAAGGGGAGAAAATGCTTTTACTAGGCTTATACAAGGTCGACGACTTCACACCGGCCTATACCAATACATTTTACACCTTCGACTGTGATTTTCAGCCCTTAGTTTTATCGAAAGTTGAGGCTTATCTATGCTTTTCAGAAGATGTCGCCTATGACACGGCTAATCGGCTTCTTTATGAGGGAGTGGAGGCCAAAGACATTACCATCCTAAATAGCGATGCAATGGCAGAAATTTTCAAAGAGATTGATAAAGTAAAAACAGATAATATCTACATGATTACTTGGATGTCAACCTTTCATGAGATGAAAAAATATATTGAAGAAGGAGAAAAAGCATGAAGCCACAAATAAAAATAGCTTGGTTGTTTCCGCATGTTTTTTGCCTTCACGGCGATCGGGGAAATCTCTTGGCCATTGACCATGAATGTCGGCGCCGTGGCTATTCACCAGTAGTTGACATCATCTCCCTAGACACAAAGGTTTTTGATCCCCTTGACCATGATTTAATCCTTTGTCCACCAGGTGAAATCAAAAACTTTAAAGTAGTAATTGACTTTTTAAGACCCCATCAAGAGGCTTTTGCGACCTTTATGAAAGAGCGGCCATTACTGGTGACGGGTACGTCGCTTAGCCTCTTCGGTGGCAGTATAAAACGCCTTGATGGTAGCTTAATTAAAGGTCTTGACCTGATTAAGGTCGATAGTGTCGAAAATGATCTGGTTTACGGTGATGATCTGTATTATCATTGTTCTTATAACGAAGTAGAAATGAAAATATTTGGCAGTCAAATTCAAATGATTCAGGTAAACTTAATTGCTGAAAAACCGTTTGGAATTTTAGAATATGGCTATGGCAATACTGGGGATACGAGGGGTGAGGGGATAAAGAAGGAGAAAGCAATCTTTACCAATACCCTAGGGCCAATTCTGGTCTGTAATCCATGGCTGACGAGCGAGATGATCAATGTGGTCGAAAAACATAAAAACTTAAAAGTCTTTGATCAGAAAAGGAACAACGATCTGGAATTAAAATCCTTAAAAGCAAAGAGTGCATTTATTAAGAACAAAAAATCGGAACTTCTTCCGATTGATCAGCGAGAAAAACAGTAAGACAATAAAGGAGACAAAGCGTGGGAAGATTATTTGGTACAGACGGTGTTAGAGGATTATACGAGCAAGAGTTAACATTGGATTTAGCTTATAAATTAGGTCAGGCCGGAGCAAAAGTTCTCGGGAATTCTCATCAACCTAAAATTGTAATCGGGATGGATACCCGCTATTCTGGTCAATTATTAGAAAAAGCCTTGATTGAAGGAATTCTCTCAGTGGGTGGGGAAGCTGTGTCGGTAGGTGTTTTGCCAACACCGGCAGTGGCGGTGATTACCAGAGAGATTAAAGCCGATGCCGGAATTGTTATTTCAGCTTCTCATAATCCCTATGAGTATAATGGCATCAAGTTTTTTGATGATCAAGGTTTTAAATTAGCAGATGCGGTCGAAGATGAGATTGAAAAGGTGATTTTTGGAGCGGATCGCATTGACAAAAAAGAAGGCGGGAAACATTGGGTGCTTGATCAGGCGGAAGCCTATTATTTAAATCATATCAAAGAAGCAGTTAAAACGGATTTGACGGGTTTAAAAATTGTCCTTGATTGTGCTAATGGGGCCGCTGCCTATATTGGACCATCCTTTTTCCGGTCTTTGGGGGCTGAGGTCCTAGCCATCGGCGTTGAGCCTGATGGTAAAAATATAAATAAGGATGTCGGTTCAACTTATCTAGGCCCCTTACAAAAAACCGTCGTTGAATCGGGTGCTCACATTGGCCTCGCCATGGATGGTGATGCCGATCGTTGCTTAGCGGTTGATAACGCAGGAAATATCATCGATGGCGACCAGATTTTAAATCTAATTGCCCGTGAAATGATGGCTCTCGGACGCTTGAACCATAATACGGCAGTTGTAACGGTGATGAGTAACATTGGTCTTGATTTAGCCTTAAGCGAGATTGGTTGTCAGACTGTCAAAACCGACGTTGGTGATCGTTATGTTCTAGAAACCATGCAATCAGGCGGCTATAATTTAGGTGGTGAGCAATCAGGACATGTGATTCTCCTTGACTATAATACAACAGGGGATGGGATGCTAACGGCACTTGTGCTTCTCGACTTAGTTAAAAAAGAGAAACGAGATATGGAAAAATTAGGTCAGTTAATGACCATTTATCCGCAAATTTTAGTCAATGCTCGGGTTCCTAATGCGCGTAAGATGGATTACTTAGAGGATTTGGAAATTACCAAGCAAATTGAAAAACTAGAGCATCATTTTTCTGGTAAGGGGAGAGTGCTGATCCGTCCTTCTGGTACTGAACCATTAGTTCGGGTAATGATTGAGGGGGAAAATCAAGATGAATTATCCCAGATGGCTCATGATCTTAGCAATTTAATTGAAAAACGTTTAAATAATGTTGCTAATTAAGTCAGAAATGAGTTTTCGGTATAAAGGCTAGCAAAATTAAAGGAGAAAATTATGTGTGGAATAGTAGGTTATATTGGCCAAGGACAGGCTCAGGATGTCCTCATAGATGGTTTAGCGCGTTTGGAGTATCGAGGATATGATTCGTCGGGAATTGCTATTCATGGAGAAAGTGAATTATCCATTTTAAAAAAGCAAGGACGAATTGAAAATTTACTAAAAGAAGTGGAAAAAACCCCGATCTCAGGTCATTCGGGAATAGGGCACACCCGCTGGGCAACACATGGGATCCCATCTGATGAAAACGCCCATCCTCATTGTAGTAATGATGGTAAATTAGCGATTGTCCACAATGGCATTATTGAAAATTATATGGCCCTTAAGAAAGAACTTGAGGATCAGGGCTATACCTTTAAATCAGACACGGATACAGAAGTGATTGTCCATTTAATGGAAAGTCTCTACGCTGGCAATTTAGTTGAGACCCTGCAAAAAGTCATCAAACGTTTAAAAGGGTCCTATGCCCTAGCCTTAATGTCTCATGATGAGCCGGGAAAACTTGTGGCCATTCGAAAAGATAGCCCACTGATTGTTGGTCTAGGCCAAGGTGAAAATTTCATTGCCTCGGATATTACAGCAATTCTTAATTATACCAGAGAAATTTATCTACTTGAAGATGATGAGATAGCGATTGTCAAAAAAGATGGTATTGAGGTAATTGATCAAGCGGGAAAAAATCTTAAAAAAGAGATTCTGACGGTCGATTGGGATCCTGGGGATGCTGAAAAAGGTGGCTACGACCATTTTATGATGAAAGAGATGATGGAGCAACCAAAGGCCATACGCGACGTCTTAACGGGACGATGTCATCTTGATGGGATAACCTTTGATAATGTTAATCTCGATGCAGATGCCATAAAAAAGATTAATCGGATTCAAATTGTCGCCTGTGGTACGGCCTACCATGCCGGCATGGTAGGGAAATATTATTTTGAGAAATTAGCTCGTGTTAATGTCGAGACCGAGACAGCGTCAGAGTTTCGCTATAATAACCCGATCATTGATGATCATACCTTGTTGATTGTGATTAGTCAATCCGGTGAAACGGCTGATACCTTGGCCGCCCTGCGCCTAGCAAAGACTAAGGGAGCCCGGGTTTTAGCGGTGACTAACGTCGTTGGTAGTACCATTTCAAGAGAAGTTGATGATGTCATCTATACTAATGCTGGCCCAGAGATTGCTGTCGCCTCAACAAAAGCCTATGTAACTCAGCTTGCTTGCATGTTGATGCTAGCCGCCCACATTGGCAAATTAAATGGTAAGCTGACAGAGGAAGGGCAAAAACAGATCTGTAAGGGACTAATTAAAACCGAGGATCAAATTAATGAAGCTTTTAAATGGAAGGAAACCATTAAAGCATTTGCCGAAAAAAGCAAGGGTGAGGAGCATATGTTCTATATCGGACGGGGCCTTGATTACTACGCCTGTCTAGAAGGATCCCTTAAATTAAAGGAAATTTCCTATATCCATTCAGAAGCTTACCCAGCCGGTGAATTAAAACATGGGCCAATTGCTCTAATCGAAGAGGGAACCATCGTGGTAGCCATCTGTACGCAAAAAAAAGTGTTTGATAAAATGCTTAATAATGTCAAAGAGGTTAAAGCCCGAGGTGCCTATGTCCTGGCAATTGTCCAAGAAGAACATAAAAACATTAAATCGGAAGTCGATGAACTTTGGGTAATTCCTAATATGGATGATGATATCACACCCATTCCGACAACCGTCTACCTCCAGTTGCTGGCCTATTATTTGGCTGATGCAAGAGGCAGTGATGTTGATAAGCCGAGAAATTTAGCTAAAAGTGTAACGGTAGAATAGAAAAAATATGACTAAGAAAGATAATGAATGAATCAATTTAAACAATATAAGCTTAGTCCAGAGATTATAAAAGCCCTGGACAAGCTAGGTTACGACCGGCCAACAGGGGTCCAAGAAGAAATTATCCCAATTATTTTACAGCAGAAAGATCTTTTATGTCGGTCGCAAACGGGAAGCGGAAAAACAGCGGCTTTTGGGATTCCTATTATTGAACAAGTCGATTGGGAAGAAAATAATCCCCAAGTCCTGGTTTTAACACCGACAAGAGAGCTGGCCATCCAAGTTCATGAGGATCTCTTTAATATTGGCCGCTTTAAACGGATTAAGGCAGCGGTGGTCTTTGGCAAATCACCAGTAAAGAGACAGGAAAGGGAACTTAAACAAAAGACCCATGTGGTGGTCGGTACCCCGGGTCGGGTCATGGATCATATTGTTCGGGGCAATTTAAAAACCGATTGCATTAAGTTTTTGGTTATTGATGAGGCCGATGAAATGCTCAATATGGGCTTTATCGATCAGGTTGAAGAAATTATTGAGGAATTACCAGACAAGCGGATCACCATGCTATTTTCAGCGACCTTTGAACCAGCCATTCAGGCCCTTTCGCAAAAGTATTTAAAAGATCCGCTTGTGGTTGAGGTAGCAGATGAGTTTAAGGCATCGGAAACAATTTCCCAGTGGAAAATTGAGGTTGGTCGCGATAACCGAATGGAAATATTAAAGGATATTATGATTGCTGAAAATCCGGATTCGGCCATGCTTTTTTGTAATACCCAAGACCAAGTTGATTTCGTGGTTGAATTTCTCGGACAAGGTAATCGGGCTTTTCGAAAGATTCATGGGGGGATGGAGCAGGACCAGCGAACATTAGTCATGCATGCCTTTAAAAAAGGTGATTTTCGTTACTTAGTGGCAACTGATGTAGCCGCTCGTGGCATTGATGTGGATTCGGTGGAATTGATTGTTAATTGTGAGGTGCCATGGGAAAAAGAAACCTATACCCATCGAATCGGTCGAACGGGGCGACAGGGGAAAGCGGGAAAAGCCATAACCCTTTACTCATCACGCGAAGAATTTCGCTTAAACGAAATTAAAGCTGCAGCTGAAGAAGAGATTTTTACTTATGAATGGCCCGAAGACTTCGACCAGCTGAAAAAGGCCTATATAGAGAAGGTTGATCGGAAGCCTCAAGCTAAAAAAGGCAAAGCGGATGAGCTGACAAAAGATATTACTAAAATTCATATCAATGCGGGGAAAAAGACCAAATTACGCCCAGTTGATGTAGTTGGAACCCTTTGCAATATCCCCGGTATGGAAGCGGATGACATTGGAGTCATTAGTATTTTAGATATTTCGGCCTTTGTTGAAATTTTAAACGGAAAAGGTCAAATGGTTCTCGAAGCGCTTCAAGAAAAACCAATCAAGGGCCGATTACGAAAAGTAAGTTTAGCTGACGATAAACCAATTGTGGCAAGGCGAAAAATAAAACACTTTAATCGTTAGGAGTAAAAAATGAATTTTCATGAATCAATTAAAAATTTTAAATCGACAATTTTAGAAGAAGTGAAAGTTAAAGAGATTATTCTCAATTTTATTCGCCAAAATGAAGACGTCCTTAGGCGAGACAATGAGATTGCCCATCTGACCGGTTCGTCAATGATTTTTAATGACAACTGGGATAAGGTCTTGATGATTTATCATAATATTTATGACTCTTGGGCTTGGACTGGTGGCCATGCTGATGGCGAAGAAAATCTCTTGGCGCTGGCACTCAAGGAAGCAAAAGAAGAGACGGGGCTTAAAAACATCCATGTTATCTCCGAAGATATTGTGTCGCTTGATATTTTATCAGTGGTTGAGCATTATAAAGATGACGCCTATGTGCCACCCCATCTTCACCTTTCGGTCGCCTATGTTTTTCAGGCTGACGAGAAAGAGGCATTATCAATTAAAGAGGATGAGAACTCTGGGGTCAAATGGATTCTCATCAGTGAACTGGAAGAATACGTAAAGGAAGCTCATATGATCCCGATTTATAATAAGATTATTGAAAAAACATGGTCGTTAAAGAGGAAAGGCTTCTTATGAATTGGCCAGATAGAGAGGAGAAGATGATGATTTTAAAGGCGATTGAATTTTCCGCCAATGCCCATCTTGGCTATTACCGAAAAGGGTCCAATGTACCTTATATTACCCACCCTTTTGAGGTTGCGAAAATTCTGGCCCAAGCAATTTATCCTGATGAAAACGACGCCTTGATTTGTGCGGGTTTACTTCACGATACGGTTGAGGATACGGCCACGAGTCTAGAGGAAATTCGCCGCGAATTTGGTCAAGCGGTAGCTATCTTAGTCGCCTCTGATTCGGAGGATAAAAGTAAGAATTGGGAAGAACGGAAACAAGCAACAATTGATTTTTTAAGAGATGAAGCCAATCTTGATATGCGTCTGCTAGCTTGTGCAGATAAGCTTGCTAACTTGCGGAGTATCCAAGCGGATTATGAGAAAATTGGCGATGCCATTTGGGAGATCTTTGCCCGAGGCAAAAAAAAGCAGGCCTGGTACTATCGGGGAATTGTCGATAGTCTGGCTGCTTTGTCAAATTATTCCATGTATCAAGAGCTAAAAGCATTGACTGAAAGGGTCTTTTTATAGTTTAAAAGCTTTGGCCGTCGCTTTAACGGCCAAGTCCTGGTCTTTTTCGTTAATGATACAAGAGATACGAATCTCAGAAGTCGTGATCATCAGCATTTGAATGGCATTATCGGTTAACAATTGAAAAAACTGGGCGGCAACACCGGATTGGCTCCGCATGCCAATGCCAACAACCGATAGTTTGCTAATCTTTTCATTGATAATAACCCCAATTCCTGGATTCTTAGCTTCGAAGTCGGACAAAATTTCTTGGGCTTCGGCCAAGTCATCACTCGGTGCTGAAAATGAGATATTAATTAAATCATTAATGGGAGCACTCTGGCTGATCATATCAATATTAATACTTTTTTGGGCAAATTGACTAAAAAACTGGGATGTCAAATTATTGTGAAAGGGGATATCCCGGATGGTAATCATTATTTCATTATTTTCAATGGCAAGGCCAGTGATTGTTTGTTTTTCCACGATGTTTTCTCCTTTAGTAATAATGGTACCAGGACATTCAAAGCTACTGCAAGAAACCACTATTTTGGTATTGTACTTGCTGCCCAGTTCAACGGCGCGAGGATGCATGATACCTGATCCAAGGCTTGCCATCTCTAGCATTTCTTCGTAGGAAACATAATCCAGTTTTTTAGCGGTCGGCACAAGCCGCGGGTCAACCCCGTAGATGCCTTCGACATCGGTGTAGATTTCGCAGGGGGCATCAAGAACAGAGGCTAAAGCGACAGCACTGGTATCCGAGCCACCGCGACCAAGGGTGGTCACATCGAGAAGCTCATTAACCCCTTGAAAGCCAGCGACAATAACGATATAGTTATCATTGAGAGAATCAAGTATTTTTGTGGTATCGATCCCTTCAATTCGTGATTTAGTATGACCACCGGTGGTGCGAATACCAACTTGCGGACCAGTAAAGGAAATAGCCGGATGGCCCATGGATTGAAGGGCGATTGACAAAAGGGAGATAGAGACCTGCTCGCCAGTTGAGAGCAGGCGATCCATTTCACGTTTCGACGGGATTGGATTAATTTCATAGGCTAGGCGGACCAGATCATCGGTGGTTTTTCCCATCGCGGAAACGACAACGACGACTTGATAGCCAGCTTCTTTTTTTGTAATAATACGGCGGGCGACATTTTTAATTCGTTCAACTGAACCAATTGAAGTGCCCCCGTATTTTTGTACGACAATATTCATAATAACCTCGTCTTTATTATTTGCATTTTAACCAATCAGCATGGACATATCATAAAGGCCAGGCTTTTGATCGACTAAATACCGGGCCGCTTTAAGTGCCCCTTGAGCAAACACTTTTTTAGATAAGGCCGAATGTTTGATCTCAATAATTTCATCATCGCCAGCAAAGATAACCGAGTGTTCACCGGGAATGGTTCCCCCTCGAATAGCATGGATGCCCATTTCGTCCTCACTTCGTTTGGCATCCCGACCTTGCCGGCCGTAGCGATAGGTTTTAGGTTTTGTTAGTTTTTCATTAATAGCATCAGCCAAGAGCAGGGCGGTCCCACTTGGAGCATCGATCTTTTTGTGATGATGTTTTTCAATAATTTCAATATCAAAGCCGTCCTCTAAACTAACGACCATATCTTGTAAGGCCTTGGCCAAAAGATTGATTCCCAGTGACAGATTAGCCGTTTTAAAAATGGGGATCCGCTTTGACGCATCGTCAATCGTTTTGAGGTCTTCTGCTGATAAGCCAGTGGTAGCCACGACGATGGGAATGGCGCGATCATCAGCAAATTTTAAAATCTGAGGAAAGGCTTTAAAATGTGAGAAATCAATAATCACATCGATTGCCTCATGACAGGTTGACAAATCAGAATAAACCTTAAAGTCTAGGTCATCATTGGCATTTCGATCAAAACCAGCGATAACTTGACAGTTTTCAGTATCTCTTATAAGGCTTTGGAGCATTTGCCCCATAGCCCCATTGGCACCGCTTAATAAAATATTTAACATCATTCCTCCTACAGTAAGCCGTAAGTTTTGAGGGCTTGGATTAATCTTGCTTTTGTGTCTTCTTCCATATCAACAAGGGGGAGGCGCATTTCACCGTTATCTTTGCCGACTAAAGCCATGGCTGTTTTGATGGGGATCGGATTGGTTTCTAAAAACATGGCCCGATTAATTAAGTTAGTTTTTAACTGAATGTCTCTTGCTTTGTCAATGTTACCGGCCATAAAGGTATCGACAAGAGCATGCATTTCTTGCGGTATGATATTGGCCGAGACAGAGATGACGCCTTTACCACCAATTGATAAAACTGGGAGGACATGATCATCATTACCGCAATAAATATCAAGATCATCACCACAGGCCTCAGCAATTTCAGTGATTTGACTGATATTACCACTGGCTTCTTTGACGGCGGCAACATTTTTGATCTTGCTTAAGGTCTTCATAGTTTCAACAGATATATTCATGCCCGTCCGACCAGGAACATTGTAAATGATCAAGGGAATGGTGATTGCTTCAGCTATTTTTGAGATATGAGCAACAATGCCTTTTTGGGTCGATTTATTGTAATAAGGGTTAATGATCAAGGCTGCATCAGCACCCGCTTCTTCGGCTTTTTGGGTCAGCATGATTGAATAAGCGGTATCATTACTTCCCGTTCCAGCAATAAAGGGAACGCGCTTGTTAATGTATTTACCGGCATCTTGTAAAAGGGCCAAATGTTCCTCGTCAGTCAGAGTAGAGGTTTCACCCGTGGTCCCAGCAATTAAAAGGGCGTCTGTTTTATTTTCAATTTGCCAGTCGATTGCTTGGTGAAATCGCTCGTAATCAATTTTTCCATCTTTAAATGGGGTGACTAATGCAACACAACTACCTGTAAAAATACTCATTTTCTTTCTCCTTTAACGTGAATCGAATTGGCCAAAATTAGATCAAGTTTCGTTTAATCAGCTCTAAAGCAATTTGAACGGTGTTTGTGGCAGCGCCTTTGCGAATATTGTCAGCCACTACCCAAAGGTTTAGGCCAGAATCGAGGCTGAAATCGCGACGGATACGGCCAACAAAGACCTCATCCTGATTTTCAGCGACACGGGCGAGGGGATAAAGATTAGCGCTAAGATCATCTTGTAAAACAATCCCAGGCCTATTTTGGTAAAGTTCAAAAACGTCAGTGAGTTCAAAATTATTTTTAAGTTCGACGTTGATGCTTTCACTATGACCATAGTAGACTGGAACACGAACGGCAGTAGCGGTGATCCGCAAGCTTTCATCATGAAAGATTTTCTTCGTTTCATCAATCATCTTTAGTTCTTCTTTGGTATAGCCGTTGTCCGTAAAGTCATCAATATGCGGCAGACAATTATAGGCGATGGGATGGGGGTAAAAATGATTGACCTCACCCTTAATACCAGCTTCTAAATCGGAATAGCCGTTGATCCCTGAACCGGAAACGGCCTGATAGGTTGAAAAAACAATCCGCTTAATACCATATTGATCATAGAGTGGCTTGAGGGCAACAACGGCTTGGATGGTTGAACAATTTGGATTAGCAATGATGTTTTTATGGTGGTCGAGATCCTGAGGGTTAACATCGGGGACAACTAGGGGAATTGCCGGATCCATCCGAAAGGCACTACTGTTGTCGATAACAATAACCCCTTTTTGGGCAGCAATGGGTGCAAAGCGTTCGCTGATCTTACCTCCAGCTGAAAAAAAGGCAATGTCGATGTCTTTATCAAAAGCGGCATCACAAAGTTCTTCAACGCGGTAGCCTTTCCCATTATAGGTAATTTCTTTTCCGACAGACCGTTTTGATGCCATCGGATACAAATTTTTGATGGGGAATTCTAATTCCGACAAGACTTGCAGCATTTTGTTTCCGACCATTCCAGTAGCGCCTACAACAGCAATATTATACGATTTCATAACGACTCCTTTAGATGTACTTGGCTGGATAATAAAAAAAGCCAGTAGAATACCAGCTAAAATTAAAAAGAACCTCGATTTATTTGAGATTTTAAAGAATTTTAGATAGCCCTCCATCACGGTGATGATGACAGTTCTCCTGCTCTTCGCAGTAGTCCCAGGATCATTGGTGGCAAATCAATTTCCTTCGGCGAGCCTTCCTTTTATAACCCTTCATCCCATTTGGCCATGGTCAGAGAAATGACTTATAAAGTTCGCACCTCTATCATAATTTAATTAATGATGAAACGATTATAACAATGAATTGATTTTATTTCAAGTGTTTTGTTGAAATTCTCAAATTAAAGGCAAAGAAAAAGCGCATTTATGGCAAACGCGCTTTTGTGGCTAGACTTCTTTTTATTTTGCGGCTTCGCTGGCATCAAGGGCTTCATTAACTGATTTAATCAATGCATCTGGATCAATACCGTGGGCTAGTGCACCTTCTTCGATGCTTTCAAAACGAGCGGCCATGCATCCAAAACAATGCATCCCATAGGCCTCAAAAACACCAAGGGATTCTGGATAATCATTAACAGCATCTAAAATTCCCATATTCTTAGTAACTTTCATTTTATCTACCTCCATTAATTTTCAATTATTTAATAATCAACATTATACATTATAAGTCTTAAGAATAGATTTTTCAAGTGAAAGATTTAAAAAATTGCCAAAAACGCCAGAAAAGAGTATAATAGTCATGATAGGGGAAATATATAAAAAAGGGGTAGATAAATGTGATAGTAGAAAAAGTAATCATTCAGAATAAAGCTGGTTTACACGCAAAACCAGCTTCAATGTTTGTTCAATGCGCTAATAATTTTAAAAGTGAAATTTATATCAAAAAAGAAGCAACCCGTGTAAACGCTAAAAGTATCATGGGAGTGATGATTTTAGCCGTTCAAAAGGGCGATGAAATTGAAATTGAAGTCATTGGTGAAGATGAGGAAAAAGCTATGCAAGCCTTGAAAGAACTGATCGACAGAAAGTTTGACTTTGTTGACGAAGTTTAGGTGAGCAAGTAAAGCCACAAAGACTAATATAAATAATCATCTTGCTTAGGCTGTGCGTTGCTAAAGGTACGGCCTTTATTTCGGTTAAAATAAGGGTTAGGGGGGAAAATGCGAAAGTTACTGATCGCAATATCATTTTTTACACGCATTCCAATTCAGTTAAAAGATGTGACAGAAGATGAGTTTTATAAGTCAATGATCCTCATTCCCTTTGTCGGTGTCTTTATCGGAGTGATTCTTTTTATCGCATCTTTTTTCTTATCCTTTCTTCATTTTGCCGAGCTACAAGCCATTTTTTTGATGATTATTTATATCTGGCTAACTGGGGGCCTTCACCTTGATGGGTTTTCGGATACTATTGATGGTCTTTTCTCAGCCCGTGATCAGCAAAAAATGATGGAAATTATGAAAGATAGTCGATTAGGGGCCTTTGGGGCTATTGGTCTGATTCTTTTGATCTTAACAAATTGGATTGGTTTTAAGATTGTTCTAAGCCATTATCCGTCGGCCTTACTCGTCATACCTGTGTTTGGGCGAACGACGGCGATTATGTCGACTTGCTTTTGTCACTATGCTAAAGGTGGTGGTGGTCTAGGAAGGCGCTTTGTTGAGATGACAAAGCCAAAACACTTGATTGGATATTCTGTTTTTTTATTAATTTTTGCGACCATCACTCTTGGCCTTGTTGGTCTACTAGTAACCGGCTTAAGTTATATTCCGGCACTTCTTTTAATGGTCTATTTGCAGAAAAAAATTGGTGGAATGACAGGCGATACGATTGGAATGACCATTGAACTAAACCAGACTTTTTTTATTTTGATTCTTAGTATCATGATTATTAATTTTCCATCATCCGTCATTTTATTTAAAGGGATTTTTTAAATGATAAATCAAGCGAAATTAGAAAATATAGACTACCTCGTAACTACTAAAAAAGAAATGGCTCAAAGAGGATATGATCAATGCGATTTTATCCTTGTGACAGGGGACGCCTATGTCGACCACCCCTCCTTCGGAGCGGCTCTGATCGGTCGTATCTTAGAACGCAGAGGCTATAAAATAGGGATTATTGCGCAACCAAACTGGAAGAATAATGATGATTTTATGCGGCTTGGCACTCCCAAAATGGGGTTTTTGATCAGTTCGGGAAACATCGACTCGATGGTTAACCATTACAGTGTAAACCTAAAAAAACGTCAAAAAGATCTTTATACACCCGGTGGGAAAGCCGGCAAACGACCAGACCGGGCCCTGACCCTTTATTCGAAGCGGATTCGCGAGATTTATGGAGAGATTCCGATAATTATCGGCGGGATCGAAGCTAGCCTTAGGCGTTTTGCCCATTATGATTATTGGAAGAATCAGGTAATGCCGCCAATTTTGCTTGATAGCAAGGCTGATGTTCTTGTTTATGGTATGGGTGAAAAAGCCATTATTGAGATCGCCGAAGCCTTAGAAGCGGGGATCGCGATTAAATATATAAGCTATATTAAGGGTACATCGGTTATAATGGATGAGCCAGATTTTGAAAGGGCGGTTTTGTTGCCATCATTTGAAAAGATGAAAAAGGACCTTAGCCTTTATGCCAAGGGGACAAGGATCGTCCATCATAGCAATAATGCCTTTGATGAACGCATCCGTATCCAGCCCTATAAAAATAAATTTATTGTTCAAAATCAGCCCCAACCGCCACTAGCCCAATTGGAATTTGATGATCTCTACGAGCTTCCTTTTACCTACCGGGCACACCCGTGTTACGATGGCCAGGGAGGGGTTCCTGCCCTAGAGGAAGTAAAGTTTAGCATTACTGCTAACCGAGGTTGCTTTGGCAATTGTAATTTTTGTGCTATTACCATCCATCAAGGGCGCTATATTCAGATGCGAAGTAGTGAATCGATCGTCAAAGAAGCAAAGCGAATGATCGACGATCCAGACTTTAAGGGCTATATCCATGATATTGGGGGGCCGACAGCAAATTTCAGCCACTCTCCCTGCGAGAAACAAGAAAAATACGGCTATTGTAAGCATCAAGAGTGTTTATCACCCCAGCCTTGTAAAAAATTGGATGGCAGCCATGAACCTTATCTCAAGGTACTTCGTCGGGTCCGAAAATTACCAGGGGTTAAAAAAGTATTTATTCGCTCAGGGATTCGCTATGACTATTTGCAAGAGGATAAAAATAAGGTTTTTTTAAATGAATTAGTTGAACACCACGTCAGTGGCCAACTAAGGGTGGCACCAGAACATGTCTCAGAAAATGCCCTAAAGGCTATGGGTAAACCGGCTTTTAACTGTTATCAAAGCTTTATTGAGGATTTTAATAAAATAAATAAGCAGCTTGGTAAGAAACAATATGTTCTCCCCTATTTTATTACGGGACATCCGGGAACAAGCTTGGACGATGCCATCCAATTGGCAGAGTATATCCGGGATATGGGTTTTATGCCCGAGCAGATTCAGGATTTTTATCCGACTCCAGGCACTATTGCGACGGCCATGTACTACACGGGACGTGATCCTTTAACCATGGAAAAGATTCATGTTCCGGGAAAAAGGGAAAAACAGCTACAACGGGCTTTAGCTCATTTTCAGAAGCGAGCCAATTATCAATTGGTAAAAGAAGCCTTAGTTCAAGCGCAGCGAGAAGACTTAATCGGAAATAGTAAAAAAGCCTTGATTCCCGATTGGAAAAAAACAGGAAAGGCTAATCACCTAAAGAAAAAAATGGCCTTAAAAAGAAAGGGGTAAGAAATTGATGGAAAAGAAGTTAACGGAATCCATTGAAGACTATATTGAATCCATTTATTTGGAATACAAGAAAATCAATGGGGGAGTACGGATTACCGACCTTGCTTTAAAGATGAATGTCAGTAAAGCAAGTGCTAATGATGCGGTACGAAAATTAAAAGAGTTGGGTCATGTCGAGCATGAGCGTTATGGTCAGATCTTTCTAACCGAATCTGGAATGACATTAGGAGAGGAAATATATGAGAAACATCGCTTTCTTAGACATTTTTTAATTAATGTGCTAGAAGTTTCGCCATCAGTAGCGGAAGAGGATGCCTGTGGAATTGAACATGTGATCAGTGAAGAAACCTTTGCCAAGATGAAACTGTTTTTAGAAGAATCGGGTCATCCATTGAAGGAATGATGGTAAGTATTCAAGGCATTGATCTTGTTTAGGATCGATGCCTTTTTAATCGCTAATAAATAATAAAGAAAAGAGAAGAATATGAGAAATCAAGAAGGACCAGGATTAACGATCGGTGATATCCACCAGGTTGAATTGATCGATATGAACCATACAGGTGAAGCCGTTGCCCGAGTCGATAATATGATTATTTTTATTGAGGGAGGCATACCAGGAGATCAGGTTGAAGTTGAAGTAACCCAAGTGAAAAGAAGCTATGCCTTGGGGAAGCTTTTAAAAACGCTTAAATCATCACCAGATCGGATTGAACCACCTTGTCAGTATGCAGGAAAATGTGGTGGCTGTCAGCTTCAAGCAATGAGCTATGACGGGCAATTAAGGCTTAAGGAAAAAATGGTTGGCGAAGCACTTCGCCGAATTGGTAAATTGGAGGAGGCCAATATTCGACCAATTATTGGGATGGATGAGCCAGTTCGCTACCGTAACAAGGCCCAATATAAGGTAAGTCAGAAGGGAATGGGTTTCTATGCAACAAAATCCCATCAGATCGTTTATATTGACGATTGCCTTAACCAACCAGAATCCTCTTCTGATGTCATTGAAACCATTAATGAAATGGTGTCAGACTTAAGGTTGAGTACTTATAACGAAAAAAATCAACGCGGCTACCTAAGAGGTGTCGTCCAGCGGAGCAATATGGCCGGTGAGAATATGATTATTTTAGTTGTTAACGGAAAGAGTTTGAGTCATCAGGAAGCGATTATTGAAAAGTTGACCAAAGGAATCCCTAATTTAAAGAGCATTTTTGTAAATTATAACGAAGAAAAGGGGAATGCTATTCTTGGCAAGAAAAGCCAGCGGGTCTGGGGAGCAGAGCGGATCATTGAAAAAGTGGGCAACCTTGAGTATGCCATTTCACCGAATTCTTTTTTCCAAATTAATTCGCTTCAGACTGAAAAGCTTTATGATCAGGTTAAAAGTTTAGCGAATCTAGACGGTAGTCAAGTCGTTGCCGATCTTTATTGTGGAACCGGAACCATCGGTTTGTATTTAGCGGATCAGGCAAAAGAAATCGTAGGTATTGAGCTGATCAAAGATGCAGTCGTCGATGCCAAGGAAAATGCCGGTCTTAATAATATTCCAAATGTTCGATTTTTACAGGGAAAAAGCGACCTTGTTTTATCGGAATTGCTAGAAAAGGAAAAATTTTCACCGGATCTGATCATTCTAGATCCACCCCGAAAAGGCTGTCAGATCCATTTACTTGAGCTTATCGATACTCTTAAAACGCCCCGAATCATCTATGTCTCCTGTAATCCGTCAACGCTGGCTAGAGACCTAAAAATATTAGGCAAAATGGGTTATGAGGTAGAGCTGGTTCAGCCGGTTGACTTGTTCCCGGGAACAAGTCACGTGGAGACGGTTGTCTCTTTGTCCCACAAAAATGCAGATACTCATATCAACGTAAATGTGGAGTTTGGTGATGAAGAAGGACAGATTCCTATTGATACAATAGCGAGAAAAGCTGAAGAATATATACCAAGTGAAAGAGTAACCTATAAGATGATACAGAAGTATATAGAAAATAAATATAAATTCAAAGTGCATACTGCTTATATTGCAGAAGTAAAAAGAGATTTGGGATTACCCATGTATGATGCTCCAAATGCAGTAGAAGAATTAAAACAAGAACGGAAACACCCAACACCTGAAAAGGTAGAGGCAATTAAAGATGCCTTAAGGCATTTTGGAGTTATCCAATAATTAAAATTGAATATGAAAACTAAAAGTTGTTTGCTCTTAATTTTGAGTAGGCAACTTTTTTATATAGATAAAATTGAATAGTACATTTTCACAGAGAGTTAGTTTATATGACTAGCTCTTTTTTTGTGCCTAAAATTGAAAGGAGGGACAGAATTGGACGTAAAAATATATAGAACAAAGGATGGACAAAATTTCTCACTTGAACCTATTTTAAATGATGGTAGGTATTGTACAGAGAATGAATGTGATATTGCCGGTATATACACTATCCCTAAAGATATAAAAATAATTGTTTCTGGAGGAAGGTTGCGATTTGATGGTTCTGTGTACTTGATTAATGACAAAGGAAAACCAGCAATCGGGATATACAAACCTAAAGATGGTGTATTGAAGCTTGAAAAGGCAATTGCATTGGAGGAGAGGAGGCAGACAAAAATCAAAACTAAAGATATTTCACGATAAAGCTAAGAATAATTCTTACTAAAAGTAAAAAGCCGTTTTCTTTATTGAAAGATAAAGTGAGCGGTTTTTTGTGTGAAAGGAGGAACAAAATTGAATGCAAAAATCATTGCCATAGCCAACCAAAAAGGCGGTGTTGGCAAAACAACCACCTGTGCCAACTTAGGTATAGGTTTAGCTATGGAAAATAAGAAAGTATTACTTGTGGATGCAGACCCTCAAGGCAGTTTATCTATTAGTTTGGGGCATTCACAGCCAGATAGTATTGACACTACCCTTGCTACTATCATGGGCAAGGTGATTACTGATACAGCCTTTGAGCCTAAAGAGGGTATTTTAAAACATGATGAAGGCGTGGATTTGCTCCCTGCTAACATTGAGTTATCTAGCATGGAAGTATCTCTTGTTAATGCCATGAGCAGAGAAACCATACTTAAACAATACCTTGATACGGTGAAAAAACAGTATGACTATATTCTTTTAGACTGTATGCCCTCTTTGGGAATGCTGACAATTAATGCCCTTGCTGCGGCAGATAGTGTAATCGTTCCTGTACAAGCCGATTATCTCCCAGCAAAAGGATTAGAACAGCTATTACAGACCATTGGAAAGGTACGCAGACAAATAAATCCTAAGCTTAAAATTGATGGTATTCTCTTAACTATGGTAGATGGCCGCACGAATTTTGCAAAGGACATCAGTGCATTGGTAAGAGACACTTATGGAGGTAGTATTAAAGTATTTAATGCTGATATACCCCGTTCAGTAAAAGCCGCAGAGATTAGTGCAGAGGGAAAAAGTATCTTTGCCCATGACCCAAAAGGAAAGGTTGCAGAAGGATATAAAAGTTTGACTAAGGAGG
>CAZWEU010000016.1:0-36096 GCA_964632785.1 uncultured Lachnospiraceae bacterium | reverse complement strand
GATCTTTATTACGATCTTCAACCACAATAAATAAGATCCCATAGAGAATTAGCATAATGGCTACGACTATATAATTATAAAAGGTCTTATAAATGATGTCTTCAAATAAAAGTCCAATCACGGCTGCGGGGATACAGGCGACAATAATTTTTAGCCATAGAATACCGGTGTTTTTCTTAATCATTATTTTATTATTTTTAAAGGAAAAAGGCATCAGCCGACGCCAGTACAAATAAACCACTGCCAGGATGGCCCCTAATTGAATGACGACAAAAAACATCTCTTTAAAGGCATCTGACACATTCAAACTCATAAACTCATCGACGATGATCATATGACCGGTACTACTAATGGGCAGCCATTCGGTGATTCCCTCAACAATCCCTAGAAAAATAACTTTTAATATTTCTAACATTTTCTTTTTCCTCTCTAACACTGACATCTTTTTAGTCCATAATAACAAATAGCATTATAACAGATTGAGACAAAATCATAAAGAAAAATAGCGCAACTGCCACGCATCGTGATTAGGCTAATCTTAAGAAAAGATCAAAAAGTCCGACAATTGCTGATATTAGCCATCTTTTTTTACAATTGTTTACAAATATGATATAATTATTATCGATAATATGGATAAAGGCTCTATTTCGATGCTATTGCTAATAGGTTTTATCTCTTACGAAAAACTTACCGTCAACAACGATTTCTAAGAATTCAAATGAGGTACCCAATTGAGTAATCGAAAGAAAAATGTAATTCAAAACCGTCGAAACCCCGCCCCTAAAAAATCAGCAGCAAAGAATAATAAAAGCACTTTAAATAGGCAAAAAAAGATTGAGAAACGGCTTGTTACGCCTGCCTCGATTGAGAAACCCTCAAAAAAAAGCAAAACAAATCGGCACCGTAAAAACAGTTTTTTAAAAGGCTTTTCAAAGTCTCTGATTATTGGCCTTGTGATCCTGGTCGTTTCCGGCGTCTTGATCAATACTCTTTTTCTTAGCAATGTCACTGCCGGTCTGTCACGAAACCACAATGCCTACGGGATCAGTAAGACGGCGGCAGCTTTTGCCAAGGACCATAAAATTGTCAATATTGCCGTTTTCGGTGTCGATGGGCGGGATGATGTCGATGGTGAGCGGACCGATACCATTATGATTGCCACCGCCGATTATGAACACGATAAGATCAAGGTTTCTTCCTTGATGCGCGATACCCACGTCTATATCAATGAAAAATATAAGTTCGATAAACTCAATTCCGCCTACGCCTATGGCGGCGCTGACCTGGCCCTTAAAACCATCAATCAAAATTTTGATACGGCCATTACCGACTACATCACCATCGATTTTACCGCCATGGTTGCCATGGTTAACGCTGTCGGTGGGGTCACCATCGATATTGAATCCTATGATGAATTAGAGTGGGTCAATGCCTATTTAGATGATGTCAACGAAAAGGTCGAGACCGGCACACCCCACTTGGAAGATACCGGGTCGCAACTGGTTGATGGGTCACAAGCCTTGGCCTATTGCCGGGTCCGCTATGTCGGCGATGGTGACTTTGACCGCACCTTGCGCCAACGGATCGTCTTTGAACAGGCTTTATCAAAGGCCCTGTCCCTTAAGCCGACCGACCAATTGACCCTTTTAAAAGAGAGCCTTCCTTATGTTGATACCTCTTTAACCACCTTGGAGTTTGTTAAGTATGGAATCAATTTTATGCTGATGCCGTCACGTGAGATTGCTCAATCCCGTTTTCCGACCGATGAGTTTATGATCCTTGATTACCTTGGCGACATCTCCTATATTATTCCCGATGAACTGGTCGATAATGTTGAGGCACTTTATGAATTCATTTACGAAACAGACTATACCCCCTCCCCCGAGGCATTGGAGATCTCTGAGTCGATTGATGATAGAATCAATGGTTACGACTACTCAGAAGATGACTCCGAATATTATAATGATTCAGTAGATTATGACGAATCAGAAGACGAGAAAGGTTATTACTAGATGAAAGAAAACAGGCTCCTCGATTACGATCAAGGCTCTAAATCCCCCTCTTACACCTATCAAGTGGCGTGGGTCTTGATCTATCCGCTTTTGATCACCTTGATGATCGAATGGATCTCCCGCCTTTACTTGACTGATACCCTGACTTGGTTTATCAACAATATGACGAGTGTTTTACTCAGCTACTCCCTTATTCTGGCCATCTTTTTGCTTTTTTATGGCCTTTCCTCACGCCTATGGGTAGCGTCGTTTTTTTCGGCCTTCCCTCTTCTCATCCTGACTTTCTTGAATTTTTTCAAAAGCAATATTCGTGGTGAGCCCCTCGTCCCTTGGGACCTTTTTTTATCTAAGGAAGCGGTGAATATCGCCGCCAATGTAAGCATTAATTTTTCAAGTCAGCAGGTTTTTTTCCTTTTTACCTTTCTTTTTACCCTGATCCTCTTGTTCTTCTTTCGCAAAAAAGAAATCAAGCTAGCCGTTTTTAGTCGCCTTAGTCTTGTCTTTGTCTCTATTATTTCTTTATTCTTTTTATACAACGGCATCTTTTTTAATGAGACCGGACTAACGGCCTTGAATATTGTCGACTATCGTTGGAATCAGGAACAAAATTATCAGGAAAATGGCCTTTTAAATGCTTTTTCCATTAATATTAAAAACATTATCATCGAAAAGCCCGACAATTATTCCTTACAAGCCCTAGAAGACCTTATCAATGATTTTTCGAATCCGGTCGTCCAAGCGCTTTCTTTTGAAGATATTGACGGCCAGCCAGTCAAAAAACCCAACATTATTTTTATCATGAATGAATCCTTATTCGATCCAGCCCTTTTGCCCAATGTCTCTTTTTCAAGGAGTCCAACTCCTAATATCGACAAGATCCGCTTAGAAGGGACCAGTGGCCAATTATTGGTCTCCGAATATGGTGGCGGGACAGCCAATACTGAATTTGAATTTCTGACCGGCAATAAAACCCTCTATCTGCCCAAGGGGTCCATGGCCTACCAGCAATACGTTAAAACACCACTTCCGGCAATCCCCGCTTATCTAAAGGAACAAGGCTATAATACCATCGCCCTCCACCCCTATCAAAAATGGTTTTGGGATCGGGAAAATGTCTACCCCAAGCTTGGTTTTGATACTTTTTATTCGGATGAAGACTTTGACAATCCGGAAAAATTGACCAATCTTATTTCTGACAAGTCTGCCAGTGAGCGGGTGATTGCTGAGTTCGAAGGCAACCGCCAGTCAGAAGCCCCGTTTTTTTGTTTTCTCGTTACCATGCAAAACCACGGCTCTTACCATGACAAAGTCTTTTCCCACCTAGATGTCGAGACCTCTTCTCCTTTATTAGAGGAGGATTCTCGTAAAACTTTAGAAAACTATGTCCAAGGAGTTTACCATGCCGATGCTGCTTATGGCATGCTAATCGATTACTTTGCCGGTGTCGATGAACCAACGGTTATTTTGATGTTTGGTGATCATCTACCCAGCTTAGGCGATAATTATGACATCTATACCGACTTAGGCTATATTGAGTCCCAAAGCTTAGCGGGCGAGGATTATCTCAACCTCTTTCAAACACCGATTACTATCTATTCCAATGATGACGCCATCCCAGCCCAAGACTTAGGCCTGGTCGATGCCAATCTTTTGGGCATCACAGTCCTCGATAAATTAGGTTTTGACCTTCCCCCCTACTGGGAAGTTTTATTAAATGGCCAGGAGGCCTTTAACCAAAATAATTATATCACCATTGATCATGACGGCATGATCATTGAGGGAACGACCCTTGAGAGTGAGGCCCATAAAGACAAGCAATGGCTTTTTCAATACGATCTGCTCTTTGGCGAGGGCTATATGAATCCTTACCTTCCCTAATTAAAGAAAGGCATAAATTAAAATACCGGCAATGATCAAAAGATTGCCAAGAATCTTTCGCTTGGTCAGCTTCTCTTTTAAGATTAAAAAACTTAGCAGGCCAATGTAAATATAACCGGTCGATTCAAGGACCGGTCCCAGGGTTAAGGGGACCACTTGGTAAGACAAGGTGGTCAAAAATGCTGATCCAAAAAAGAAAGTATAAGCCGTAACCACATAGGGATTTAAATACTCCCTTAGTTGATTGGGGTAGTCAATCATGGCGCTTTTTTTAAGAATAATCTGCGAGAGCGAGGCCACTAAAACGGAAATCAAAAAAGTTAGATAATAAATTGAGCTAGTCATCACTCACCACCAAATAAATTCCCCAAATAATCACCATTGCACCAAAAAGCATCCCCCATCGCAGGGTCTCGCCAAAAAATAAATAGCCCCAAATAATCCCCCATAAAATAATAATAGCCTTATTGGCAAAGGCAACTGACAAGGGGAAGCGCTTTAAAATCTGCTGCCATAAAATGGCATAGACAAACAAAACCATCATAAACAAGGCGTAAAAGAAAATAAATTCCTGTGATAAAAAGCCATAACTGCTGGCTTTTTTAGAAAATATCCCGGCAATTGAATAAAATAATAAGCTGGCATGCAAAAATAAAAAATTCTTAATTTTTATCTTTTTCTCAATCAAAATATTTCACCTATCAAGTGATTTCTCATTTTCTTTTTCCTCTATCCTATTTCCTTTGTCTTAATAATCAACTCTTAAATTTGATTATTCTTTAATTGTCGATATTTATCTTTAGCCATTCGCCAAAATAAGAAGCCACCGAAGAGTTCAATCATGACAAACATCGGCACTAAACCAACACTATAAAACTTTATAATTGTCCACTGGTCAAAGATGGTATTGGGAAAAATAAATTCCATAAACCAAGCAATCCCAAAAGCGTATAACAAGGAAATACCAGTAACAATTACGACCACTGATATAGCAATGACATCACTTGACCATTCCTTTTGACCCTTTTTCTTCTTTCTTAAGACCAGCGAATAAAGCCAAGAGATGAGCGCGAAAATGGTCAAAAGAAGTAAAGCAGGATTAAGAAGCGAATAAATTCTAAATATTATCGATGCCCACATGTTGCCGCTTTCAAATTCTTTAATCTTGTTATTCTCAAATTGCATGGGCATTAAATTTTCATTGCTTAAAAAGGTCGCAAATTCGCAAGTTTCCAAATCGCTGTAGTCTCCTAATAAGCCACCGGCTTCGTAACCTTTTAAAACAATCGTTGCGGCATACTCCTTTACCATAATCTTTGCTAATGGAATAATCTCATCAATATTTCTGCCGCCAGCTGAAGCGGTTAGCTGGAATTTACTGTCTTTTTTAAGGCTTCCACTCTCTAAAGCCTCTTCAAGCTCGCTGTTGACCTCTTTAAACAAGGCCTGGACTTGCGCTTCCGTTTTCCAAATACCGGTCTCCGAAAGCGACGTTCTTAGGACCCAGCTTAAAAAATCACCATTAATCGGATTCTTAAGGATGTCCCCCTTGACCCAAAATGATTCAAAGATTGCTTCTTTTAGTTCCGGATACTCTTTTAAGGTCGCTGATGCCTCAAAGGCTTTTTCGATGGCATCAGCCGGCGCCCAAACAAAGGCATTTCGGTCCTGCGAATCGATTTTATAGACATTACTAACAAAATCGCCCAACTCTCCCCCAGTTCGGGTATTAATCTCGTAGACATCAAAATAATGGTGGTTAACCATCTTATAAACATTGCCACCAATAAACCATATAGCTAGTGGCAAAAATAATAGTCCCATTGTCATTAGCGTCCTTTTTAGAGGTTCATTTTTTCTTCTTAAATAGCGATAAAGAACCAAGGCCAGTGAGACAAGGATGGTTAAGGCTAAACACGGCAAGAGCCAAAAACCATCTTCTTTTATATAGTAAGTAAAGGTAAAAACGAGACCTAAAAAAAGACCTAGAAATGTCATTTCTTTAAGTGATAACTTGCTTTTTTGCAATTTAACAATAATCAAAATCATCAGGGCAAAGGTAATCAATGTAAATGGGGCAATAATAGCATTTCGATATAAGCGTGTACCAACCCAACTATCAAAAGCGGCTGGGGTAAACAAAACAAAGAGATAGACAAAGGACAAAAAATACTTGTCTTTTGTCAATTCCCTGAAAATTAATGTGACTAGCAAGGCGGCAACAAGCCAGACCAAGGCCATTACCGTCGAATAGCTTAATCCTGTTAGGTGGACAAAATTTAAAAACAGTGGATAACTCATGTTTTTAACAAGTGACCATAAGTCCGGCTCTTTAAAGTGGACTAACAAGTTTGCATACTTGACGAGTAGCTGATCATCATAAAATTCAAATGAAGGATACCAGACACTTAATTTTTGTGAAAGTGAAATCCTTAAAAGTGTTGCGATGACCAAAGTCACAAAGAGCGGGCTTTTATAATATTTTTCAGCCTTATTTTTCATTGGATTTAATGTCTTTCTTTAACAAAATACTTTTCTTTACCTTATCAGTCATCTAACTCTTCTTTTTTCCAGATCGCCCGCATCATCGTTAGGTAGCGCTCAAAATTGTGGCGGTGCTGTTTCTTCAGGACCTGCAAAATAACCCCGCTAAAATAAGAAATAATAGCGATCACCCACATCGAAGTGACGATAATCAAGGTCGGGTATTTATCAACCAGTCCCGTTTCAAAATAATTAATCAGAATTGGAATAAAAAACCCCAGCCCAAGCCCTACCAGTAATAAGGAAATAATGGAAAAAAACAAATAAGGCTGGGTGTCACGAAACAAGGAACCAATGGTTCTTAAAACTTTATATCCATCGGAATAGGTGTTTAATTTCGACTCACTGCCTTCGGGCCGATCCCGATAGTCAATCGCTACTTCGACAATTTTAAAGTTGTTGTCCAGGGCAAAGATGGTCATTTCAGTTTCAACTTCAAAACCCTTGGAGGTAACCGGAAAGGATTTAACAAATTCTCGATTGAAGCCTCTGGAACCGGTCATAATATCCTTGACATCAGCCTTAAACAAGGTGTTAATTAATTTCCGTACCAAGACGTTGCCGATATTATGAAAGGGTCTTTTATTTTCCGTGAAATAAGTCGATGACAAACGGTCGCCAATGGCCATGTCCGCTTTTTTTTCTAAAATCATTTTTTCAAGTTTCAAAGCAAATTCTGCCGGATAGGTATCATCCCCATCGGTCATAATATAACAATCGGCATCAACATCACGAAACATTGAGCGAATCACGTTTCCTTTTCCTTGCCGATATTCATAGGCAACCGTCGCTCCAGCCTTCTTAGCGATCTCACCGGTTCCATCCGTTGAATTATTGTCATAAACAATAATCTCCGCATGGGGCATCACGTCCCGATAATCATCAATAACTTTCTTGATCGTCTTTGCCTCATTATAGCAAGGAATCAAGACGACTGTTTTTGTGTTTTTTTTCATTTTCTTTTCCTTTTATTATATTTAACCTTTAAATTGTTGTGCGAACGGTGGTATTAAGCTCAATTTCTTTCTTTATTTCTCATCCTCACTATCCCTTAATAATATTGACCAAGTGTCAAAGCTAAGGCCATCGATAAAAAACAAATTGGTAAGAATGTTGTAATATTCCGATATAATTTAATTTGATTGTTTTCCAATTGCTTAAACAAAGGACCAATGTTCAGTGCTAAGGGTATCAATGGAAGAATACCAATGAAATAACGCCCTTGTACGCCCTCGATCAAACTTGAACCTACTGGTGTCCAGGTCAAATACATCGACAGATTAATCGCAAGATAGATTGCCAGGATAACCAACCCGGATCCCAAACGAGTCAATGGCTTTTGAATAAATTCCCTTGGATAAAAAACTGTCATCGCTCCTAAAAAGAACAAATAAAGTAAGGCTAAGCCATTAGAATTATAGGACAACCAGCCAAAATTAAACAGCATTAGAATATCCACTGTTCCTTCCAAAAGATTCCGAGCCAAAATTTGGCTATTGATAATCGGATTAGCAATAAAAAAGCGGATTTGCTCAACCATGTTTACGCCCTCTGGTACAAAAGGGTGAGGAATCGCCGTGTAGAATTTCATCCAAATTAATGAAAATACTGCCGTTATCAGAATTCCCGGAAAAACAAGAAGATAGGTTGATGAGCGATTAAATTTATTCACTGGAATAAATACCAGCAAGAGTACCAGTAGGACAAAGGGAAACTTTGTCAGCACAATCAACATACAAAGACCAATATATCCTAGAATTTCAGATAATTTTATTGACTTTTTTTCTTTATTCAGTAGATATAAAAAATAAGCGGTTGCCACAAAAATAATACCGATGCCAAAAGCATCTTGATTATAGGAAGCTGAAATATAAACAGCCATCGGTATTGTCCCTGCAATAAAAAAGAACTGTTTAAAAACAGGAGTGATTTTAACGGCTAGTGCTATCATCGTTGCATAAAACAAGAGGTTGATAATGCGCCCCAAATAAAAAGACCAAAGCACGCTTAAATTAACCAGCCTTCCAAATCCGATTCCTAAAGCCTGAGGAATATAAGATACAAATGCATAGGCATTCGTTGCTTTCAACCCATCACTCTCAACTATCTGGATACTACTATCGTGGACATTTAAATCATTTTCTAAGATTGTTTTTTGCGATTGCTCATATAAAAGATCATAATCTTTACTGATCAATAGGTCTGAATCGTTCTCACTAACAATAAATTTACCTTGCGCCAAGTACATGGCTCTTGATAAATGAGCCGTTTCATCGGGTGCATCCAAAACTGGCGTAATGATGGAGAAAAATATTCCAAAACAAATGATAATAATAAAGGCATCACGATACAAAACGTTACCTGTCAATAAAATCGCAAGAACAATTATAAGAGAAGACAGGCTAGCAATAAAAAATGTGGATGTATTCCAACCCTCAAATGTAAATAAAGCACCTAAAAAAATACTAAGACCAATAATCATATAAAGCCAGCGTTCTCGAATTAATAAAAGAAGCGTTTGTTTTATTTCTGATAAGCTGAACTGTTTAAGTTTTTTGCCACTTTCCTGTTTCATCTTTAAACTCCTCTAAACTAAAAATTCAATACCCACTAGTAAAGACCGCCTTGAAGGTCATCAGGAAAATTTTTATGTCAAACCAGATCGACCATTTTTCAATGTATTCAATATCGCATTCAATCCGTTTGCGAATCGATGTATCCCCCCGCCAGCCTTGGACTTGGGCCCAACCGGTAATACCCGGACGGACATGGTGCTTAATCATATATTTGGGAATCTCATCTTTAAACTGGCTGACATAGTGGGGGCGTTCCGGCCGTGGTCCGACAATACTCATATCCCCCTTTAAGACATTGAAAAACTGGGGTAGCTCATCGATACTGGTTTTTCTAATAAAGGTCCCAAACTTGGTTTTGCGGGGATCATCCGGGGTTGTCCACTCAACATTGCCACCCGTTTCTGGATCCGACCGCATGGAGCGGAATTTATAGATCCAGAATTCCCGTCGTCCCATTCCAATCCGCACCTGCTTATAAATAACCGGACCGGGTGAAGTCACTTTAACCAAGATGGCCGTTACCACCATGATTGGCGAAATTAAAATCAGTATAAATAGGGACAAGACGATATCCAAGAACCGTTTTAGACTCTTGTTAAAGGGCTGGTCAAGGGGGATGTAGCGGGTGTTAATTAGGGGAATTCCATCGAGCTCATCAAAATAGGCCTTAGTCCCCTGGATCAGATGGAAATAATCAGGAATGATCTGGGTCTTTATTCCTTGGTATTCGCACACATCGATGACCTCATCGATGCGCTTAAAACTGGTATTGGGCAGGGCAATGATCACCTCATCAACCCGGTATTCTTCTAAAATCTCATTCATTTCTTTGGTTGAACCCAAAATGGGAATCCCATCACGCTCAATTTTATCGTAATAATCATCGACATAGCCGGAGATTTTATAACCCAGTTGCCGGTCTTCAATGATTTTCGAGGCAAAGGTCTGGCCTAGGGTCCCCGCTCCGACAATGATGATGTATTTAATGTTAAAACCCCGCTCCCTGGCCATCCGTAAGATCTTCCGGATGAGGCCGCGCTCGAGGATCATAAAGAAAATCGAGGCGATAAAAAACATTCCCAGCATAATTCGTGAAAAATGGATGCTCTTTTGGGCAAAGAGGATGGCCATAATCAGGGCAATACCAATCGTATTGGCATAAAAAATCTCTTGACATTCTTTTAAAAACCGTTGTCTTCGATAGGGTTTATACATGCCAAAAATAAGAAATAAAACTAAATATAAAGGGAGAATGAAAATCAGCAGACCCATATAGGCGCTAAAGTCCATGGTTCGCACACCATCTCTAAAAAACGGCGAGACAAAGCGTAGATACCAGGCCAGTAGTAAAGACCCGGTGATCACCATCACATCAAAAACGACCAAAATAAAATTAAAAAAACGTTGGTTACTTTTAATCATTGCTCATTTCCCCCTCTCCTTTATTTTCTGAATTTATTTTTAAACAAGGCCCATTTCTTTAAAAGTCCCGTTCCCGTCATTACCAGCCACTTAGTCAAGCCATTATACTTGTCCTGGTAATGTTTGCGGTAAAAAATCCCCATTGAATCATAAAAGGCGGCAATCACCTTAGGATTACGCTTGCCTATACCACTGGCCTTCTTGTGATGAAAAATCCGCACCTCCGGATAGTAGATAATTTGATAGCCGGCCTCTTTAATTCGGTAGCACCAGTCGATATCTTCGCCATACATGAAAAAATCCTCATCGAGAAGGCCAACTGTCTCGATTACCTGTCTGGGCACCATCATAAAAGCACCCATAATGCAATCGACCACACAGGTCTTATTTTCATCGACATAGGTTAGGTTATAGGCCCCAAAGCGCTGGCTATCGGGGAAGGCATCATCCAAGCGTAATTGATGGTAAATCCCATTAAGGGGGGTAGGAAAACTCCGTTTACAAGCCGGATCAAGTTTTCCAGAGGGGAGGAGGACCTTACAGCCCAAGGCGCCAACATTTTTACGTTTCTTTAAAAAAGCCAGCGACTCCCTAAGGGTATTAAAATCGACAATGGTATCAGAATTTAGGAGCAGGAGTGTCTCACCACTTGAGGCCCGAATACCCTGGTTATTGGCCTTAGAAAAGCCTAGGTTATCGACATTTTTAATGACTTTAAGGCTGGGGAATTGGGCCTCAATTTTTTCAATACTGCCATCATTCGAGGCATTATCAATCAGAATGATTTCATAATCAATATTTTTTAAATTGCTTTTAATAATCGAGTCAATACAATTAGAGGTTAATTCCAATGTTTTGTAATTGACAATAATAATTGATAAATCCATTTCACACCTTCTCGTCAGGCCTTCCCTTTAAATTTTTAACTTCATTAGAAGCTGCCGAAAAACGTTAACCACTAATTGGCCTTCAATTTTTAGATAATGCCGAGTGTTTTTTACTTTATAGGGTGTTTTTCTAACATTTTTTAAGTTTTTTAAGCCCTCACGGATACCGGCCCGGTAGTCACTTCCATAGCCGCGTCTTTCAAACATCAGGGCCTTGATTAAAAATCCCAGTGCTAAAAAAGGGCTATTGATAATCAATTGAAAAAGCGGCATATTTTTATAAGCTAGGCTAATGTTATTTCGTGCTGAAATCTGCACTTTAAAGGGACTATATTTTTGACCATCGGCCGTTGTCGCACTGCCAATATGATAGCAGATTGCTTGCGGATTATAATAATTCACATAACCATTGATCAGTCCCCGGTAGGAGAGGTCGACATCTTCTAAATAAGCAAAAAAAGACTCATCCAATAAACCAATTTCTTCTAGGATGCTAGACCGATAAATCCCCGCTCCCGCACAGGTGGAAAAGATTTTAGTCGCTTTATTGTGGGAATCAGCCGGTGCGCCATCACCGCGTTTATAGGCCCAGCCCAGCAAATTATAAAAATCTCCTGTATCGTCAAGTTTGTCGCGCTCGTAGTAGCGGACCATCTTTGAGCTGACCGAAAAAGCTTTTTTATGTTGGCAAATAAAGTCGTGAAGGGCCCCGACAAAATTTTCATCGACCACCACATCATTATTCAGGAGCAGACAAAATTCGCCTTGACTGGCTTTTATTCCAATGTTGGTCGATTTTGCAAAGCCCGAATTTTCCTCATTAACAAGGCACTTAATTTGCGGGTAGTTTTTTAAAATCGCTAAACTGCCATCCTTAGAACAATCATCGACAACAATAATCTCGAGTTCTCCATCAAATCGGGATTTTAAAACACTATCCAGGCAATTGGCAATATATTTTTCGCCGTTAAAGTTAGGGATAATAATTGAAACGTCTTTGCTCATCTCTTTTTCCTTTTTGTCAAAACTACAAAATATTATACCATATTTTCTGGCTAGATTATTAAAAAATTCCTTATTCTTATCATTTAGCGGTTGCGGTAGGGATTATGAAAATCAATCCAAATCTCCGGATCGACACAGGCATCATCAGCATTAGCAATGGCGCCAAAGTGAAGATGGGGCCCATAGGCATTCTCAACATAGACCTTGTCGCTATTGTAACCAGACCCTCCCACCGAGCCAATCACCTGGCCCATGGAAACGGCCTGTCCCTCCGTGACATGGATTTCTCTTAAATGCCCATAAAAAAAGGAGACACTCTCACCGTAGCGATCGGTCGTTCTAATTCGCACATAACGGCCATAGCCCATAAAATAGCCGGCCCGCTCGACAATCCCATTCGATGCTGAGTAACATTTAGCATAATAAGGGGCCGGGATATCGATGCCTTCGTGGATCTTGCCCCAGCGTGGGCCAAACCAATATTCAGAGTCATTGGGGTCAGGTTTGTAACGCTTATCAAGGGGGTAGGCAAAAAACCCGTAGATCGTTTGGGTATTCTGGCTAATTTTCTTGGTCCCCCGGTCAACAAAGACCATTTCATTTTCTAGGGTCTTTAGATAAACGTGGGAGTCAAAATCATCGATGATAACTGCATAGTCACCAAGCTTAATGGTCACCTGCCAGGTGTTATTGCCACTATAAGTCGCCTTCTCCCAGCGAATATCATTATGACCATTTTTTCGGCTCCATGTGGGGATATACAGGTCTTTTACCCCCTTTTCATTACTGACATTCTTAACCCTTAGCTTATAGGTATTATTAAGAACGGCCTGGTCAAATTCGAGAACGGCTTGCCCTTTTTTCATTTCAAAAGCGTGACCACTGATGGCGACCTGCTCACGCCCCAGACCATAAACATAGGTGTGAATAGTATATTTGCCGGATTCAAAACCGTGATTTTCCAAATCAACAGGCGCACTATATTGGCCATTTCTGCCCAAGGTCCCAAGATACCATTTAAGGTCGTCTTGGCCTTGACGCTCGGACCAGACGGCAAAATAGACCTGACCAATACCCGATTTCCCATCAAAGTTGCTGGTATTAATGGTAAACCGGCCATCGTCCTCATACATATGAAAATCAAGAGCGATGGGGTCTTCTTTAAAAGGGTTTTCAATTTCTTTTTTTATCTCCCCCAAGAAACGATCGACTCCTTTTAAGTTTCTGATATAAATATGACTGATGTAGCGATCATAACTTTTAGCGTAATCCTTTAAATGAATGACTGCTTCCCAAGTATTTTGCCCGATATACTTAGCCTCTTCCCAGCGAATATCATCTTGGCCACCGGTAGAAGACCAAGTTGGCACTAAGATGGCTTGAAGGCCCCCGGGATTGTTGGGATTGGTAATTCTAATCCGGTAATGATTATTCTCCAAGTCCCCTGTACTTATATTAATCAAGTCGCCAAGGACTTCGTGCTTTTGATGGTCCACTTTTAAAATTTTATCATTTTGCCCATAAAAATAAGTGTGGATTCGATAAAAGCCTGTTTCAAAACCATGGTCCTTGCTGTCAACACCAATACTATACTCCCCATCGGCCCCTCTTACACCCTGATACCATTTTAAATCGTCTTGGCCATTTCGGTCTGTCCAAGTAGGAAAAAGGACCCGATTAATGGCTGCTTCGGTCGCTGCGCCAACTGTCTTGATGATAAAGTGAGACGGATCTTCAGGGTCTTTTTCGATCATCACGCCAACCTTTTCTAATTGCTTAATTTCGATTTTTTCTTGGCCTTCTTTTTCAATGGCAGACCAGTCTAAATTCTCATTCAAGTCAAGATTCATCTCGCTACTCGTCGGAATAATTTCCTTTTCAAAAAATTCTGCGCCATTATTTTTCTGACTCTCGGCATGGATGACAGTCACTGTAAGCATAAAAACAATCAAGCCTAAGCTAATTTTTTTTAAAATTCTCACTTTACAATCTCCTCATTTTAACTAATCAACAAAAAGCAAGAAAGGAGAAGAAGATATCCATCGAATCCTTCTTCTCCTTGTTTATTAGTTTCTTATTCCATCAATCTTTTCTGCTAGTTTAAGACCATAATTCGGATCAGAGGCCCAGCCCGTTTTATAGGGATTATTAGGGATGCTCAACCAATAGGTATAGGGTGCTTTACCCCTCAAGCTATTAGACCACCTTGGGTCAACATTATCCTGCTTTAAGGGCTCTGAATTAGCATAGCATTTTAGATGTTGAATGTGGCCTCGGACGCCCATCCGAATTCCTTCTTTATCATCCCCATAGGCCTTGGCAAAATCAAAGCCGCCCGTTCCACCATCAACGGCACCTAAACCGGCAAAGTTAAACTGATCAATCTTGACCTGACCCCCATATCGGAGGTAGCCCGTTTCAATGAGCATTTGGGCAAAGGCGACTTCCACCTTAATCCCTTCTTTTTTGGCTTCTTCATCATACATTTGGGCAAAGGTCTTTAAGTCGACTCCGCGGTCACTATAAAACTGCGGGAACTTGCCTCCGGTCGCCTGGTAATAGGCCACAAGCTGATTGACGCCCACCGATGAATCGCCGGAAATAGCAATTAAACGGGGCATGTCAATGCTGGTATGTCCTAAAAACTCAAGTTTAGCGCCGGCTTCTTGGCCGTAGACATGAATCAAATAGATGCCATCATCATTATTGTGGTCGTCGGTATTAATAACGACAGAAAAGCTGCCATCATTATTTCGCTTCGCTTCATACCAGCGAATATCATCTTGGCCCTTTTCATTACTCCAAGTTGGGACCAAGACCTTAGACATACCGGCCGCCAGGCCCTTGATCTCCACGCTAATTTCTTTACCCACCAGTGTCGCTTCAACCGTCTTTTTGACCTGCTCAGTCGTCCCACTAGCTTTTATATCAATCGTTTTAGCCCCTAACAAGGTAAGGATACCACCGTCATCAACCCCATAACAATGGACATGATAGTCACCGCTATCGTTATTATGGTTTTTCGGATCAACGACTAATTGGTAAGACCCATCACTTTTTTTCTCGGCCTGATACCACTTAATATCGTCTTGGCCATCTTTCTCGCTCCAAACCGGAACATAAAGCGTTTTAAGGCCATTGGGGGCCGTGATCCCGCTTAAGGCGACCGCAATTTTCCCCTCTACGACATTGACTGAAACGTCAGCGGCCTTCATCTTTGCTGAAAATTCAACAGTTTTCGCTGCTAAAAAGTTTAGCTTGCCGGTATTATCTTCGCCATAATAATGGAGGTGATACAAACCTTCGTCACCATCGTGGTCTTTGGTATTGATAAGAAGTTCATAAGAACCACTGCTTTTTTTCTCGGCCTGATACCACTTAATATCGTCTTGGCCGTCTTTTTCGGTCCATACCGGCACATGCAGGGTTCTTAAACCATTAGGGGCGGTAATCCCACTAATTTTAATGTTAATCTTACCCTCAGCGGCTTCTTCAGTCGTTGTTGCCGCCATCACCGCATCCGTTTTCCCAGTATCGCCGAAATATTCGCGGATGCTGATTAGGATTTGATCGGCCATTTTTTGCTGGTTATTGCCGTCTGCTAGGCGTAGGGACTCGGCATTATTAGAAATAAAACCGGCCTCAATCAGGACTGAAGGCATACTGGTCTTTCGGGTGATGGCATCGTCTCTTTCAATGATATTGTTACGTGACGTCACATGATCAAGGCTCTTAAAATGCTTGTTAAAAAGATGAGCCAAGTCCTTAGACTTAATGGCAATTTCCGGAGGTGTGCTGTCTAAATCAGCTGGTATTCCACCGGGCCACAAGCCATATTTTTGATAAATCCCATCATTATCAACAGAGGGATGATATGAGCTCCAGTAAAATTCATAACCATTGGCTGAAGATCCGCCACCAGCATTATGATGAATGCTGACAAATAAGTCAGCTCCTTTTTCACCTGCTGTTTTACAAATGGTTGTCGACCAGACACTATAATCCGGCTTATTGTTTAAAAGGGTGGGAAGTCCGGGGTTGCCCGGAATAGGGTGGCTAAGAAGGGCATTATAGCCGGCATCTCTTAAGGTTTTTACCACCTTAATCGACAAGTCATTATTAACATCGACCTCCCTGATTCCCGTCGTATGATTGACTGCGCCAGGGTCAACCCCATCTAAGTGACCAGGATTAATCACGATCATTTGGCCACTCGCCTCTACCGCCTGACTCAGTCCTGGGACTAGTCCAACCACCAAGGTTAAGATGAGAGCCACAACAATTATTTTTTTAAATCTTTGCTTTTTCAAATAGAACCTCTTTTCGTGAATACCGATTTGCCAAGCCATTATTTTGTCTATGGATTAGGTCATCTTATTTGTAACAATAATATCACGAATGTCGCGTCGGGTCAATTTTTTAGATACATTTGTTACTTTTAAAAATCAAGCTCATCTTCTTTCTTGCCTTCAATATAACTGACAATATCCACCGAGATGGTATAATTCCCCCCCACCCGGGTTAAATTTTGATTGTAAAAGGGGTCATTCTTGACGAGCTCGATCCAATGTCTTTTCATAAAGTTAATTTCTTGGTTAAAGCGTTTATATTTCTGATAGGTATCTTCCGCCCCGCGGGATTTGGATTCATAATGATAGAGCTCGACATCCGGCATCCAGACATTAAATTTCCCCCGGGCATAGAGTTTTAAACAAAAATCAACATCATTAAAGGCCACGGCCAGTTCTTCTTCAAAACCCCCAACCGCCTCAAAGTCGCTGCGCTTAACCATCATACAGGCTGCCGTCACCGCCGAGTAATTATTATTAATCACGAGTTTCCCAAAATAACCGTAATCGCCTCTGGGATAACCGGCGTGTCCGTGACCCGCTAAGCCACCCATACCCAGTAAGACACCGGCGTGTTGAATGGTATCATCCGGATAATAAAGTTTAGCCCCAACCGCTCCGATCCGCTCTTGCTGGGCCAGGCTGACCATTTTTTTAAGCCAGCCCTTGGTGATCACTTTAATATCATTGTTTAAGAATAATAAATAATCACCCTTTGACTCCAAAACGGCTAAATTATTAATTCGTGAAAAATTAAAAGGGATATCGATGGGAATGACCTTGATCTGGTCGGGATATTTTTCTTTGTACGTTTTAAACAGGTCAAATGTTTCCTCTTTCTCGCTACCGTTATCGGCAATGATGATTTCGAAGTTTTCGTATTCCGTCTTTTCAAAAATTGATTCAACACAGATCTTTAAGTCAAGGGCATTATCTCTGGTCGGAATAATAATGGAAACAAGGCCATGGTCTTTTAAGGCATAATCAATATGGTAGACGCCGGGAAAAGGCCCGTGGCTGACCAGGCCATCAATATTTCGTCTTGCAAGAGCATCCTCAAGGGCTTTTTTCCCGGCTTCAAAGGCATAACCCTTAGAATCAGGATTAACCGCCGTTGAATCAGCAATCGTTCGCCAGTGATAAAGAATTTTTTGAATATGGAAGATCCGATCGGTCTTCTCGGTGAAGCGAAGGACCAAGTCATAATCCTGGGCCCCCTCATAACCGGCTCTAAAGCCCCCGATCTCATCGATGATCGCCTTTCGATAAACCCCGAAATGACAAATATAATTGGTCGCTAATAAAATATCCGGCGCCCAATCGGTTTTAAAGAAGGGTTGACTCCTGACATTATCCTCACTGAGTTTATCTTCATCACTATAGATTAAATCAGCCTCAGGGTGGTCATTAATAAGTTTGACCACCTCATAAAGGGCAAAGGGGGCCAGGGTATCGTCGTGGTCTAAAAGACCAATAAATTCTCCTGTCGCCACTTCTAAGGCCGAATTGCTGGCCCTGGAAATATGGCCATTTTCATCTCTGAAGACCAGCTTAATCCGCTCATCAATCGCCTGATAGGCCTCTAATAGCGGTCGGATATGGGGATCGGTCGAGCAATCATCAGCCATGCAAAGCTCCCAGTTTTGATAGGTCTGGGCCAGGACTGAATCGATGCATTGCCTTAGCCAAGTCTCTTCGACATTATAAACCGGTACGATAATGGAGATTTTTGGATTTTGCCTAAAAGCAGCGATCTCGTCTAAGACGGCTTTCTTATTATAATCCTCGTGGATATCAATCCAAAACTCATAATTTTCTTCGTTTTTATAAATTAGTTCAAACTTTACTTTGCGGATGGTGTTTTTAAGGCCATTGCGGCGTAAATAACCAAGGGTACGCAGGCCGGCATTACTCAGGCGCTTAACGTTAAACAAATTTGGCTTCTTTAAATAATCATAGTTTTTTTGTAAATTAATGGGAATTATCCGCTCCATTTGACTGTCCTTAAGCTTTAGGCGGAGTTTTTTTCCAGCGGTCTTTTCATCGAATTCGATGATAAAGCCAACCTTAGCATCTTCATGGAGGCCATATTTATTGTTAACATCGATGCGAAAGTCGCGTTTAAACTGGATCCCCTTAGAGGCTCGCCCTAAGATATAAAGATCAACCGGCTCTTTCGTCTGGGTATTAAAGGCCCAACCCTCAAGCGTGGCACACTTGCTTTCCTCATCCTTGACAATCTTATCAATAAAGTATTTAATTTCATTTTTTTCATTTATTTTTTTTACTGGCATTTTTATTTCCTCTCAAGCGGTTTTATCATTTCCCATTCATGGTCCATGTGGACCAAACCTTCGGTAAAGTAATTGGCTTTTACCTGGATCATAAAGGCCTTGGTCTCATAATCTAAATTGACAATGCTCTTATTGGCAAAAAGGCCTACATCCACTTCATATTCGCCACCCAGCAAGGGGAGCTTCGGCACCTTATAACGGACCTGGTGGACACCTTTGACACTGGGAATGACAAATTTATCGAGGTAGGTATTGGGCCCAAAAATATAGTGGCGGTCAATGGTATAAAAAGCCACGCCGACCAGAGCATCACTTGATAAATCGTCGTATAGCTCGTATTCAATATCGACAATAAAATCATCAAAGGTCCGCAGGGCCTTGTTTGCGCAGGTGATCTTGGTAATTTTTCCCAAATTGACTTGGACGTCCATGCTGGCAAGAATATTTTCTTTATCCTCCAGCGCCTTTTTTTCCATCGTTTCTTTGAGCATCTCGCTTTCGTATTCATCGATGATCTCGGAAACCTCTCCATATTTTCGCAAAGCTCCTTTATCAATCCAAGCACATTTTGTACAAAAACGCTTGATCTGCTCAAGGGTATGCGAGACAAATAAAACCGTCCTGCCCGAAGACTTAAATTCTTCCATTTTATTGATGCATTTAATCTGAAATTTAGCATCACCAACCGCTAGCACCTCATCGACAATTAAAATCTCCGGGTCAACATTAATAGCCGTCGCAAAGGCTAGCCTAGCAAACATTCCGCTTGAATAGGTTTTGACCGGCTGGTGGATATACTGACCAATTTCTGCAAAGTTGACAATGTCGTCGAGCTTCTCATCCATCTCACTTTCAGAATAACCCATAATCAGACCATTGGCATAAATATTTTCAATCCCCGTATACTCAGGGTTAAAGCCCGTTCCCAATTCTAGCAGGGCCGAAACCTTGCCATTGACGGTGGTTTCTCCCTCCGTTTGGGTCAGGACACCAGCGATCACTTTTAAGAGGGTCGACTTGCCGGAACCATTTTTACCAATAATCCCAATTGATTCGCCCTTGTAAATATCCAAACTGATATCGTTCAAGGCATAAAACTTCTGATGGTATTGTTTTTTCTTAAAAAAACTCATCGACTCTTTAACCCGATCAAGGGGCTTTTGATAGAGGCGATAGACCTTGGTGATATTCTCTATTCTAATGGCAATGTCTGACATAGTTTTCTCCCTTTCTGATCATAACACATCTGAAAAATGGGGCCGTAATTTTCGATAGACGCCAATCCCGATCAATAAGAGAACAAAGGAAAAACCCCAGAAATAGGCGGTCATGGCCGGATGTTCCCAAAACCATCCCAAGCCAAAAAAGGATTCCCGATAGCCTTGAACAATATAATAAAGCGGATTTAATTTAAGGATCCATAAAAGTCGTTCGGGAAAAATATTAACATCCCACAAAATCGGCGTTCCCCAAAATAAAACCTGCATAGCGACGTTGACAAACTGCAAAATATCGGTAAAGAAAGGCTGTAAGGATGCCGTTACCCATGTCAAGCCGGTCAAAAAGACGATCAGGCAGAACAAGTAGTAGATCACCTGGATAAAATATGGGGTGATGGCATAACCATAAAATAAGATCATCCCCATGGCAAAAATAATAAAAAAGATATGCGTAAAGAGGGCGGATAGTATCTTGACAGTTGGAAGAATTTTGATGTTAAAGGTCATTTTTTTAACCAGATAACTGTACTCTCTAAAGCAATTAGTCGCATTAACCAGGCCTTCGGAAAAGAAAAACCAGACAATAATTCCGGTTAAGAGAAAGAGAATAAAGGGAATGTTTCCCGTCGGGCTCGACTTTAAGCCGACTTCAAAAACAAACCAATAGACAAGGATGGTAACTGTCGGCTGAATAAAGGCCCAGAGGACCCCTAAAAAGGATCCTGCATAGCGGGCTTTAAAGTCATTGACAGCTAATTTTCGAATCAATTCCTGATTGCTGAAAAGGTCTTTGACATAATTCAACAATTCGACAAAAATATTCAAGATAACACCTCTTTTTTAAGCTTTAAGTTTATGTTTTTACTAATCGATGACCACTTATTTTTTCGCGTACATCTTTTCATAATACTCTTGATAATCGCCCGACTTGACCTGTTCCAGCCAGTCTTGATGGTTTAAATACCAATCGATGGTCTCATCAATTCCTTCTTCAAAGGTATAGGCCGGCTCCCAGCCTAATTGGCTGGTGATCTTTGTATTATCGATGGCATAGCGGCGGTCATGGCCTAAGCGGTCTTCCACGTAGACGATCAGGTCATCGTTAATTTTTGATCCGTCATTATCAATGGGGAAGTTTCCGGACTTTAATTTTTCCCGGACTTTTTCAATAATTAAGTGGACGATCTCAATATTGGCCTTTTCGTTATTTCCGCCAATATTGTACACTTGCCCTGGCTCTCCTTTTTCTAAAATGGCATCGATCGCTGAGCAATGATCAGTCACTTGCAACCAGTCTCTAACCTGCATGCCGTCACCATAAATAGGTAGGCTCTTAAGGGCGACCACATTCGAAATCATCAGGGGGATTAATTTTTCGGGGAAATGATAGGGCCCATAATTGTTGGAACAGCGACTGATGGTTGCGGGAAATTTAAAAGTCACATTGTAAGCCCGAACGATTAAATCGGCACTGGTCTTTGATGCTGAATAAGGACTATTGGGCGCAAGATTTGTTGTTTCAGTGAATAAGCCGGTCTTTCCCAACTCGCCATAGACTTCATCGGTCGAGACCTGGTGAAAGCGAACACCCGGCCGGTAAAGGGGATAACCAAAATCGTCCTTGCCAACCATCCAAGCCTTTTTAGCCACATCAAGAAGGACCTGGGTTCCCATCACATTGGTCTGAATAAAAATTTCCGGGTCTTCAATGCTACGGTCAACATGGGATTCAGCGGCAAAGTTAACAACGACATCAAAATCATAGCGGTCAAAAAGCTTTTCGACCAACGGACGGTCGGCAATATCGCCTTTTTCAAAGTAATAGTGGGAATTGTTTTCGATGTCTTTTAAGTTTTCCAAATTTCCCGCATAGGTCAAGGCATCGAGATTGACAATTTTCATCGTCGGATGCTTTTCAAGCATATAAGCAATAAAATTCGATCCGATAAAACCGGCACCACCGGTGACTAATACTGTTTTCATTATTATTTCTCCTATTCAAATCGTAATTGATCTTTAATCTCTTTTAAAAAGGGTAGCTGCTTGTCTTTTTCTGAGAGCAGGGGTTGTCCCACTTGGTCTAGGGGCCACTTGATTCCAATGTCCGGGTCATCCCAGCGAATCCCTCCGTCATAGTCCGGTGCATAGAGGTTGGTGCATTTATAGTTAAAGACGGCCTCATCGGAGACCACTAAAAAACCATGGGCGAAGCCTTCGGGTACATAAAACATCAATTTGTTTTCGGCCGTTAACAAGACACCGGCCCACTTACCATAGGTGGCTGAGCCGGCCCGCAGGTCAACGGCTACATCGTAGACTTGGCCCTGGGTCACTCGAACTAATTTCCCTTGGGAAAATTTGGTCTGGAAATGCAGGCCCCGTAGGACCCCTTTTCCTGATTTTGATTCATTATCCTGAACAAAATCCATGGTCAGGCCGGCCTTATGAAATTCCTCTTTATTGTAGGATTCCATAAAATAACCCCGGGCATCACCAAAAACAGAGGGTTCAATCACCACCAGGTCTTTAATGGCCGTTTTCTTGACTTTAATACTGGCCACGCCTACACCTCGATTTCATTGGCACATTGGATCATATATTTTCCATAGTCGGTCTTCTCCAAGGGCTCGGCCAGCTTTAAGAGTTGGTCCTTAGTGATAAACTTCCGCCGGTAGGCAATTTCTTCGATACAGGCGACGTACATACCTTGTCTTTTTTGAATGGTTTCAACAAAGTTGGAAGCCTCAATTAGGCTATCATGGGTGCCGGTATCCAGCCAGGCCATGCCGCGGCCAAATAACTCAACCTTTAAATTCCCCTGCTTTAAATAGCTTTCGTTGACGGTGGTAATTTCTAATTCACCACGGGCTGAGGGCTTAATGCTCTTAGCTATCTCAATCACCTTGTTGTCGTAAAAATACAAGCCCGGCACGGCAAAGTGTGACTTGGGCTTTTCCGGTTTTTCTTCAATTGAAATGACCTTGCCATCAGGGGCAAATTCGACCACCCCATAACGGGCTGGATCGGTGACCGGGTAACCAAAAATAACCGCTCCCTCATCAAGGGCCGCTGCCGCTCGAATGGTCCCGGTAAAGCCGTGGCCATAAAAAATATTATCACCGAGGACCAAAGCGACCTTATCGTCACCAATAAAGTCTTCGCCAATAATAAAGGCTTCAGCCAAACCATTAGGCTGAGCTTGGACGGCGTAGGAAAAGGATAGACCTAATTCTTCACCCGTCCCCAGTAAGCGCTCAAACATGGGTAAGTCAAGGGGGGTCGAGATAATCAGTATTTCTTTTATTCCCGCTAGCATCAAGGTCGCTAGGGGGTAGTAGATCATCGGTTTGTCAAAAATCGGCAAAAGTTGTTTAGAAATGGCTCGGGTAACCGGATAAAGTCGGGTTCCCGATCCTCCTGCTAAAATAATTCCTTTCATAGGTAACCTCTTTTCATTATTTAATTAATGCCACATAGTCTTTTAAGGCTTCTTGCCAATGGCGAAAGCTATTTAGACCTAAGTCTTTTAGGGCCTGATTGTCTAAGACCGAGTAGGCCGGTCGCTTGGCGGGTCGAATAAATTCCTCCGATGTTACCGGGTCAACCTCAATTTCGACACCGGCTAGACGAAAGATTTCTTTGGCAAAGTCATACCAAGAACACTGACCCTCACAGGTGGCGTGGTAGATGCCATAGGCCTGGGTCTCAATCAAGGCAATAATGGCCTTGGCTAAATCAACGGTACTGGTTGGGGAACCGACTTGGTCGTCAACCACCGTTAGTTTTTCATGTTTAGTGGCCAGATCCAGCATTGTTTTGACAAAATTATTGCCATCGCCATAGAGCCAAGCGGTTCGGACAATAAAATACTTGGCCAGCTCAGCCATGACTGCTTCTTCGCCGGCTAACTTTGACTCGCCATAGACGGTTTGCGGATTTGGCACATCACTCTCTTGGTAGGGCCTGATTGTCCCCTCCTCACAAATCCCCCGGCCATCAAAAACATAATCAGTGGAAACCTGGACCAGGGTTAAGTTTTGCTTAGCAGCAATTTCCGCCAAGAGTTTTGGTCCCTGGGCATTGATTGCCATGGCTAGGTCACGTTTTGTTTCGCAGGCATCGACATTGGTCAAGGCCCCACAATTAATAATCACCGTCGGCTTCTCCTTGTCCACAATAGTGGTCATTTGCTTTTTATCGCTTATGTCTAAGTCGGGAATATCGTAACCGACAAAATTAATACCCTTTTTCTCTAATTGGAGGCTAAGCTCCCGACCTAATTGTCCATTTGAGCCTGTTAGTAATACTTTCATAAATTCACCTAATTTCTTTATTACTTGTTAAACGCCATAAAAATTCATCATTATTATACGTCAACGCCTTTTAAAAGTCTATTTTTTTTCTCTTTTTGCCAGTACTCTAAAGATTTCTCTAATCCACTTGGTCTAGCTATACTAACATATCTAGCGCAATTTACGCATCACTCTAGCCCGATAAAAAAATTCCCACCATTCTAATCCAATAAAACTCTTTTTTTAAATGCAAAGTTAAGTATCTTTATGGTATGATATCTCATAATACACTAGATATTTTCATCTTAAAATGAAAGGAATTTTATGAAAAAAAAGATCGCACTGGTAGCTCTTTTTCTACTCGTCTCCTTTATAGGGGCAGGACTGGTTTATGGCTACAACACCCTTTATAAAATTAATGAAATGATTTCCGATTCAAAGCTTGATGAGTCAAAACTGGAGATCAACCACGACCTCGATATTGACACCGTTAATATTGCCGTTTTTGGTGTTGATGGCCGTAGTGATGTGGATGGCGATCGGTCTGACACGATTATGATTGTTTCCCTTGATTTTCGCAATGGCAATGTCCGGGTCAGCTCCATCATGCGTGATTTGCTGGTTTTTATCCCCGAATCCAAGAAAACCAATGATACCTATGATAAAATCAATGCTGCTTACGCCTACGGCGGAGCCGAACACGCTGTCAAAACAATCAATCAAAACTTTGACTTAAACATTTCCGACTATGTCATTGTCGACTTTGACTGCATGGTCGATACCGTTGATGCCCTGGGCGGGGTCGAAATTGATATCCAAAGTGAATCGATCCTTGATTGGACCAATAAGTACATCGATGATGTCAACGACAAGGTCGGTAAGGGTGACCCTAAATTAGAAGAAACCGGCCCTCAAGTCGTCACCGGTGTTCAAGCCCTGGCTTATTCGCGCAACCGTTATAGCGATGATGATTTTCATCGGACCGAACGCCAACGCGAAGTGGTCCGCGGGATCGTTAAAAAAGCTTTTTCGATGGATCTTAAAACCGGGATCAATCTCTTAAGTAAGATCTACCCTTATGTTCAAACAACCTTAAATATTAATGAAATGACCGCCTATGCCAAAGCATTCCTAAGCGGATCCAATAAGGCCTTTTTTGAATTTAGGGTGCCAACTGACAAAAATGTCTTAACGACCATGATCAACGGCATCTCTTATGTGGTCCCTGATACCCTATATGATAATGTTATCGCCCTTCATGATTTCATTTATGGACCCATTATTGATGAATCGACAAGTGATCCAGCACTCACGCAAGATGAAACCAGCCTTAAAACCACCACCGCCACGAGTGAAAATCCTGGCTCTACCACCTCCAAGCGGGTCAGTTCCGATTTAGATGGCGACTTAGAATCAAATTCCTCTAGCGCGACTAGTCCGACAAGCTCTGTCTACAGTGGTACCGGCTACACCTCCTATGTTCCCTCGGCCCGAGTCAAGAAACTTAGTGATGCCATCAAGTCTTACGCCTCAAGTGGTTATTGGTATGAGGATTCTAGCCAAGACAACTGGTCTTCCGATGAGGAAAGCACTTACGAAAGCGAATATGAGTCCGAATATGTTGAACCCGAAGTATATGAACCGGAAAGGCCTGTTTACGAGGAAGAAGAGCCCCTTTATGAGCCCGAGGAAGACGCCACTTCCGATTCAGCCCAAAGTAATGAAAGCGATTCAGCCCAAGGTAATGAAAGTGATTTTGCCCAAGGCGACGAGGAATAAAGTCATCTTCTAACAAAAAAAGAGCACCTTAGAGTGCTCTTTTTTGTTAGCAATTATTGACTAATTTAAGGACTTGCTTCTTAAGCCGGTCTTTTTTTATTTCTGCTTTCTGACTCGATTTTCCGGTAACTGAAAAATAAATTTTTAGTTTTGGCTCGGTTCCCGATGGCCGGAGGGCAAACCAAGACAGGTCATCAAAGACGAATTTTAAAACATTGGATTCCGGTAAGTCAATCTTCTCTTTATCGCCACTGGCTAAGTCACGACTGATCCCGGCTTGGTAGTCATTTAACTGGCGGACCTTTAGTTCCGCTAATTGCGCCTGGCTCAGGTCTCTAAAGGTATTCATAATCGTTTGGATCTTGGCTTTACCGTCTATCCCCTCAAGGGTTAGGGCGACGATATCCTCAACAAAGTAGCCATGCTTTTCATAAAGGGCCATGAGGCCTTCATAGAGGGTCATACCCTTCTTCTTGTAATCATCGGTCATCTCGCAAATAAGGGCTGAGGCCAAAACGGCGTCCTTATCTCTGGCATAATTGCCGGCCAGGTAGCCATAGCTCTCTTCATAGCCAAAGGCAAAGGTGTGTTCCTTGGTTTCTTCAAACTCACTCATGTACTCACCAATATATTTAAAACCGGTGAGGACATCGATAACCGCTGCCCCATGGCTTTTAGCAACAATACCACCTAATTCACTGGTGACGATGGTCTTAATGACAACCTTATTATCCGGCAGGTCTGTCGTTCTTAAATAGTAATCGACCAACAAGGCCCCCGTCTGATTGCCCGTTAGGACAATAAATTCCCCATTAGCATCGCGACAAACGGCGCCAACCCGGTCACAATCGGGGTCGGTTCCAATGATAATATCGGCCTTTTCTTTTTCCGCTAAGGCCATAGCCAGATTAAAGACCGTCCGATCTTCAGGGTTTGGATAGGGGGCGGTGGGGAAATTCCCATCGGGTTTTTCCTGCTCGGGGACAACAAAGACATGTTGGTAGCCAAGCGCATCAAGGACCCGCCTAACCGGCTTATTTCCGGCCCCATGCAGGGGGGTGAAGACTATTCTAAGGTCATTATCGGGGTTTTTATGGCACAGGTCGGTGACCGCTTGAGTATAGGCGCAGTCCATTTCTTCTTCGACCATTTCGATAATACCAGAGGCCAGTCCCTCTTCCAAGCTTACTTTTTCAACCGAAAAATAATCATCAATTTTAGCAATTTCGCCAATCAGGGTGTCAGCTAATTCGGTTACCATCTGACCACCATCGGCGCCATAAACCTTGTAGCCATTGTATTCTTTGGGATTATGAGAAGCCGTGATGATAATGCCACCGGCCGCCTTTAAGTGGCGGACAGCAAAGGAGAGTTGGGGGGTCGGCCTTAATTCTTCAAACAGATAGGCCTTGATGCCCATTTTCCCTAAAACACAGGCTGCTCTTTCGGCAAATTCTTTGGCTTTATTGCGCGAATCATAAGCAATCACCACCCCTTTTTCTTTGCTTTTGGGGTCCTCGCCCAAGAGGGTTTTCCCTAAGCCCTTGGTCACTCGAGCAATGGTGTGAACATTAATCCGGTTAATGCCCGGGCCCATCTTGCCCCGCATGCCACCGGTTCCAAACTGCAATTCCATATAAAAAGCATCTTCGATTTCTTTTTCATCCGTCAACTTTAGCAGTTCTTTTCTCAACTCCGGATCGAGGTCTTTTTGATCCATCCATTCTTGGTAAACTTTTCGATAATCCATCTTTGCTCCTTTCACATTTAGCATTTAGGTTAAAGACCGCTCTTTTTAGAGACGGTCGCTAAGCTCTTTTAAATAAGCCTTAAAGGCTTGGCCACAGGTCTCATTGCGCAGGCCATATTCGACACTGGCCTGTAAAAAGCCCAGTTTATCACCAACATCATAGCGTTTCCCTTCAAAGGCACAGGCCACCATAGCTTCTTCGGCCAGCAGGGTCTTTAAGCCATCGGTCAATTGGATTTCCCCGCCCCTCCCTTTCTTGGTCCCTTCCAAAATTTCAAAAATTCTTGGATTAATGACATAACGGCCGAGGATAGCTATATTAGACGGGGCCTGGCCAATGGCCGGTTTCTCGACTAAGTCCTCTATTTTGTAAAGGCCCGGTGAGATTTCTGACCCGGCGATAATGCCGTACTTATCGACTTGTTCGGGGGCCACTTGCTGAACCCCGATGACCGAGGTCTGGGTTTTTTCATAAACCTCTAATAATTGTTTTAAGGCCGGCTTGCCTTCATTGTAGACCAAATCATCACCGAGAATAACCGCAAAGGGCTCATCGCCGACAAATTCTTTGGCACAAAGAATGGCGTGACCCAAGCCCTTGGCTTCTCGTTGGCGAACGGAAAAGATTTTTGCCATTTCACTAATGGCCTGAATCTCTTTGAGCTCTGCCTCTTTATTGTTTTTCTTTAATAATTCCTCAAGTTCCGGGCTCCGATCAAAATGGTTGAGGATCATCTCCTTATTACGGCCAGTGATAATTAAAACCTCCTCGATACCGGAAGCCACGATTTCTTCAATAATAATTTGAATGGTTGGCTTATCGACAATCGGAAGTATTTCTTTGGCCACCGATTTAGTGATCGGCAGAAACCGTGTTCCTAAACCGGCGGCTGGAATCACTGCTTTTTTAACCTTCATCGTCATCACCCTCTTTCATTGCTAGGCCTAAGCCCGAATAAATAAATCCCTTGGGCGGCTTCTTACCAAATATATTTCTAAAATCAAAAAAGTAACGGTCCCGCATGGCCTCCCTAATGCGACCATGGTCCATATCATTAAATTCCCGCCAAGCCGTTGTAATTATGAGGGCATCGGCCCCAGTCGCCACCTGATACATATCTTGGCAATAAGTCAGGGCATCTTTTTCCTTATGCAAGCGCCATTTACCCTCAATAATCCCTTCTGGACAATAGATCTGCACACGGGCCCCGGCGGCAACTAGGCCTTTAACAATGGTCAAGGCCGGGGATTCGCGCATATCATTGGTCTTGGCCTTATAAGAAAGGCCTAAAAGGCCAATGACCTTTTGATCGACCCCACCCATGGTCCGAATGATTTTCTCCAGAATTTTTTGTTTTTGTTTTTCATTAGCTTCCATTGCCCCCTTAAGGACGCTAAGATCTTGGCCATAGGCCTCAGCAATGCCAATCAAGGCCTTTGAATCCTTGGGCAGGTCACTGCCGCCAAAACCCGGGCCGGCATTTAGATAGGCATGGCCAATGCGAAAGTCTTTGCCAATCCCCTTTGCTACATCTAAGATATTGGCATCAGCATTTTCACAGATCAAGGCCATCTCATTGATAAAGGACAGCTTAATGGCTAAAAAAGCATTGACCCCATATTTAATCATCTCGGCACTTTGCGGATTGGTGATGACAAAGTTTTCATCACGAACGGACAGGCGGTCGTAGAGTGCTTTTAATTTTTCAATCGCTTGGTCTGATTCTGAACCGATAACGACCATGTCGGGGATCAGACAATCTTTGATCATTACTCCCTTCCTGGCAAAATCAGGATTACTGACTACATCAAAGGGAATGACGCGGTCTCGCTCGGCTAAAATTCGCTTGATGGTGGCCTCGATCATTTTGCAGGTCCCCGGCGGGCTAGTCGATTTGACGACGATGGTCAGGTGGTCTTCCATATGATTGCCAATGCTTTGAATGATCGTTTTAACAAAGCGTAAATTGGGCATGTCTTTTTCATCGACGGGTACATCACAGGTGATAAAAATAATATCACTTTCCTTGATCGTCTTGGCCAAGTTACTGGTAAATTTAAGTCTCCCTGATGCCACTGAGGCCATCATCAGTGGCCGTAGGCCCGGCTCATAAACCGGCAGCTCACCCTCGTGGAGCATGGCGATGGTTTCTTCATCTTGGTCAACCCCAACAACATCAATCTCCGAGTCCGACAAAATCGAACTATATGTAATTCCCAGTAAGCCCATCCCTATAATGCCAATCTTCATTCTACACCCTCCACTTCTCAAAGCATTCATTTCTCTTTATTATATCATAAATTTTTTTCTTTTGACGACTTTGTCACTTTCCACAAAAAAAGAGATTCAAAAGAATCTCTTTTTTTGTGTCTACTCCTTTGCTTGCAGGCGGGCCATGGCGCGCTCAAGGGCCGCCTGGGCCCTGGCTGAATCAAAGCGATCATCTTGCAGTCGCTTGAGGGCGCGTTTTTTCGCCTCTTTAGCTCGCTCGATATCGATTTGATCTGGCCATTCTGCCGCATCGGTTAAAATAATCGTCTCACTAGGGTTGATTGTCGCCAATCCCCCCAATAAAGTCCCACATCGTTTTTCATTTCCATTGATAATCATAAAGGTTCCGACCGCTAGAGTCGTCGTTAGAGGAGTATGTTCCGGTAAAATTGCCAATTCCCCTTCGGTCCCGCGAATAACAATCCGCTCAATCTGATCATCAAAGAAAATACCATCTGGTGATATAATCTTCAATCGGAAGGTTTTAGCCATTAAAACTCACCTATCCTTTTAATTTTTCTGCCTTAGCAACGGCGTCTTCAATGGTTCCAACCATTAAAAAGGCGTTCTCCGGTAAATGATCATGCTTTCCTTCAAGAATTTCTCTAAAGCCTTTAATCGTCTCGGCAACCGGGACATATAAGCCCGGTGTGCCGGTAAATTGTTCGGCGACTGTAAAAGGTTGCGATAAAAAGCGCTCAATTTTACGGGCCCTGGAAACGATGGTCTTATCTTTATCGGATAACTCATCCATTCCCAAAATGGCAATGATATCTTGTAGTTCTTTATAGCGTTGCAAAATCTCCTGAACTTCACGGGCTGTGTCATAGTGCTCATTGCCGACAATCTTGGGATCAAGAATCCGCGAGGTTGAATCCAGTGGGTCAACCGCCGGGTAAATCCCTTTTTCGGTAATGGCCCGACTCAGGACCGTGGTCGCATCCAAGTGGGCAAAGGTCGTCGCCGGTGCCGGGTCCGTCAAGTCATCAGCCGGTACATAGACCGCTTGAACCGATGTGATTGATCCCTTACTGGTTGAGGTAATACGCTCTTGCAAGGCACCCATTTCTTGGGCTAGGGTCGGCTGGTAACCAACCGCACTTGGCATCCTTCCAAGCAGGGCCGATACTTCTGAGCCGGCTTGGGTAAATCTAAAAATATTATCAATAAATAATAAAACGTCTTGGCCTTCATCATCGCGAAAGTATTCGGCCATGGTCAAGCCAACCAGGGCAATTCGCATTCGCGCGCCCGGTGGCTCATTCATCTGACCAAAGCAAAGGGCTGTTTTATCAATAACCCCGGACTCGATCATCTCGTAGTAGAGGTCATTTCCTTCACGGGTTCGCTCACCGACGCCGGCAAAAACCGAAAGACCACCATGTTGGGTGGCAATATTGTTAATCAGTTCTTGAATCAGGACTGTTTTTCCAACCCCGGCGCCACCAAAGAGGCCAATTTTTCCACCGCGTACGTAGGGGCAGATTAAATCGACAACCTTGATGCCGGTTTCAAACATCTCCGGCTGGGTTTGCAGTTCTTCAAAACTGGGGGGATGCCTGTGAATGGGATGCTTTAAGGCCCCTTCGTTCTCAAAGGGCTTGCCATCGATGGGCTGACCAAGGACATTAAACATTCGCCCCAAGGTCGCCTTTCCGACTGGAACCTGAATCGATTCCCCACTGTCAAGGGCTTCTTGCCCTCTGACCAAGCCATCGGTCGAATCCATGGCGATACACCGAACAATATCATCACCTAGGTGTTGTGCCACTTCAACCACTAGGATACTCTCATTTAACTCAATACTTATGGCATTATTTAATTTGGGTAAGCGGTCTTTTTCGAACTTAATATCGACTACCGGACCAATTACCTGAACAACTTTCCCTATATTTTGGGCCATTCCCTAACCTCCTTATGCAAATTAATTTGCACTTATCAATTTTCTTCATTTAAACCAGATTGATCCAGTTTTTTACTTTAATGCTTCCGCACCGCTGACAATTTCTGAAATTTCCTGTGTGATCACTGCCTGGCGAACGCGATTATAGCGGAGTGTTAACTCATCAATCATCTCGTTGGCATTGGTCGTCGCGGCTTCCATGGCCATCCGTCTTGCCCCTTGTTCACTGGCCGCACTTTCGACCATGGCACCAAAAACAGTGTTACTGATGTAATTCGGAATCAAATAGTCTAATAGTTCTTCTGGTTCCGGTTCGTAGAGCATGACCGACATGTCTGAGATATCACTTTTTTCATTCTTTTTGTCGCTGACGCCTTCATTTTTTAAAGATTCTCGCGTCAGCGGTAATAATTGAACCAGGATCGGCTTTTGCGTAATGGTCGAAACAAATTTTGTATAGGCCAAATAGACCTCATCAAAGACCTGATTTTTAAAGCCATTCAAGACAATATTGGCGATCTCTTTAGCATGAAAGTAACTCGGTTCTTCGGAAATGCCAATATACTCTGCTTCAATGTTATATGAGCGATGCTTAAAATAATCGCGTCCTTTTTTACCAATCGTGTAAATCAGGGCATCCTCTTTGCTGGTGACTGCTTCTTCGACTATTTTAGCGACATTGACATTATAGCCGGCCGCAAAACCACGATCGGCTGTAATCACCAAATAAGCAACTTTTTTAACGTCTCGGGGATTCATGTAGACATTCGATCCGACATTGGTTTTTTCGACAATCCGATCCATGGTTTCCATGACTGCTTCAAAATAGGGCCGTCGACATTCGGCTAATTCTCGACTTTTTCTAAGCTTGGCCGAAGCGACCAGTTCCATTGCATGGGTAATCTGCTTGGTCGAATTTACACTTTTTATACGCCGTTTAATACTTTGGATATTATCTGCCATTGGATTTCACCTCCACTGACAATCTAAACTGATTTCAAGAAAACTTTTTTATAAGCTTCTATGCATTCTTTAAAACCAGCGACAACCTCGTCAGAAAGCCCGTCTTTTCCTTTTGCCTTGATCATGATTTCACGATATTTATCTTTTGCATAGGTGGTCAAGCCTTTTTCAAATGCCTGAATGTCCTTAACTTCAATGTCGGTCAAAAAGCCACTTGTTGCGGCGTAAAGAATCAACACTTGATCGCCGACATCCATGGGATCATATTGGTCTTGCTTGAGAATTTCAACGATCCGCTCACCCTTAGCCAGCTGGGCTTTGGTCGCCTCATCAAGGTCTGATCCAAATTGCGAGAAGGCCGCTAACTCACGGTACTGAGCGTACTCAATCCGCAGGGGACCGGCTACTTTTTTCATCGCTTTAATCTGGGCAGACCCCCCGACTCGGGAGACTGAAATCCCCGGGTTAACGGCCGGGCGAATCCCTGACCGGAACAATTCCCCTTCGAGGAAGATCTGGCCATCGGTAATGGAGATCACGTTGGTCGGAATATAAGCCGATACATCACCGGCCTGGGTTTCAATAATCGGCAATGCCGTAATCGAACCACCGGCTTTTAACTTGGCCGCCCGTTCAAGTAGTCGTGAATGCAGGTAAAAAACATCGCCCGGATAGGCTTCACGGCCAGGTGGTCGCCGAAGAATCAAGGACATGGCCCGGTAGGCGACCGCATGTTTTGATAAATCATCATAGATAATCAAGACATCCTTTTGTTCTTCATTCATATAGTGTTCGGCCATCGTTACGCCGGCATAGGGAGCAATATATTGAAGGGGGGCTAGTTCAGCGGCCCCAGCCGAGACAATAATCGTATAGTCCATGGCGTCATATTCTTCTAATTGGCCAACAATTTGGGCAACGGTCGATTCCTTTTGGCCAATGGCTACATAAATGCAAATAACATCCTCACCCTTTTGATTAATAATGGTATCAATTGCCAGGGCCGTTTTGCCGGTTTGCCGGTCACCAATGATTAGCTCACGTTGGCCACGGCCAATCGGAATCATTGAGTCAATGGCCTTGTAGCCGGTTTGAATGGGCTGATTAACCGATTCTCTTTCAATAACCCCCGGGGCCTTTACTTCCACCGGTCGCTTTAGGTCGGTTACCACTGGCCCTCTGCCATCAATGGGAAAACCTAAGGCATTAACTACTCGACCAATTAAAGCATCACCGACGGGAACGTCGACAATTCGGCCGGTACATTTTACAATATCGCCTTCACGGATATTGTCATCATAACCTAAGAGGACACACCCAACGTTGTCTTGCTCGAGGTTAAGAACCATCCCGAAAACATCACCCGGGAATGCCAGGAGTTCACCGGCCATGGCTTTTTCAAGACCATGGACACGGGCCACCCCGTCACCAACCTGAATAACCGTCCCAACATCAACGACTTCAAGTTTATCTTCATATTTTTCAATTTCATTTTTTATAATTTGACTGATTTCTTCTGGTCTGAGATTCAACTTTACTCACCTCTTTTAATGTAGTCTGATATTATTCATATTTGCTTTTATTTCGCTTAATTGTTTGCGGACACTACCATCAATCACCTGTTCACCAACATATACGACAACCCCACCTAGGATCGATGGGTCGATTTGGTTCTTTAGTTTAACTTTTTTATCAAAGCGTCTTTCTAATTTCTCTTTGAGCTCTGCTTGCAAGTGGTCATTAATGGGATGGACCGTTAAAACCAGGGCTTCAACCATGTTTTTATTATCAAAATAGGTTTTTCTAAAATCCTGATAAACATCTTGGACAAAATCAAAGCGATTTTTATCCAATAAGATATTGAGCAGATTTTTAAGATAGGTGTTCATCTCTTTGCTAAAGATGCGATCAAGGATTGCTTTTTTTTCGTCAATCCCAATCGATGGGGTCATCAAGAGATCAAAAAATTTCTTTTCCCCTTTTAAGATGTCAATAAATGACGTGAAATCGTCATAAACCTCATCTAAAATATCTTTTTCGCAGGCCACATCAAATAATGCAACAACATATTTATTCCCGATTAAGCTCATTTGGAATCTCCCACGCTCTCAATAAAGCTTTTAACCATGACTTCGTGCTGCTTTTTATCAACTGATTGTTTAATCACTTTTTCCGTTGCGAAGAGGGATAATTCAACAATATTTGACTTCACTTCGTTTAGAGCCTTGTTTTTTTCAAGATCAATCTCCGCCATGGCCCGATCAATAATCGCTTTTGCTTCTTCTTTGCTCCGGGCAATGATTTCTTGCTGCTGGTGTTGGCCTTCAATATTGGCTTCTCTGATAATCGTTCTTTCTTGTTCGCGAATGTCGGCGACCTGGGCTTCATATTTTTCCTTTAATTCGTTTGCTAGCTGATTCTTTTTTTCCGCTTCGGATATCTCACTCGTCACGGCTTCTTGGCGTTTTGCCATAATATCCTTTACTTTTTCGTAAAAGAATTTTTTAATAATCAGAAAAAAGATAATAAAGTTAATCACAGTTGCAACCATGATTCTAAAATCGACACTTACTAATCCTACACTTTCCAAACCGATATCCTCCCTTCTCATTTAAAATTCTATTGTCATCTCTAGATAAATGGATTTGCAAACAATAAAATCAAGGCGACAATTAGACCATAGATCCCCGTCGTCTCAGCAACCGCGGCACCCAGTAACATGGTTCTAACGACATCACTTTGGGCTTCCGGTTGGCGGCCCACTGCTTCGGCCCCTTTACCAGCGGCAAAACCTTGGCCAATCCCCGGTCCAATCCCGGCGATCATGGCTAGTCCGGCCCCAATAGCTGAACACGCTTTTATAAATTCAACTCCTGTTATACCTTCAAACATATTCGTATTTCCTCCTCTTTCCTAAATTCTTCTAAATAAATGGATTTGCAAATAATAA
>CAZWEU010000015.1:0-36555 GCA_964632785.1 uncultured Lachnospiraceae bacterium | reverse complement strand
CTTTATTATAATACCACATAATTCTTAAAAAACAATATAATTATAGCCTTCTAAGTTTTAGAAGGCTTACAACTATTAAAATTATTCAGTTTCAAAATAATCTTCTTCACTTGCTTTATTTGTGACTCCGCCGTTTTCGGCACCTTGCCTATCTTTTTCATCGTCGATCGCCTCTAAATTTTGTTTCAAGATATTATTAGCCTGGCGAATTTCTTTCTCAATTTCCTGAGCTGTTTGAGGGTTAGCGATTAAATATTCTTTTGAGTTGTCACGACCTTGGCCTAATCGTTCTTCATTGTAAGAAAACCAAGATCCCGATTTATTAACGATATCCATATCAACACCGACATCTAAAAGATCACCTTCTTTGGAGATCCCTTTTCCATACATAATATCAAATTCAGCCTGTTTAAAGGGTGGTGCCAGTTTGTTTTTAACAATTTTTGCCCGGGTCCGATTTCCAATCATATCTTGACCCTTTTTTAGGGTTTCAATTCGTCTGACATCAATTCGAACAGAAGAGTAGAACTTCAGTGCCCGCCCTCCGGTTGTCGTTTCGGGATTTCCGAACATCACGCCAATTTTTTCCCGCAGCTGATTGATAAAGATTGTTGTTGTATTTGATTTTTTAATTACGCCCGTCAGTTTCCGTAAGGCCTGAGACATCAGTCTCGCTTGCAATCCCATATGAGAATCGCCCATCTCGCCTTCAATTTCTGCTCGTGGGACAAGGGCCGCCACCGAATCGATAACCACAACATCTAGGGCATTGCTTCGAACTAAAGCCTCAACAATTTCAAGGGCCTGCTCGCCTGTATCAGGTTGAGCGACCAATAGATTATCGGTATCGACCCCTAAGGCTTTCGCGTAAATCGGATCGAGGGCATGTTCAGCATCAACAAAGGCGGCATTTCCACCGGCCTTTTGAGCCTCTGCGACAATGTGAAGGGCTAATGTTGTTTTCCCCGAGGACTCAGGTCCATATATTTCAACCACTCTTCCACGGGGAATACCGCCAATTCCTAAGGCCATATCAAGACCAATCGACGACGTCGAAATAACGTCAATATCCAGTAAAGCACCTTCATCTCCGAGCCGCATCACGGCCCCTTTTCCAAAATTTTTCTCGATGTTTTTAAGTGCTGCGTCTAATGCTTTTTGTTTGTCATCCTGGGGATTCATTTTCCCCTTCGTTTTCGATTTTTCAGCCATCAATGACCCTCCTTGTAGACTTATTTATTAAATTTTTAATATCATCCTTTTTTAGGAAACGCTTCCGTAATTGCAAAGCGAATAAGGTTAAATACTTTAACCGCAACTTTTTCTCGAACGGCTACCCGTTCACCTTTAAAATGCCAAGAGCTCACCTCAGTGTGATTATTGTAGTGCAAAGCAATGTAAACTAAACCGACCGGTTTATCAATACCCCCACCTTCCGGGCCAGCAAAACCTGTCACAGCAATAGCACATTTAGCCTGTGAACGCCTTAATAATCCTTCACACATTTCTTTTGCAACCTCTTTGCTAACGGCACCATATTTGTCAATGGTCGCTTGACTAACCCCTAATAGGTCAACCTTAGTTTGACTCGAATAAGTGATCAAGCCCATCGAGAAGATCTTAGAGATACCGGCAAACTCAGTTAATTGCGAGGCAATTAAACCGCCCGTGCAAGATTCTGCCGTCGCAATCGTGATGTTTTTTTCAAGCAACAGCTTGCAAACTACATCCTTTAGGGCCTCTTTGCTTTTGGAGTAAATATGGCGTCCAAAACGATCAAAGACCAATTTTTCATATTGATCCAATAAGTGATTCATTTCTCTTTCGCTTGTGCCATTAGCCGTAACGCGAATTTGAACCTCGCCCATTTTTGCATAAGTCGCAATCGTTGGATTATCTTGAATATCGATGATGTCAATGAGACGATCTTCAACCTCTGATTCCCCAATATCTGATAAGTTATAATAACGTGACATGACATTCTGGATCTCTTTTTTCCAAATTAATGGTACCACCAATTGTTCAAAAAGATGCATCATCTCACCCGGTGGCCCGGGCAGCATGATAATCTTTGTCCCCGATTGATCAAGTAAGATGCCAGGAGCCGTTCCCCAATCATTACGAAGGACCAAAACATTTTCCGGAACAAGGGCCTGTTTAAGATTATTCGCCGTTAAGGGATAGTCCCGATTGGTAAAATAAGCAAGGATATCTTCTTTAACCTGCTGGTCTTCGACCAATCGCCGATTAAACATCTTAGCAATAATTTCTTTTGTTAAGTCATCTTGGGTCGGACCAAGTCCACCGGTTGTAATGATCAGATCACTGCGGTCAAAGGCAATCTTAACGGCTTGTTCCAAACGCTCTGGATTATCACCAACCGTCGTGTGGTAGTGAACGCGAATACCTAAAAGTGATAGTTCTCGCGATAAATACTGGACATTGGTATTTAATGTATCACCAACTAGTAGTTCAGTACCGACAGAAATTAATTCACATTTCATTCCTTTTTCCCTTCATTTTTTATCTTTTTCACCCTTTACTTTCTTTACATCGAACGAAAAACATTTTTATTAAGAATTAAATAATCAATCCCAGAGATCAATGTTAAGATCGTTGCAATCCAGATCATAATTGTTCCCATCGGGATATTTAAAAGTGAAAATGGCCAATTATTAAAAAGAATGATGACGATGGCCAGCATCTGCGATACGGTTTTGGCTTTTCCCCATTTACTCGCGGCGATGACAATGCCGTCAGACGCTGCTAAGGTTCGCAGTCCCGTAATTGCAAATTCTCTGGCAATGATAATAATAACCATCCAAGCTGGGACAGAACCGAGTTGCACAAAGCAAATCAAGGCCGAACAGACAAGTAACTTATCCGCTAGGGGGTCCATAAACTTGCCAAAATCAGTGATTAAATTTCGGCTTCGGGCCAAGTATCCGTCAAGGCTATCGGTTAGGGCCGCGACAATAAAAAGAGCGGCTGCGATGGGCTGGTGGTAGGGAAATTCAATCAGTAATACGGCCACAAAGATCGGGATCATGATAACACGTAACATGGTAATCTTATTGGGTAAGTTCATCTCTCACATCTCCTATTAAATCATACTCGAGGGCCTTGATTATCTTTACCGCAACCATCTCCCCCAATTCAAGCGCCTGATCCGGACTTTCTACGATAACTGATCCATCGATTTCTGGCGCATCACCATAAAAGCGACCATAATAAGTGCTTCCTTCTTGTTCTTCAATGAGCACATCTAAAACTTTTGCCAAAAAACGTTCTTTATTTCGTCTTGAAATGCCCTGTTGGGTGATCATAATCTGGTCATAGCGCCTTAATTTTTCTGCTTCTTCAATTTGCCCTGAAAAATCAGCGGCTTTTGTTTTTTCTTCTTGAGAATATCTAAAAACACCAAGATGATCAAAGTTGTAATGGTCAATCTGCTTGAGCAGAGCCTGGTGGTCCATCAGGCTTTCGCCGGGAAAGCCGGTAATCAAGGTTGTTCGCAAAACAGCATCAGGCAAAAAATTGCGAATTTTGCTTAAAATTTCGGCAATTTTCTCACTAGTCATTTTTCGACCCATTTTTTTTAAGATGGTCGTCTCAGTATGCTGTAATGGGATATCGAAATATTGACAAATCGTCGGATGTCTTTTTACCACCTCCAATAGCTCGCTTGTTATCCCTTCGGGATACAAGTAAAGCATCCGGATCCATTTAAAATCAAACGTTTGAACAATTTCTTGGAGCAATTTAGGTAAAGATTTGTCACCTTCAAGGTCTTCTCCATAGGGGGCAATATCCTGGCCAATCAAAATGATTTCAATAATTCCTTTTGATTGTAAATAAGAAAGTTCATTTAAAATTTCTTCTTGCTGGCGGCTTCGGTAAGTCCCGCGAATAGCAGGAATCGCACAATAAGTGCAAGCATGATCACAACCTTCACTAATACGAACGTAGGCTGTTTTGCACCCTTTTTTAATCAACCGTTTGAGCCCTTTTGCATAATCACGCTCAATCTCATCGACATACTTCGCTTGCCCATCTTTGATCGCATCCAAAATGTGATCAAATTGACCAACGCCAACAAAGGCATCAATTTCTGGAATTTCTTCTTTTAATTCCTCATGATAACGCTGAGCCATGCAGCCGGCTATAATTAGCATTTGACATTTCCCTGTCTCTTTTAGTTTAACATAATCTAGTATATAATCAATAGATTCTTCTTTTGCCTCATCAATAAAACAGCAGGTATTAACAATGATAACCTCAGCTTCTTTGGGATCATCGACTAGAATTTGGGTTTTTTGATCAAGAAGTCCGGCCATTAATTGAGAATCAATGGTGTTTTTATCACAGCCAAGTGTTGTAATGTGGATAGTTTGCACGCTATCCCTCCTATTCTTCATTTTTTATGATGGTTTGTTTCGATAATCCGCCTCATTAACAAGGATTTGCCGTGGTTTACTGCCATTAGGACCGGAAATTAGCCCACGGTCCTCTAATTCATCAACAATTCGACCAGCCCTTGCATAACCGACCTGAAGTTTTCGCTGGAGCATCGATGTCGAAATTTGATCATACTCAAAACCAAGATCCATTGCTTCTTCGGTCAATACATCGCCTGACTTTTGGGTCCGTTTAGCTTCCGGTTCTTTTTCAATGGCTTCCTCAATTTTTTCATCAAAGATTTGTTCTTCTGGTTTAATGGCTGCGATGACGCGATTAATTTCTGCATCTGACACATAGGTGCATTGGGCCCGTGTCGGTTTTGACTGACCGACCGGAAAATAAAGCATATCACCTTTTCCAAGTAATTTTTCAGCTCCTCCACTATCTAAAATGGTTCGCGAATCGACATTTGATGTCACTGCGAAGGCAATTCGTGATGGAATATTGGCTTTGATAAGCCCGGTAATAACATCCACCGATGGCCTTTGGGTCGCAATGATTAAATGAATGCCACACGCTCTGGCCAATTGGGCCATTCGGCAAATGGCATTTTCACATTCTTTCGGAGAAGTGATCATTAAATCGGCTAACTCATCAACGACAATAACGATTCGCGGCAATTTTTTTTCATCTGACTTTTCCATGGCTTCATTATAAGCATCGATATCTCGAACCGCGGCCTCTTTAAAAAGCATGTAGCGATCAGTCATTTCTTTTACCCCCCAATTAAGGGCGTAAGCGGCCTTCTTAGGATCCGTTACGACCGGAATCAAGAGGTGGGGGATATCATTGTATTGGTTTAACTCAACCATTTTAGGGTCGATCATGATAAAACGAAGATCATCTGGTGACGACTTATAGAGAAGGCTAATGATGATGCTATTGATACAGACACTTTTACCAGAGCCAGTCGCACCGGCAATTAAAACGTGGGGCATCTTGGCAATATCACCAACGATCCCTTCTCCTGAAAGGGTTTTTCCTAAGCCAAAGGTTAAGGGACTCTTGGAATTTTTAAAGGCCGGTAGGTCAATAATTTCACGCAGTCCGACAATTTCTGATACGGCATTGGGTACTTCAATGCCGACTGCTGCTTTTCCTGGAATCGGGGCTTCAATTCGAATGTCTGAGCTGGCTAAAGCCAATGCTAGGTCATTTGATAAATTAATAAATTTGCTGACCTTTACTCCAGCATCGAGTTCAAGTTCAAACCGGGTAATGCTCGGACCGACATTTACTTCAACAATTTTAGCCTTTACGCCAAAATTTTCAAGTGTTTGTTCAATAATTTTTGCTTTTTTTAAAACATCATTTTTTTTTGATTTTTTTTTACTTGCAGGAGGGTTCAGCAAATCAAGGGTGGGGTGGACATAGGCCTCCACATTGAGGGCCTTCATCAAGTCAGAGGGGTTTGATGGTTCTTTACCACTTGCGTCAATCGGAATCGGGTCCATAAAGGAGGAAATCTGCGTCACTTGTGCTTTATTTCCTGCACTTTCGGGATCAAATCCAAAGGGGTCCTGGTCCTTTACTTTCTCCTTGGTATTGACCTCGGTTATTGGTTCAAATAAGCCTTGATGGTCAGGCTTATCAGCAAGATCATTCTCTAGTTCATCAAGGGGTTTAAATAAATGCGTATCATCATTATAGTCATTAATTGTCGGGATAAGGGTTGTTTCAGAAGTCCGATTTCTGGTCGCTGCAGCTTCTTGTTTAATCTTATTTTGTTCTTTTACTGCTTGTATTTTATTGGCAATCTTCTCTTTTATTGGTGCTTGCGTTTTTTGCCATCCTTTAAATTGGGACCAATATTTTTTTAAAACACTTCGAAAGATAACTACAAGTACAGCCGTTGACACCAGTGTGATTAGTAAAATCGTCCCTCGCACTTCAAAGAGCCAAATGAGCGTTCTTGCTAGAAGAATGCCAATGATCCCGCCGTATTGGCCGTATTTAGCCCAAGTAAATAGTTCCACGACTTGATAGTCCATCAGATTAGGGGCACTAATGGTAAATCCAATCATGGTATTGACCAAGAGAATAATCACCAGTAAAAAGGATCCTTTTAAACCATCGATTTTATTCAAGGCCAAAAAAACACCTAAAACCACTAAGTAAGCGCAAACAAATAAAGTCGTCGCCCCAAAAAGATATTTAAAGGTAAAACTAATGCCATCCCCTAAAACACCAGCAGAAAAGCTGATATAAGCAAAGATTGTAAATAATCCTAAGACAATTAAGAAAGCACCTAAAAACAATTGCCGTCCTCTTAAAGTAGAATCCTTTTTTGACCCTTGCTTGCTCTTTGCCCGATTAATATTATTTTTTTTTGTTTTGTTTATTTCTTTCCTTGCCATCTTTCTCCATCCTAAGAAATAAGCATTCATTGGCTTTTATTCAAAATAATAAAGGTGCAGTCACCTGCACCTTTATCTTGTCATTTCTCTCGGCACAGCCATTAACGTTTCTTTTGACCGTTTATTCTTTACCAGTATGGCCAAAACCACCGCTTCCTCTGCTTGTTTTTGTCATCTGCGTAATTTTTTCAACTTGCAAAAATTCGCACCTTAAAAAATTTGCAAAAATCATTTGCGCAATCCGCTCGCCCGCTTGAAGGTGATAAGGGATATCAAGTAAGTTTATCATCGGAATCTTAATTTCACCGCGATAATCAGAATCAATGGTACCGACGCCATTAATCAATGAGATGCCATGATTTACAGCCAATCCACTTCTTGCGCGAATTTGTGCTTCAACACCTTGCGGCAATTCGATATAAAGGCCCGTTGGAATAGAGTATATTTTTTTAGGAAGAATATAAATTGGTTCGGTAATGTCAGCGCGAAGATCCATTCCCGCTGAGCCCTCAGTTTTATACTCTGGCAATGGAAATTTTGATTTAGTATAGACTTTAACCACACATGTCTTCATTCGTTCTCCCTGTTATTCTTTTGACAAGACTGCTTTTCTTGATAAATTAATCCGTCCTTGACCGTCAATTTCCATGACCTTTACTTTTACGGTATCGCCAATATTAACCACATCTTCTACTTTTTCTACCCGACTATGGTCCAATTTAGAAATATGAACAAGGCCATCTTTATCGCCAGGTAGTGACACAAAGGCACCAAAATTCATAATCCGTACGACCGTACCGGTTAAAATCTCGCCAACTTCTAATTCCCGGACAATATTTTCAATGATTTCTTTGGCTTTATTGGCTGAGGCTGTATCAACTGAGGCAATAAATACCTTTCCGTCATCTTCAATGTCAATTTTAACTCCCGTTTCGTCGATTATTCGATTAATGACCTTACCACCAGAGCCAATAACATCTCTAATTTTTTCCGGCTTAATCTGTAAAACAATAATACGTGGTGCATAAGGCGAAAGATCTTCACGGGCCTCTGATATTTCGTCATTCATGACGCCAAGGATATGAAGGCGACCAATTCGTGCTTGTTCTAAGGCGTCCTTAAGAACAGCTTTATCAATTCCATCTATTTTAATATCCATTTGAATGGCAGTAATCCCTTTTGGTGTACCGGCAACTTTAAAGTCCATATCCCCTAAGGCATCTTCCATTCCTTGGATATCGGAAAGAATCGCAATCTTCTCATCTTCTTTGATTAATCCCATGGCAATACCGGCGACGGGGGCTTTTAAAGGGACTCCTGCTGACAAAAGTGACAAAGAACTGCCACAGACACTGGCTTGTGAACTTGAGCCATTTGAACCAAGAACCTCCGATACGACGCGAATGGCATAAGGAAAATCTTCTTCGGAAGGAAGAACAGGTAGTAAGGCTTTTTCTGCCAAAGCACCATGGCCAATTTCTCGCCTTCCTGGCCCACGAGATGGTCTGGCTTCGCCAACGCAATAGGAAGGGAAATTATAATGATGCATATAACGTTTTGACTCATCATTTGATAGGCCATCCAACATCTGAACATCACCAAGGACGCCGAGCGTAACGACCGATAAAACTTGCGTTTCGCCACGGGTAAATAAACCTGAACCATGGGGTCTGGTTAAATAATCAACCTTGGCTGTAATCGGTCGAATTTCATCCATCTTTCGGTTATCAGGACGAATCCGATCGACTAAGATTAATTGACGTATTTCTTTTTTAACAATATCTGAAAGGACATCCCCGATCCGATTTCCCAGATCAGGATAGACCTCTAAGAAATGGGCTTTTATTTCTTCTTTTTCCTGATCCATTTTTTCTTGTCGCTCTAATTTATCCTTTGTCATCACGGCATTTTTAATGCGGTCACCGGCATAGTCAATCACTTGTGCTCTTAATTCGTCGCTCGGAACAGCAAGTTCATAATCTTTCTTCTCGACTCCAACCGCTTTAATTATTTCTTCTTGAAAAGCACAAATCTTGATAATTTCGTCATGCGCTTTCAAAATACCCTGGAGGATAATCTCTTCAGATACTTCATCAGCGCCGGCTTCCACCATCATAATCGCATCTTTAGTCCCCGATACAACTAGCGCTAACTGCGATACTTCACGTTCTGCTTCATTTGGGTTAATAATGTATTTGCCATCAATATAACCGACAGCAACTGCTCCGATTGGACCTTTAAAGGGAACATCGGAAATTGATAAGGCAATCGAAGAGCCAATCATGGCCGCAATTTCAGGAGCATTGTCCTGGTCAACTGACATTACGGTCGTGATGACCTGCACATCATTTCTAAATCCTTCTGGGAATAAGGGTCTGATCGGTCGATCAATTAAGCGCGAGGTTAAAACGGCTTTCTCGGTCGGACGGCCTTCTCGTTTGATGAAACCACCAGGAATTTTACCAACTGAATATTGTTTTTCTTCGTAATCAACACTCAGGGGGAAAAAATCCATCCCCTCTCGCGGTTTTTTTGATGTCGATGCGACCGCTAGAATCTCTGTTTCACCATAACGAATCATCGCCGATCCTTTTGCTAGCAAGGCAACTTCGCCAATTTCCACTATAAATGGTCTTCCAGCAATTTCTGTTTCAAATATATTCATTCTGTTCTCTCTTTCTATTTTTACACTGTTTCATCTAAATACACTTATTTAGACCTAAGATTTAAAAAAAAGAGGCGGATTACGCCGCCCTTTTATTTTCTCAAGTTTAATTGTTGGATTAATTCACGATATTTGAAGATATCCTTGTTTTTGACATAAGTCAATAGTCGTCTTCGTTGGCCGACGAGTTTTAGCAAACCCCGACGTGAATGATGGTCGTTTTTATGGATCTTTAAATGATTATTCAAATCATTTATTCGCGCTGTCAATAAGGCAACTTGCACTTCTGATGAACCACAATCACCTTCTTTTAACTGGTATTTCTGGACAATTTCTGCTTTTTGCTCTTTTGTTATCATTTTTTCTCCTCTTTTACTCATTACCATTAACCGCGTAGTCTGTTGGAGTATCAAAAAACCCAGTAAACGGCTACTAACTTCAAAATTATAACATAGTTTATTCCTAAAGTAAATGTGAAATATCTTTTTCTCCGTTAGCAATGACCTGGTTCATTGTATTTTTATTAATATAATTATCTTTAATCCAAGCAATGTCATAGTTAACCTGTTCAACTAAAGCTTCAAGATTTTCAAATTTAATTTCATTACGCACTTTTTTCAAAAATTCAATACTCAAAGTATCACCGTAGATCTCTGAATTAAAATCATAAATATACGTTTCAATGCTAAAAGGATGTTTGTCAAAGGTAGGATTAAAGCCTAAATTTGTTAAGCCATGATAGCAGGAGTTTTTATGGCAAACCCGAGTATAGTAAACACCGGTATTTGGTAGGATTCGCCTTTTATCTAGCTTTATATTGGCTGTTGGAAAACCAAATGTTCGTCCTAACCCTTTACCACGCACGACTTTTCCTGACAACCCATAATAGCGTCCCAAAAATGTAGCCACTTCTTCGACCTGTCCACAGGAAATTAATTCCCGAATAAAGGTCGAGCTAACTAGCTGTTTTCCAACGATACAAGGTTTAACAATTCTAACAAAAAAACCGTACTTAAAACCAAGTTCTTCGAGGATATCAGTATTTCCCAAACCCTTGTAACCAAAATTATAATTATAACCGACAACAATCCCTTTTACATTATAACGTTCGAGTAGATAATCAGCGATAAAGCCTTCTGGCGATAATTTCATCAATTTTTCATTAAAACCATTTAGAAATACAAAATCAATGCCATAATTTTCAATCAATTGTCTCTTTTCATCATTTGACGTAATCAGCCATGGTGAATATTTGGGAAAGATCAGTTCTAAGGGATGCTCAGTAAAGGTCATTACCCCTGTTTTGTAACCGGTTGTTTCCGCCAATTCAAGCGCTTTCTTCATTAGCGCCTTATGACATAAATGAACACCGTCAAAAAAACCTAATACTAATATGAGCGGTTCATTTTGATACTCTGCTTTCATCTTTTACCTCACAATATTTTTATCGGTTTAATATAGTTTTCATCCTCATTTTCAACAAATTTCCCCATTCCAATAAAGTTACAATCATCATAAAGTTTTATAATCTCGTCATGATCAAAGCGCTCAAACGACTCTTCAATGTTCCAATGATAAAGCTTATTCCCATTTTTCAAGAACCGTTTTCCCTGTTCAGTTGCTCTGGCAATCGGATAGCGATCAAGTGAAAAGGCCATTGGAATTAAAAGATCGGCTTGGGGGTCATTGGCAAGAAGCATGCTTAACTGATCCAATGTCCTTGCATCTTCTAAGCAAAAATCGCCGACACGTTTACGGACTAAAGACTTCATCGTCGCATAATTGCCTAAGGCTCTTCCTATATCAGTACAGAGCGTTCTGATATAGGTCCCCTTTGAACAACTTACCTCAATGGTGGCTTCTTGCCTGCTTTCATCGAAATCAGATAACGTAATCTCGCTAATTGTTACTTCCCGCTCCGGAATATCAACTTCTTTACCCTCCCGAGCATATTGATATAATTTCTTTCCATTTATTTTGATCGCCGAATAAATTGGTGGTTTCTGAAGAATCCTACCCGTAAATTTTTTAAGGCATGCCTTTAACTCTGATTCTTTAATCCGTGCTTTTTCTTCATGTAAGATTTTCCCACTAATATCCCCACTGTCTGTTTCACTTCCAAATAGAAGACGGGCCTGATAGACTTTTTCATGATCGACAATGTACTCGGCCAGCTTTGTTGCTTTTCCCACACATAAAACAAGAACACCTTCAGCATCGGGGTCGAGGGTTCCGGTGTGACCGATTTTTTTGATCTTTAACAATTTTCTCGCGCGAAAAACAACATCGTGAGATGTCATTTTCTTCTCCTTGCGAATGATTAGATAGCCATCATTGGTCTTCATTCTTGCCACTCTGTTGGCGATAGATTTCCATCAATTCCTCTTTAAGAACCTCAAGATCCCCCGAGTAGGAAAATCCTGCTGCCCGTTCATGACCACCGCCATGGTACTTTAAGGCCAGTTTATGGATATCATAAGGGTATCTCGCCCTTAGCGAGACTCGGTAGTCACCTTTTTTAATTTCTTTAACTAAGGCCGTCATCGCTACCCCAATCGTATTTTGACCAATATTCGCAACGTCATCACCAATATTGATCGAACCCCCATAGTGGGTAATCGTTTCATATTGTAGGACCATAAAGGCAATCGGCAGACTATCAAGAATCTCTAAAGACCGGATAGCAGCCCCAGTCATCTTCATTTGTGCTAGGTTTTTTTCATTGTGGAGAACTTTAGACAGGGCTGAAAAGTCATCTTTAATTTGATACAACTCACTGAGAATTAAATGGGTGTCAGCCGTCACATTAGAAAATTGAAAGCTGCCGGTATCAGTTGAAATGCCAGTAAAAGTTGCGTCAGCCATTTCCTCATCAATTGAGACACCAAGTAATTTTACAATTCGAAAGGTGATTTCGGCTGTCGCACTGGTAATGATAATAACATTCAAATCACCGTAGCCTTGATTACTTTTGTGGTGATCAATTACTAGCTTCTTTTTGTAATTTGGCATTTGTGAGGGTTGATGGGCAAAGATCTCCGTTGAACAATCAAGGTAAATAATGAGATCGTAGTCCTTGGCTAAGTGTTGATTAAAACACTTTATTTCTGGGAAAAACTGTAACTTATCTTCGAGTGGCAAATCAATGTAATAATCAACTTCTTTATTTAATTTTTTAAGACCCTTACCTAAGGTAATCACTGATCCGATCGCATCGCCATCGGGTTTTTGATGGGTTAAAATCAAGAAACGCTGGTTTTCTTTTAGGGCCTTTAAAGCGGCATTAGGAATTTTAGTCATCGTCTTTTGTCTCTTTTTTTTTCTGCTTTAAATCCTTTAAGATGGATTCAATATGCATCCCATATTCGACCGAGTTATCCAGCTCAAATTGTAGCGCCGGAACCGAATGAAGCTTGATCGTACTTCCTAAACTCGATCTTAAAAAACCGCTGGCATGTTCTAAACCTTCAAGAACCTTTTTCTTCTGGTCGTCATTGCCTAGAACGCTGACGTATACCGTTGCCGACTTTAAGTCTGGTGTCGCTCTTACCTGAGTTATACTAACATTGTTATCAAGGATCCGTGAATCCTTGACTTTCTGTTGGAGCAATAAACTTAACTCTCGCTGTATTTGCCCATTAATTTTCTCACTTCGATGAGATGCCATATCAATCCCTCCTTATATCCTAGCACTTATCGTTCTATTTTTTCGTTTCTGAAAGCCTCGATATTATCGCCAACCTTAATATCGTTGAATTTTTCGATGCTGATACCACATTCGTAACCAGTATTGACTTCCTTGACGTCATCTTTAAATCGTCGTAGCGATCCAATCTTTCCTTCAAAGACAACAATCCCATCGCGAATCACGCGAACTTCATTACTTCTAGCAATTTTACCATCGGTCACATAAGATCCAGCAACCGTTCCGCCATTTGGAATTTTAAAGGTGTTACGAATTTCTGCATTCCCAACCACTTTTTCCTTAAACTCTGGGGCTAACATGCCCTCCATGGCTTTCTTGACATCATCAATGGCATCATAGATGACCCGGTACAAACGCAGGTCAACCTCTTCGGTGTCGGCAAGCTTGATCGCATTTTTGTCCGGCCTCACATTAAAACCAATAACAATGGCATTGGCAGTTGACGCTAGCATCACATCCGTCTCGTTAACGGCACCAACAGCCCCATGGATAACATTAATTCGAACCGCTTCATTATCTAATTTTTCCAGAGATTGCTTGATCGCTTCAATCGATCCTTGGACGTCAGCTTTAATAATGATATTGACATCTTGGATATTACCATCTTGTATTTGATTAAACAAGTCATCAAGAGAAACCTTGCTTTTGCGTTGGCGTTCGCCCTTTTGCTGGTCCTTGCGTTGGTCGGCTAATTGACGGGCTTCTTTTTCATTTTCAATGACAATAAAATCATTGCCGGCTTCTGGAATCTCGGCTAAGCCAGAGATTTCAACTGGTGTTGAAGGGCCTGCTTTCTTAAGCCGTCGACCTTGATCGTCAATCATCGTTCTAACCTTGCCGTAGGTCGTTCCGGAAATAATCGAGTCACCAATCCGTAAGGTTCCTTGTTGGACAAGCAAGGTGGCCACTGGCCCCTTACCACGCTTAACTTGGGCCTCGATCACGGTTCCCCGGGCCTCACGACAGGGGTCAGCTTCGAGCTCTTCCATCTCAGTGGCTAGGATAATCATTTCTAATAATTTATCGATGTTCTCGTTATTTTTTGCGGATACGGGCACAGCAATGGTTTCACCACCCCATTCTTCAACAACCAGGCCATACTCTGTCAACTCTTGTTTGACCCGCTCTGGATTAGCTGCCGGCTTGTCAATTTTATTAATCGCTACGATAATTGGAACCTCTGCCGCTTTAGCGTGATTAATCGCTTCAATCGTTTGAGGCATGACACCATCATCCGCCGCAACCACAAGGATTGCAATATCGGTTATTTGGGCCCCTCGCGAACGCATGGCTGTGAAGGCTTCATGACCGGGTGTATCGATAAAAGTAATGGCTTCCTTATTAACTCGAACGGTGTAAGCGCCGATATGTTGAGTGATGCCACCTGCTTCATCGGAAATAACATTGGTCTTTCTTATTTGATCCAGAAGTGATGTTTTACCATGGTCAACATGCCCCATAACCGTCACAACGGGTGGACGTTTAATGGCATTTTCACATTCTTCTTCATCGTATTCTTCTAGTATTTTTAAAACTACATCTTCTACTTCGATTAGTTCAATCTCTTTACCAAGCTCCATGGCAACCAAGCTTGACGTTTCAAAATCAATTTCCTGATTAATTGAGGCCATTGTTCCGGCCATCATCAAGGTTTTGATGATATCAGTTACTCCGACATCAATGATGTCCGCAAGTTCACCGACAGTAACAAATTCTGGGACCTCATACAATTGATTTTCAACGACCGTTTTTTTCTTTTCGTCCTTAAGGCGTTTGTAAACGCTTCGTGATGTTTTTTCCTTTTTGCTATGGTCTCTTACTTTAGGTGCTACTGTTTGGTTAGGATTCCTTTTTTTCTGAGTCGATTTCTTTTTATTATCAGTTTTGGGACTAGTTTTTTGCGATGCTGCCTTGCTTTGAACTGTTTTTTTAGGTGTATCCTTCTTCTTATCGTCACCTTTTTTAGGTGCTTGGTTCTTTTTCGTCTGTTCTACTTTTTTAGGCTCATTCTTTTTTTGAACCGCTGGTGTTGCTTTTGCCGGCTTCTTAGCTGTTGTTGCTTTCTTAGCTTGTTCTTGATTTATAGTTGTTCCGCCTTTTTTATTTTTTTTAGTCTCATCTGATCCAGCTGCTGGTTTTTTCTGGTCAGCCACTTTCTCTAAATATTTTTTCTTATCAAACTTACCCTCAAATTCCTCAATTTGCTGGTCTGTCAATGCACTCATATGATTTTTTACAGGAATATTATATGTGTTTAAAATTTTTACGAATTCTTTGCTGGCAATATCATGCTTTTTTGCTAAATCGTATACTCTTAATTTTGACATATTATTCCTCCCTTCTTTTATTTTATCTTCATCATCATCTCCGAAATTTCTGCTTGTATTTTTTGCCCAACTTCAGCCTCAACCTTGCGTTTAAATACGCGTTCTAAATGATTTCTTTTTGAAAATGCATTCAAACACTCTTGAGACTGACAAACATAGGCACCACGCCCATTTTGCTTGCCGGTCGGATCAAAAGAAATCTGTCCTGATTTATCAGCGACAATTCGCAACAAATCACGTTTATCACATTTTTCATGACAAATCACACAGGTTCTCTGAGGATTTTTTTTCATCCCAACCTCCCCAAACTCGTAATTAATTAATTATACCATAAATGTTTTAATCTTTTCTGTGGTCTCCTAAATTTCTAATTCAAGCTCATCTTTTAGCCTTTTTAAAATGTCGTCATTTTCATCTATCATCTGCTCTTTATCTTTGTTTTCCTCAAGGGTAAGAGCTTCTAAAACATCGTCTAGAGAGTTCATTGCTGGCATTTCCATGGTCTCGAAAGCCGTTTTACTCTTAATATCAATTTTCCAACCTGTTAGTTTAGCTGCTAGGCGAACATTTTGTCCTTCTTTTCCAATGGCTAGCGACAACTGGTAATCATCAACAATTGCGATCGCCATCTTAGCATCTCGATTAGGAATAATCCTGAGTACCTTAGCCGGGCTAAGGGCATTAGCTAAATACTCTTCGATATCATCACTATATTTGATCACATCAATTTTTTCCCCATTCAATTCATCGATTATGCTTTGTACTCGCATTCCTTTTTGGCCAACACAAGCCCCAACAGGGTCAACCTCATCATTATTGGCTTTAACCGCCATTTTCGTTCGCGAACCAGCTTCTCTTGAGATCGAGACAATATCAACGACACCTTCGTATATTTCTGGTACCTCCGACTCAAACAAGCGTTTGACGAGGCCGGGGTGAGTTCGTGACACATTCACTTGTGGGCCTTTTGTTGTCTTTTTAACCTGTAGTACATAAACCTTTAAGCGTTTATTGGCAATATACTCTTCCCCTGGAACCTGCTCTGATGGTAGCATTCCGGCTTCAATTTTGCCAACATCTACATTGACAATACCTTTTTCAGTCCGTTTAATAATGCCGGTTAAAACCTCATCTTGTCTTTCTAAATAATCATTAAAAATAATCGTTCTTTCCGCTTCTTTAATTCGTTGAATTATTAATTGTTTGGCATTTTGAGCGGCAATTCGCCCGAAATCCTTAGGACATACTTCTTTTCGATAGACATCGCCAATTTCAAAACCAGGTTCAAATTCTCTCGCTTGGTCTAATGATATTTGACATTGGTCATTGTCCGGTATCTCAACCACTTCTTTCATGGCGTACACTTTGATATCGCCCGATTCGCGATTGATCGTGATTTCTACATTTTGCGCATTTCCGTAGTTTTTCTTATAGGCCGTAGCAATGGCCGCCTCAATCGCTTGAATCAATTCTTCTTTTTCAATCGATTTTTCTTCTTGAATGAGATCGAGGGCTCTAATAAAATCTGGATTCATCTTTCATTCACCTTCCTCTTGACGTTCAGAACGAGACTTAAAATTAATCTCATCGATTCTATTCGCTTTTGTGATTTTTTCTCGACCCAAGTCAATTGTTTTTCCATTCTCAAGTTCAAGTGACAAGCAATCATCATTAAGGATTAGCAGCCGGCCTTCAAAGTTTTTACTCCCATCAAGTGGTGCAAATAAGCTAAGCTTGATCCTCTGACCAATATTTGCCTGATAGTGACTCTCTTTTTTTAAGACCCGATCTATCCCCGGTGATGATACTTCCAAGAGATAACTTTGCTCAATTGGATCCTCTTCATCAAGGACCGTTGAAATAAAACGACTTACCGTCTCACAATCGTCTAAGGAAATACCATTGGGTGAATCAATAAAAAGGACGAGGACCCAGTCTTTCCCTTTTTTATCAAAGGTCAGATCGTAAAGCTCGTAGCCAATCTCTTCAACTCTTGGACTTAATAATGTCTCTAAGACACTTTCTTTTGATTTTTTTTTCATTATATTCTCCAAAATCTTTTGCTTTTATTATCGTCTAAAAATAGATAAGAGTGGGTCACCCCACTCTTAGTGAAATTATATTATTCTTTCAAACCCTAAACTTCCAAAATCTCATCTTCCTTTTCTTTCAGAACCACTTCTACTTCTTTCACCTGATCATCGGTGATTTTTTGAATGTCTTTTTCACCTTGTTTTAATTCATCTTCACTGATCAAGGCTTCTTTTTCGCTGTCTTTCATTTCCTGAATTGCATTTCTTCTAATATTCCGAATTGCGATTTTACATTCTTCACCATATTTCTTTACCAGCTTAACAAGATCTTTTCGCCGTTCTTCCGTTAATTGAGGGATAATTAAACGAATCATTTTACCATCATTTGATGGGTTAAAGCCCAGATCAGCTTTTAGAATACCCCGTTCAATTGCTTGAATAGCTGATACATCATAAGGCTGGATGGTAATCATCCGTGGCTCAGGCACACTAACATTGGCTAGTTGATTAAGGGGAGTATCCGTCCCATAATACTCAACTACGACCCGGTCTAGCATCCGCGGATTGGCACGTCCGGCTCTTAAGACTGCTAGGGACTCAGTCAAACTAATAATTGCTTTATCCATCTTTTCATTTGCGGTTTTCTCAATACTTTTAATCATTTCCTACGCCTCCTGAATAATTGTTCCAATTTTTTCGCCCATGACTGCACGCAAAATATTTTTAGGTTCATTTAATCCAAATACGAGAATCGGTATGTGATTATCCATGCACAAGGATGTCGCCGTTGAATCCATGACCTTCAAGCCTTTATTTAAAACTTCAATATAGGTTAGCTCAGAATATTTCTTAGCATTCGGATTCGTCAGGGGATCAGAATCATAAACCGCGTCAATATTTTTTGCTAACAATATGATTTCGGCATCAATTTCAGCTGCCCGTAAGGCTGCTGTTGTATCGGTCGTAAAAAAAGGATTTCCAGTTCCTGATGCAAAAATAACGATTCTTCTTTTCTCAAGATGACGAATCGCTTTACGACGAATATAGGGCTCAGCAATTTGCTTCATCTCAATGGCTGTTTGGACACGAACAGGCACACCCATATCTTCTAAGACATCTTGGAGACCAAGGGCATTAATAACCGTCGCTAGCATTCCCATATAGTCAGCCGTTGACTTGTCCATTCCTTCGCTGCTTCGTCCCCGCCAAAAATTCCCACCACCAACAACAATTGCAATTTCTAGGCCCAGGTCAAAAACTTCTTTGATCTGCCGACAAATCTTCTCAACGGTTGGCGTATCAATACCATGATGGTTGCCGCCTGACAGTGCTTCACCACTGATTTTAATAATAACGCGTTTATATTTCGCTTCCAAAAAATCCCCCCTTATCTCTTTTTAATTATATCTTAATTTCATCACTTTGACAACGAAAAGGATCTTAAAAAAAGAACACAATTGTGTTCTTTTTAGGGGCATTAGCTGTTGATCTGTTTGGCTACTTCTTCAGCAAAGTTTTCTTCTTTTTTAACTAAGCCTTCACCCATGCCGTATCGAACAAAGCGACGGATTTTAACATTTTCACCGATAGTCATGATCTGCTCTTTGACCAAATCTTCGATTGTTAGGTCAGGGTTTTTAACGAAGGATTGCTCCATCAAGCAAATCTCTTGATAAAACTTGCTAATCCGTCCTTCGACCATTTTATCAATGATTTTCTCTGGTTTTCCTTCGTTAAGTGCTTGGTTTCGTAAGATTTGTTTTTCTTTTTCAACTTCTTCTGTTGGTACTTCCTCTTTTGTAATATAAAGGGGATTCGTCGCTGCGATATGCATGGCTATGTCGCGAACAAAATTTCTAAAGCCATCATTTTTGGCAACAAAATCGGTCTCACAATTTACTTCAAGAAGCACACCAATTTTCCCCCCCATATGAATATAGGAGTCCACTATTCCTTCAGCAGCAATACGGCCGGCCTTTTTGTTGGTATCCGCCAAGCCTTTTTCTCGCAAGAAAGCAACGGCTTCCTCGATATTCCCTTCTTTTTCGACTAGTGCCCGCTTGCAATCCATCATGCCAGCACCCGTTTTTTGTCGTAATTCCTTAACTAATTTAGCGTCCACGTTTTTCCTCCAAGATTATTATTCAACCACAATTGTATCGTCTACGGTATTTTCTTCTTTAATAACTTTAGCTTGTTCTTCGACCTTCACATCAGCTTCTGCTTTCACTTCTGCTTTCACTTCGGCCTTAGCTTCTGCTTTCACTTCGACCTTTTCTTCAGCTTCTTCAGCAACCACTACTTTTGGCGCTTCTGCCTTAGGTGCTTCTGCCGGCTCGTCAATCTGTTCGCCCTGTCGTCCTTCGATGATTGCATCTGAAATAACAGAAAGAATTAAGGCAACTGCCCGAATGGCATCGTCATTTCCGGGGATAATATAATCAATTTCATCGGGATCACAATTTGTATCGACAATTCCGATAATAGGAATTCCTAATTTCTTCGCTTCAGCAATGGCAATTCGTTCTTTCTTTGCATCAATAACGAAAATTGCTCCTGGAAGACCATTCATGTCTTTAATGCCACCTAAAAATTTACGCAAACGATCACGTTGTCGTTTTAAGCGGATAACTTCTTTTTTCGGTAGAAGATCAAAGGTCCCGTCTTCTTCCATTGCTTCTAGTTCATTTAATTTATCGATTCGTTTGCTAATGGTTTCAAAATTTGTTAAAGTACCACCTAACCAACGATGATTAACACAAAAACTACCACTTCGTTTTGCTTCTTTTTCAATGCTGACCTGGGCCTGTTTTTTAGTTCCGACAAAGAGAATTTCTTCACCGTTTTCTGCTAGCTCTCTAACAAAGTTATAGGCTTTTTCAATTCGCTTAACCGTCTGCTGTAAATCAATGATATAAATACCATTTCTCTCCGTAAAAATATATGGTGCCATTTTTGGATTCCATCGTCTTGTTTGATGGCCAAAATGCACCCCTGCTTCTAATAATTGCTTCATTGAAACAACTGCCATTTTTAAATACCTCCTTGGTTTTTTATCCTCCATCCCTTTCATCGATCACGTCAAGCCGTTGCCGGCACCTTTTCGTTTCTCAAGGAATGTGTGTAATACATACTAGATTAATATAACATATTTCAACTATTATTGCAAGATTTTATTACAATAAATAGCGATCGTAATTTTGTTTATAATCATCAAGTTTAAATTGATTTTTAACGTAGTCAACATCGATGATAAACTCCTCTTGTTCGTACTCGGACGCGTGATAGGAGATTTCTTCGAGCAACTTTTCCATCACGGTGTGGAGTCGTCTAGCCCCAATGTTTTCACCCTCCTGGTTTTTTAGAAAGGCAATTTCAGCAATCGTTGCCAGCGTTTCTTCAGCAAAGATCAGATCGATCCCTTCTGTTTTAATCAAGGCTTGATATTGTTTAATGACTGAATTATCCGTGCTTTTAAGGATCTCTAAAAAATCCTCTTGGGTTAAGCTATCGAGGGTAACCGTAATGGGAAAACGCCCTTGGAGCTCAGGAATCATATCCTCGACCTTGGCAATGTGAAAGGCACCCGCACCGATAAATAAAATATAATCCGTTTGAATGGGCCCATACTTGGTGTTAACGGTCGAACCTTCAACAATCGGTAAGATATCTCGTTGAACGCCTTCCCTTGAAACATCTGGTCCTTGGGAACGGCCGCCACCGCCGACAATCTTATCAATTTCATCAACAAAAATAATCCCATTTTGTTCAGCTTCTCGAAGGCCAATTTCTTTCACCGCATCCATATCGATCAGCTTTTCTGCCTCCTGATTAATGAGAATCTTCCGCGCTTCCTTAATGGGTAGGTTTTTTTTCTTTTTCTTTGACGGTAGGAAATCCCCTAGGATATCACTCATGTTAAACATCATGTCATCACTACCCATGCCTGGGATCATTCCAATTGCTTTTGCCCCATCTTCGTCAACTTCTATTTCAATAATCTCATCTTCTAATTTACCGTCGATTAAATCCTGTAATACGGCGGCTCTTTTTTCTTTTGCCGTCAATTCTTTCTCTAAGCTTTCGTCTTTTTCTGCTTGACTCGGCGTAGCCTTTTGATTGGGTTTCATAAACATATCAAAGGGTGTCTTAAGGGTTTCTTTGATATCTTTTCTGGGTACAAGGATCGTCGAAATAATTATGTTAACATTTTTTTTAGCTTCTGCGTAGACTTCTCGCATTTTTTCTTGTTGGACATTTCGAATCGATGTGGTGACAAGGTCTCGTACCATCGATTCAACATCCCGTCCGACATAACCGACCTCGGTAAATTTCGTCGCTTCGACCTTAATAAAGGGTGCTTTAACAAGCTTTGCCACCCGCCTGGCAATTTCTGTTTTACCAACCCCCGTTGGCCCCATTAAAATAATATTTTTAGGGGTGAATTCTTCTTTTAAGTCATCAGCCAATAAGCTTCGTCGGTAACGGTTGCGAAGGGCCACGGCAACCGCTTTTTTAGCCTGGTCTTGGCCGATGATAAAGCGATTTAATTCTTTGACGATTTCTTTAGGTGTTAAGTCTTTCATTTCCCCACCTCCTCAAGCTCTTTAACTGTTATGTGATCATTAGTATAGATACATATTTTCGAAGCAATCTCTAATGATTTTCGGACGATTTCTTTGGCTGTTAAATCAGGATGTTCTTTAAAGGCCCGTCCTGCTGCTAAGGCATAATTTCCGCCCGATCCAATCGCGACGACCTCATCATCCGGTTCAAAGACTTCCCCATTCCCAGAAATAATAAGAGTATGATCACGGTCCATCACAATTAAAAGGGCTTCAAGATTTCGGAGGATCTTATCCGTTCGCCATTCTTTGGCTAATTCAATGGCTGCTCGTTTTAAATTACCATCGTAGGCCTCAATTTTTTGCTCAAACTTTTCCGTTAGGGTAAAGGCATCGGCAACCGATCCGGCAAAACCCGCTAAGATCTGATCTTTGAAGATTTTTCTAACTTTCACAGCATTATTCTTCATAATGGCAGTCTCACCAAATGTTACTTGTCCATCGCCGGCAATGGCCACTTGCCCCTTGTGCCGGATCCCAATTATTGTCGTTGCATGAAACATCATTCGATCTCACTTTCATCTTTGATTTTTTAAATTTTCTAATTTTTAATCATTTGTCGGCTTGATAAAGCCACAATCTTTTTTATCACAATATATTTTTTTGCGTTTGCCTAAACCCTTTTGAAATAAGGTCGCTCCGCATTCAGGGCATTTTTCTGGGAGCGGAAGATCCCAGTTCATATACTCACATTTAGGATAATTACTACAGGAATAAAAAGTTCGCCCTGTTTTTGACTTTCGTTTTACCAGATCACCGCCACAGAGTCCACAAATGCCACCCGTTTTTTCGAAAAAAGGCTTGGCGTTTTTGCATTCCGGAAAACCAGGACAGGCTAAAAACCGCCCGTAGCGTCCCTTCTTAATCACCATCCGACGTCCGCACAAGTCACAGTCGACATCCGATTCAGGATCTTCAATCGTCACTTTTTCAGCGTTTTCCTGGGCCAAGGTCAATGCTTTTCCAAACCATTCATAGAAGTCTTGTAAAACCTTGACCCACTCTTTATCTCCTTCGGCCACCTTATCGAGTTTGTCTTCCATCTCGGCGGTAAAGGAGACGTTAACCACATCGATAAAATATTCTTTCATCATTTCAGTCACCGTGATACCTAATTCGGTTGGCTTAAAATGCTTGTCGACCACTTCGACATAGTCTCTATTTTTAATTGTCGAAATTGTCGGTGCATAGGTACTCGGCCGTCCGATTCCTTTTTCTTCCAATATTTTAACTAAGGAGGCTTCTGTATAGCGGGCCGGCGGCTTGGTGTATTTTTGTTCCTTGATGGTTTCAATTTTTTCCAGACGGTCCCCTTTGGCTAATTCCGGCAAAATGTTGTCTTCTTTTTTGCTGGCCGCTTTAAGGACTTTAGTGAAGCCATCAAACTTCTGTGTTTCGCCCTTTGTTTTAAATAATAATTTTGAAACGCCGACATCAATATCGGTGACATAATATTCTGCTTCAGCCATCTGACTGGCGATAAGTCGCTCCCAAATTAACTTATAGAGCCTGTGCTGGTCCCGCTCTAACGAATTCTTCACTCGGTCTGGCGTCAACTCAATCAAGGAGGGGCGAATGGCCTCGTGAGCATCTTGAACATTCTTCCCTTTACCAGCTTTTTTTTGACCGCCAAGATAGGACTCGCCATAATTATTCTTAATAAAGGTCGCGCTTTCGACGACTGCTTCAGTGGCAATTCGGGTTGAATCCGTTCTTAAATAGGTAATTAAACCAGTTAAGCCACTGCCCGCTATATCCACCCCTTCATAGAGTTGCTGGGCCAGTCGCATGGTTCTTTGGGTGGCAAAACCAAGTGACTTATAGGCCTCTTGTTGCAAGGTACTAGTGGTAAAGGGCAAGGGGGGTTTTTGCTTTCGTGTTCGTTTTTTAATGTTGTTAACGACCTTGTCGTTTTCCTCGACAATTTCAGCCAGACGATTAGCTTCTTGGGCTGTTTCAATCGTCTTCTTTTTCCCATCCTCCGAGTGAAACTTTGAGATAAAGGTTAGTTTGTCACCCGGTTTTTTTAATTTTAAATCCAATAACCAATATTCGACCGGTACAAAGGCGTTAATTTCTTCTTCGCGATCGACGATAATCCGCGTCACGACTGATTGCACGCGGCCACCACTTAATCCTTTTTTTACTTTTTTCCAAAGAAAGGGGCTAAGTGTGTAACCAACTAAACGATCAAGAATCCGCCTCGCCTGCTGGGAATTAACTAGGTCAATATCGATCACCCGACTATTTTCAAGGGCCGCATTAACGGCGCGCTTAGTCACCTCGTGGAACTCGATCCGACATTTTTCCTGTAAATCGATTTCCAAAAAATTAGCCATATGCCAAGAAATAGCTTCCCCTTCGCGGTCAGGATCAGTCGCTAGATAAACAAAATCAGCTTTTTTGGCAGCTTTTTTTAATTTATTGAGTAACTCTGCTTTTCCGCGGATCTTGATATACTCCGGCTCAAAATTATTCTCTATGTCAATACCAATTCGGCTCTTCGGTAAATCAATTACGTGGCCCATAGTCGCCTGAACTTCAAAGCCTTTGGGCAAATATTTTTTTATTGTTTTCGCTTTCGCAGGTGATTCAACAATCACCAGATTTTTGCTCATTAAAACCTCCTTGAATTCAATCCATCAACAGGCACATTGTAGGAAAAGAAAAGCATTTATTCAATAAAAGTGCCGATTTACTTAAGAAAAGCGATCACAAATCTTTAATTTCCCACGATCCGCCTTAATCATTTCATCAATCTCCATCATCGTCAATCGTGTGCTTAACTCAACCACACTTAAGCCTGTTATCATTACTAACTCATCTATCGTATCATATCCTTTGATAATTGCATTATAAATTCGCTCATCATCGGCGTCATTAAATTTAATCTTAATGGGGATCTTTTTTTTTGCTAGGCTCGTGTCTTTCCTGACAATGAAATCTTCGGCTATATCTTTGGGTTCGGTCACAAATTTTGCCCCTTCTTTCAAAAGACTATTGCTTCCTGCCCAATGCGGGTTATCAATTTCTCCGGGAATAACATAGACATTTTTACCTTGATCAAGGGCATGGTTGACTGTAATTAAGGACCCGCTTTTTTTGCGGGCCTCAATCACTAAAAGGCCCTCTGACAAAGCTGAAATTATGCGATTGCGCATTGGGAAATGAAAGCCCAGTGGTTTGTCGCCTAAATTAAATTCCGTAATGATCAGGCCCTTTTTTTCAATTTCCCTAAATAGTTTCTCGTGATGGGCTGGATAGCATTGGTCGATCCCACTTCCCAAGACGGCAATGGTTTTTCCGATTTCGTCTAGACTTCCCCAGTGGGCAACCCCGTCGACCCCTTCTGCTAGTCCAGAGACAATTGTCATCCCCATGGCACTCAGGCTTGACGAAAAAGAACGGGCATGTTTTAAAGCCATCTTTGACGGATTGCGCGATCCGACTAGGGCAATTGCCGGACTTGCCTTTAGCAAATCAAGATCACCCTTAGTGTAGAGGCCTATCGGTGGCGAATAGATTTCCCGTAATTTTTGGGGAAATCTACTATCGTCAAAAGGAATAAAATCAATCGCATTTTTTTTCATATAATCAAAATCATCTTGCAAGTTGTCAAGCGTTCGCGATCTTAAAAACGCCTCTAGGGATTCTTTTTTCTTAAAAACCCTTGTCTTTATAAGTTCCTCAGCTTTGCTTGCAAAAATCTTTTTAGGATTATTAAACGATTTAAGCAAGGCGTTTTTTTGGCGGATATTTAATGAGTCCAACCTTGAAAACCATAAATAATAGTATAAATTATCCATTTCCCATTTACCTCCACCTGTACTTTGCTTCAACTCTATCCATTATAAATAATCTTAGCTTAAATAACAAGATAATCCTAAAAAATTATTCCTTGGTCTAAGCATCAGGGTCAACCCTTTTAGTAGGATGATCAAATATATAGCCCCACTAAGCGAGGGGAATCACAATCACTCGGTTCTGATAATGCTCCACGGTGACAGGAACCTGGTAAACCGCAGAGATGTTCTTTGCCGTCATTACCTCTAGTCCACCGTAACAAAAGACGGCATTTTCTTTTAAAAATAAAAACCGATCACAGTATCGGAGGGCTAAATTCAAATCATGGATGACGATAACAACAGCAATTTGCTTGGCTTTAGCAACCTGCTGAATGAGCTCAAGGACCTCGATCTGATTTTTTAAATCGAGGCTGGAAGTTGGTTCATCAAGGAGAAGGACCTTTGGTTCTTGGGCTAGAGCCCGGGCAATCATCACTTTTTGCAGTTCTCCACCACTTAATTCATCGATTAAGCGAAGTGAGAGATCGCTAAGATTTAAGTTTTCGATGATTTGCTCGACAATTTGATAGTCTTTTTTTCCTGGTCCTAATGTAATAAAAGGTTTGCGCCCTAATAAGATCGCATCAAAAACGGTCGTCCGACCACCGCCATTTTTCTGGGCGACATAAGCAGTTTTTTGAGCAATTTCCAAGCGACTTAAGGCCAGTAAATCGATATCATTGACCCTAACGCTTCCTTTTTGAGGAACAATAATTTTATTAAGACATTTTAACAAGGTACTTTTTCCCGCCCCATTATTTCCCAGAATGGCAATCGATTGACCCTTGCCAACATCAAATTTAATTTTCGCTAGTATTTTTTTTGATAAGGGGTAAGTAAATTCCAGGTCTTTAATTTTTAACATGTTTATCCACTCCTTTAAAAATAAGGTATAAGAATAAGGGTGCCCCTAAAAAGGATGTTACCGCACCGATCGGCAAGATAACGGGTGCGATAATCAAGCGCGAAAAGGCATCGCTGACGAGGAGTAATAGGGCCCCCATCAAGGCCGATGCCGGAAGTAAAAAGCGGTAATCATTGCCGACAAAGCGTCTCATAATATGAGGCGCAATCAAGCCGATAAAATTAATAATCCCAACAAAAGACACAATCGTAGCGGCCGTTAAGGCGGCCACACTCATGCCGATCAAGCGAACCTTATTGACATTCACGCCAAGGCCGAGGGCGGCATCTTCTCCTGATTCTAGGGCATTGTAATTCCAGCCGTTAAGGGCAAAATAAATAACAACCCCGCCAACAACAATTAAAGTCGTTTGAATATCACCATAAGTGGCTCTTCCCAAATCACCAAAGGTCCAAAAAATAATCGCCGCGGTTTCAACATCGGAGGAAAAATATTGAATCAATGCTGTCGCTCCGGCAAACAAAGACGAAAGGGCGACACCGGCTAAAATCATTGTTTCCGGGCCGGCCTTTCGAACGGTCGATAAGCCAAGGATCACTAGGGTGACAAGCATGGCGGCCATAAAGGCTGCCATGCTTGTCAGGTAGGGCGTTAAAAAGGTAATTGCTATAGCGGCCCCAAAAGAAGCCCCTTGTGCGATCCCCAGTGTTGATGCTGATGCTAGGGGGTTTTTTAAAATCCCTTGCATGACGCAACCGGCCGAAGCCAGACCGATGCCCCCAACCACTGCCATTAATACCCTTGGTAATCTTATATTGAGGGCAATACTCGCACTTTTTTGAGCCTCAAGGCCCAGTAATACTTTTATAATTTCACCGATCGGAATATCTGCTGAACCAGCCGAAAGAGAAAAAAGCATCGTCAAAAGGGTTAAGGCCACTAGGCCAATGAGAATTATGATCTTTTGCCGTATATAGTGGTTGTAAGCGCTTTTTATTTCCTTACTTGCTGTTTTACCCATCATTTGTTTCCGATCCTCAATTTCCCAAATCCTTGGCCGGCACGGACAAAATCACTATATAGTGGTTTTCCCAGTAAAAACTCAAAAATATCATCGGCTTTTTTTTCGACATCAAGATCTTCAAAAGCGCCGGGATAAATAATTGTTCCTGCATAATAAGCATCGGCTAGGGCGATCTCAATGTTAGTGTAATTATTATTATAAGCTAACTGGCTATAGACCCGATTGTTTTTTACCGCTTTTAAACCATTAAAATAGTCCGGATTTTTTTTAAATTGTTCATTAACCAAATCCATGTTGTCAGGGTTTAAAAAGATAATCTCTGGATCCCAAACCATTACTTGCTCTAAATCAACGATAAAAGCACCATTTTGACCGGTTCCATCGGCGACATTGTTGGCATTAATCGCCTCAAAGGGCGGGTATTTGGCAGCGGTTCCATCAAAACCGTGGAAGCCTTTATAATTCATGGCCCCATTATAAACACTTGGTCTTTCATTATCATTAATATCTTTCGTTCGCTCATTTAAATCTGCTTGGGCATTAGCCATAAAGCGATTGATCGCCTCAGCCCGGTCTTCTTTATTTAATATTTGACCGATAATGTTAATCGATTTTTCCATCTCTTTTGCAAATAAATCAGGATTATCGATAGCCACGACCGGAATCTTTATTTTTTCTGATAAGCCATCGCAATCCTCATAGTCGGAACTAACGAAAACAAGGTCGACTTCTAGGCCAATAATCTCTTCTTCAAAGGGAACGATCCCCCCGGCACCACCCTGACCAATCACCGGTAAGTTAGCATACTGAGGATTGGCATAGGTATAAGGCCGGGCAAGCAAAATTTCATTATCCATATCGGTCCCCGCTACGACTAGGTCACCGGCTTGCATATAGGTTAAAAGGCGTAAGACTCCTAAACTTCCAAGTCGTTTTATTTCCAAGGGGACCACCACTTCTCTCCCGCGTGAATCAACAATCACTTTTGTCGGACTCGTGGCTTCTGTCGTTCGATCTAAATCTTGACAGGCCACTGCTGACATCATTATCGCTATACTTATTAGGACTATCAGGTACTTTCGCATCTTTTCACCTCGTCATTAAATTTGCAATCCCTTCCTTTATCAGCTCACGCAAAAAAGAAAGCCACGAGGGCTTTCAAACGCTTATCGGCAGCTTTAGCTAGCCTTATTTATGGTCAAAAGCATAACATTTAGCAAGCGTATTTGCAAGTATTTTGTCTCCCCTAGTTAAATCTTAATAGGGGCTTTTTTATATCAATCTTTTTACTGGTCACCCAAAACTTTTATATAATCTTTCATATAAGCCGGTAAGTCTGGCGGCCGTCTGCTTGAGATAATATGGCCATCAATAATCGAGGGGACATCGTGCCAAATGGCACCGGCATTTTTCATATCATCCTTGATCCCAGGCGTACTCGTCACATTAACCCCTTCAAGGATATCAGCCGAGATTAAAACCCAGCCGGCATGACAAATCTGACCGATCGCCCGTTTACGGTCATTCATATTCGTAACTAAATTAATCACTTCCGGTATTCGTCTAAGAGCATCTGGTGACCAGCCCCCCGGCACTAGGATCCCATCGTAACTATCCGGATAAATTTCTCTAAAGGAACAATCTGACACGCAGGGAACACCATATTTACCAATATATTGTTTATTGGCTTCATCCCCAACGACATGAACGATTGCTCCGAGTTCCCGAAGTCTTAAGACTGGGTACCACAATTCTAAATCTTCAAAATCATCACTAATCAAGGCAATAATTTTCTTAGTTTTCATTTTTTCCTCCTTATCTTTTAAATCTCTTTTCGTGAGCCAGGTTTCGTCAAGGGAATTTTTTTATCCTGGCAAACAGGACAATTATCTGGCTCCCAAGCCATAATTTGAAGTTTGATCGCCGCAAAAATCGGCATCCCAATCTCAACCCCCTCTGCTCGCCGATCGGCAATGCAAGCCACACCCAAAACGTCAGCGCCCAAAGCTTCTAGAGCAATTTTTGTTTCAATAGTCGACTTTCCGGTTGTCACAACATCCTCACTGATGATCACCTTATCCCCAGGCTTTATCTCAAAACCGCGGCGAAGTTCCATCAGCCCATCGATGCGCTCAGTAAAGATCGCTTCTTTTCCTAGTTGCCGACCAATCTCATAAGCGACAACAACTCCACCCATGGCAGGTCCGACGACCTTATCAATCGGGAAATTTTTTAGTTTTTCAACCACCGGAGTCAGCACCTTGGCTGCTTGATCGGGAAAACGAAGAACTTTGGCGCATTGCACGTATTGGCCACTGTGCTTACCAGACGATAATAAGAAATGCCCCTCCATTAATGCATCAGTTTTTTTCAAAATATTAATTACATCCATACTGCCCTCTTTTCTATATACCCTTTTTGTCTTCTTTTATCCAATAATACCGCGAATTTCTGATATATTTTCAAGTTTCTCATTTTCACAATAGGCTTCTAGCCCCTCAATTATTTTAATGGCCGCAAAAGGGTCATTAAAGTTTATCGTTCCAAGCTGCAAACAGGTGGCCCCAACCATTAAAAATTCTAAGGCATCTTCCCAATTAGATATTCCCCCCATGGCCATAACCGGAATCTTTACTGCCTGACAGACTTGATGGGTCATCCGTAGGGCAATGGGTTTAACAGCTGGACCGGATAAGCCGGCATAAAACTGATTAAAGACCGCTTGCTTGTTTTTATAGTCAACAGCCATCGCTTGGATGGTGTTGATCAGGGAAATCCCTGATGCACCTGCTGCTTCGCAGGCTAAGGCAACGTCGGTGATGGAGTGGGCATTGGGAGATAATTTAACCATAACCGGGTGGCGGGAGAGCTTAACAACTTTTCTGGTTATCTCCTCTGCCATACAGGCCTTTATGCCAAAGGCCATCCCCCCCGCATCGACATTAGGACAAGAAATGTTAAGCTCGATTAGCTCAATCTCCAAATTATTAAGCTTCTCCACTGCTTTCAAATAAGAGGCCTCATCTTTGCCACCGACATTAACAATCGTAACCGTATCTAGTTTTTTTAAATGTGGCCATTCATTTTTAATAAAGCCATCAATTCCCGGATTCTCAAGGCCGATGCTATTCATCAGGCCAGCCGGTGTCTCCCATAGCCGAATCCCTTCATTGCCTGGTCGCGCCTCCAAGGTTAGACCCTTAGTAGAGAGTCCGCCCAAGCGATTTAAGTCATAAAATTCGCCATACTCTTGGCCAAAGCCAAAAGTTCCTGAGGCTGGGATAATCGGATTTTTAAAGGTAATACCACTAAAATTAGTCTTTAAAGGCTTAGTCATTAAAAACCTCCTCCCGGGGAAAAACTGGTCCATCTTTACACACTTTTTTATTACCGCTCTTTGTTTTGCAGGTGCAACCAAGGCAGGCCCCAACCCCGCAGGCCATTCGCGCTTCAAGCGAAAAAAACAAGGGGAAGACAGTATCAATCTTTTTGTCAAGGGCCTTCATCATTGGCGTTGCCCCACAAGCGACCATAATCTCGCTATTTCGCGGTTCAACAGCATCAACAATGATTCCACCAACATCGATGGTGACCTCATCGCAAATTGCCTTAAAGTCGTCAAGGCAATAGGGTGTCTGGCTAAAACCAAGATAAGCCCGACACTTATTTTCCGGGGATCTCTTCTTAAAGTCTTTGGCTAAATAATAAAGGGGGGCAATGCCTATCCCTCCTCCGACCAGGCAAAGGTCGCCCATAATTTCGGGAAAACCATTACCATAAGGCCCTTGAATCTCCAAGCAATCACCCGCTTTAAGAGTCGCCAAGATCTTGGTTCCGCGCCCAACTACTTGGTATAAAAAGGAAAGTAGCCCGTCTTCGAAGTCAAAAACTGAGATTGGCCGTGACAGAAGCGGATCCTTGTCCCAGGCTCTGACCATGAAAAATTGGCCGGGTTTAACCTCGCCCTGATAGGCCAGGGTCATTTTCATAATGTCCGCCTGAAGGCATTTGTTATCACGTATTATAGCCATTTGAGAATGTCCTCCTTCATCGCCAAAGTTGCCTTTCTGACATGGTCGGAAAAGCCCTCGTCTTGGCTGCCTACCTTCTGATGGGCGGTGATTAGGCCCCGCGACGAGTTCACAATGGCGCAAGGTGATTTCTTAAGGATTCTCGCGATATCTTCTCCGCTTCCACCTTGGGCCCCATAGCCAGGGACCAAGAAAAAAGTATGGGGACAGGCGCTTTGGATCTTTTCAAATTCGTCTGGATAGGTCAGGCCTACCACCGAACCAATCGCTGAAAATCCTGACTCACCGCGAAAGGCTTGGCCCCAGCTTTCAATTTTTTCACCCATGATTGCATAAATGGCCTTCCCTTGAGAATCTCTATTTTGCAAATCGGTAGCCGACGGATTAGAGGTCCGCTGCAAGATAAAAAGTCCCTTATTCTTCTCGCTAAGATAGGGGTAGTAAGGGGAGACGGCATCCTCACCCATATAGGCATTAATGGTCATGATATCCACTTCAAAATCACCACTAAAATGACCTTTTGCATAAAGTGAAGCAGTTGAAAAGATATCCCCGCGCTTAACGTCCCCAATCACCAGATTCCCGGCCGCCTTAATGTACTTTAGGGTTTGACTATAGGCCGTCAGGCCATCGAGCCCTAATGCTTCGTAACAGGCAATCTGAACCTTATAAATAGCGGCTAAATCATTGGTTGCATCAATAATTTTTTTATTGAATTCAAAGATTTTTTCACCATCGGTCCATTTTTTATCCACTAAATACTGGGGTAAAAAAGCAAGCACTGAATCGAGTCCCACACAGATGGGGCCTTTTTCAAGGGCTCTGTCATATAACTGGTCGATGATCATATTTAATGTCTCCTTTTCTTATTGTCATCACAACTTGACCCTTTAATGTTTCACTGCCAAAAGGATTATTATGACTCTTTGAAACAAAGTCGTCGGGATTTATTTTTCCTTGCCAATCTAAATCAACGAGGACTAGGTCAGCTGGATAATTATCTTTAATTAAGCCGGCCTTTAAGCCTAGTCGTTTAGCAGGTGCTCGGCTCATCATCTCACTGAGCTTTTCGATCGGGATATCATTTTGTAAAAAGACACTATAATACATGGCAAAAGCCATTTCAAAATTATTAATCCCAGGTGCCCCTTTTAATTTGTCTTCTTTTGAATGGGGGGCATGGTCAGTCCCGCACATGTCGACAACCCCTTCTTTAATGCCATCAATTAAGGCCCGTCGGTCGGGATAGGTTCGAAAGGGTGGATTCACCCGGTAATCCATTGCCGATGCAAACAGATGATGGGGGGTCACTTCACAAGTGACATCAAGACCTCGTTTTTTACCTTCTTTAATGAGCTCCACCGTTTCTTTTTTACTAATATGGCAAACGTGGAGCTGGCCACCGTATTCTTTTAATAAATCAAGGTCACGCTTAACAAGCTCACTCTCCGGTTGGCAATGGGTTAATAAGATGAAATCATGTTGGCCTGATGCTTTCAAGCCTTGGATCATGCAGTAGTCACTAAAAATTGACAAGCCATCATTAGAAAAGACCGGCGTCAGGGGCCTGATGGCCTTAAAATCAACCATCTCTTGGTCACCGAAAGACTTGGTCAAAGCCGACACTTGAATGAGTTGGCAAAGATCAAGGGCCTCTGCACCATCTAAGTTCTTTTGAATTAAATCTTCCCGGTCGAGAATCGGATCGGTATTTGCCATCGCCACCACAGTCGTAAAGCCCCCTTTTAGGGCTGCTGTCATCCCTGTTTTCAGCGTTTCCTTATACTCAAAGCCAGGCTCTCTCAGATGACAATGCATGTCGATAAAGCCCGGCATCAGCGCACAACCGCCCCCATCAATTTCTTGATCGTAGGAACGTTTGACCATCCCCTTATAGACTTTTAGGATCTTATCATCTTCAATCATTACTTTTCCAGGACGTCTACCATCAGCATCCACAATTTCGATATTCTTAATTAGCGTTTTCATCTTCCCTCCTGAAATTTTAAATCAAACATCGATCATTTTATAAGGACCTTAATCTTCCTCAATAAAGGTTTTATAAGCATCGCAATATTCACAGCGATACTGTTTTTTCTCTTCGTTGACCAGATAAAACTTAATCGCCTCGATCTCTTCATATTGAGTGATGCAACGGGGATTTTTACATTTCATAATCCCATTGACCACTTTCGGAAGTGTCAGTTTCATCTTGTTGTATATTTCCCCATTTTTAACGAAATTAATCGTCACATTGGGATCAATTAGCCCTAAGACGTTCATATCAAGGGCCATATCCGTTTCAATTTTAATCAAGTCCTTCTCACCCATTTTTTTACTGGGAATTTTCCGCAGCAACACCACTGCATTTTCAATATAATTCAGCTGAAGAGCTTTAAAGATTTCAAACCCCCGACCCGTTTCAATATGATCAATCACAATTCCTTTTTTTAATTTCGAAACATTAATCATTATTCTTCTCCACCCCTAGAAGTTTCATAATCAGAGCCATTCTCACGAACATCCCTAGCTTGACCTGCTTAAAATAGACCGCTCGCTTATCGTCATCGACCTCTTGAGCAATCTCATTGACTCGTGGTAAGGGATGCATGACAATCATATCATCTTTTGCTTGTTTCATCTTTTTTTTATCGAGAATATAATAATCTTTTAGGCGAAGATATTCCGCCTCATTAATAAAACGTTCCCGTTGCACCCTTGACATATAAAGAATATCGACTTTTCCCATCGCTTCATCCAAATTATCGGTTTCTTCATAACAGTCCGCTTTTAAAAAGTTCAAGATATGTTCCGGCATTTTTAGTTCGCGCGGGGAAATAAAAATAAATTTGATCCCCTCATAACGATTGAGCATCTTAACCAAGGAATGAATGGTCCGGCCAAATAACAAGTCACCACAAACACCGACAACGTGATGGTCACAGCCGCCCTTAAATTCCCGAATGGTTAAAATATCCGTTAATGTTTGCGTCGGGTGCTCATGACCACCATCGCCGGCATTGATCACCGGAATCTCATCAAGGTACTTTGAGACTAGCTTGGCCGTCCCCTCACTCGGATGACGAATGACCGCAATATCCGAATAACATTCAATGGTTCTGATCGTATCCGCTAAACTTTCTCCCTTCGCTACCGAGGATTGAGTCGGGTCATCAAAACCAATGACTTGTCCCCCTAACCGCAACATCGCGGCTTCAAAACTAAAGCGCGTTCGGGTCGATGGCTCATAAAAAAGACTGGCCAATAATTTGCCTTTACAAACCATTGAATACTCTTCCTGATTTGCAATTATTTTATCAGCCAGCTGCATAATTGATTCTATTTCATTGATCTCAAAATCACCGGGTTCGATTAAATGTCGTCCTGTTAACATGTTTTTCTCCTATCTTTGGTTTTCGGGCAAAAAACAAACCGCTCGATTGGCGGCTATTAATCGTCTCATCTGGTCTTTCCTTATACCGATACGCCGCCCCATTTAGCACGCATGATACTCTTTTAATCATAATTTAAAAATATGCTTTTGTCAATAAGCTTCAAATACAAGTTTTTAACAACTTAAGCGATTTTAAAAAAACCTAAAAAAATTAAAATCATCAAGCATACTAATTTCAATGGAAAAGACCGTCCTAACATGTTATGATATAGCCAAAGATTTAAGGAGGAAACGAGATGTATTTTGCAACTTACCAATACAATGCCTTTAGCGAAGGGGGAGTTTTAAATGCCGACAAGACAAAAGTTATTCCTCTCAAGACCCTTGGTAAAATGATGGGCATTCCATTTCCCGAACAAGTCATTGAGTTTATTCCCCTCGCCACCAATCAATTGATCCAAGACATTGGCCAATTAATTCAAGACAATCCTAAAAGTGGGATCACTCTCGAAAAAATCAAATTATTAGCTCCCATTCCAAAACCCAATCGAAATATTTTTTGTGTCGGAAAAAACTACGCTGACCATGCCAAAGAAATCAAAAACATCACGACCATTAAGGACCTACCCGAAAGTCCCATCTATTTCTCTAAACTCCCGACCTCAGTCACCGGTCCTGATACAGTCATCCTCTCCCATGCTAAAGCGACTAAACAAATTGACTATGAGGTTGAATTAGCCATTATCATCGGCAAATCCGGCATAAATATCCCCCTTGACCAAGCTGAGGACTATGTCTTTGGTTACACCGTTGCCAATGATATTACCGCAAGAGACCTGCAAAAAAAGCATTCCCAATGGTATAAAGGAAAAAGTCTCGATACCTTCTGTCCCTTGGGCCCTTACATTGCCCATAAATCAATCTTGCCCCTTCCCCTTAAGCTTGATTTAACCTGCAAGGTGAATGGTGATCTGCGCCAGCACTCCAATACCAGCAAGATGATCTTTGATATTAACATGATTATCAATGATCTTTCACAAGGAATGACCTTGTTACCCGGCGATATTATCTTAACCGGCACCCCGGCTGGCGTTGGTTTTGCCCTCGATCCGCCCCAATTTTTAAAACAAGGTGATCAGGTTCAGGCTGAAATTGAAAAAATAGGCATTCTCAGAAACCGAATTGAATAAAAAAGACTTGCCGGCTTGCTTTAAAGCAAGCC
>CAZWEU010000014.1:0-41075 GCA_964632785.1 uncultured Lachnospiraceae bacterium | reverse complement strand
ATTTGGCTCATATTTATTTTATTTTCTTTTTACACCATTATACGGACTTAATCAAAAAAAGATAAAAGAGCAAACAATATTGCCTACTCTTTCATCTTTCTCAATCATTTAAAGTATTATCACGCCTTAGACCATCTCAATGCCATCAATCACACCACCACCCAAGCAAATATCCCCGTCATAGAGGACGACAAATTGCCCTGGTGTCACCGCTTTTTGGGGTTTTTCAAAGGCCACATGAACACCATCCCCAAGGGCCTCAACGGCTACCGCCTGGTCTGCTTGCCGATACCTAAATTTAGCCCGGCATTTAAAAGCCGGCGCCGGGGCTTTTCCGCTAATCCAATTAAAGTCATCAGCCTTTAGCGCTTTTGAATACAAGGCCGGGTGGTCGTCGCCTTGAACGACAAGGAGTTCATTCTTGGCTAAGTCTTTTTGCACGACAAACCAAGGCTGGCCACTTCCTTGACCACCAATGCCCAGACCGCGTCGTTGGCCTAGGGTATAGTACATTAAGCCTTGGTGGCTTCCTTTGACCGTGCCATCAAGGTCGACAATCTTACCCGGCTGGGCCGGCAGGTATTGGCTTAAAAACTGGCCAAAATGCCGTTCACCAATAAAGCAAATACCGGTCGAATCTTTTTTCTTGGCCGTTGCTAAATGATTAACTTGGGCCAGCCGGCGCACTTCCGCCTTGGCCAGATGACCAATCGGGAATAAGGTCTTTGCCAGTTCCTTTTGTCCCAATTGGCAGAGAAAATAGGTCTGGTCCTTATGCGCGTCTAAGCCCTTTTTTAAGTGGTAGGACTTATCGCTAAAATCGATTTGGGCATAATGACCCATGGCCAAATAATCGGCCCCCAAGACATCGATAGCATAATTTAAAAAACGCTTAAATTTTATTTCCCGATTACATAAAACATCGGGATTGGGTGTCCGGCCTTTTTGATATTCTTCTAAAAAATGGGAAAAGACCGAATCATAATATTCTTTTTCAAAATTGATACTGTAGTAGGGAATGCCGATCTGGTCACAGACCCGCCTGACATCATCGTAGTCTTCGGTCGCACTGCACAAACCGGACGCGTCTTTTTCTTCCCAATTTTTCATAAAGACACCGATCACCTCATGGCCCGCCTCTTTTAATAAAAGGGCTGCGACTGAGGAATCGACTCCGCCTGACATTCCGACAACTATTTTCACCTGTAATCTCTCCTTTTATGCCCTTAACGGACTTGGTCTGCCATCAATTTGGCATAAGCTTCAATTTTCTTTCCTTCTTCCGCGTCCGGTCTTCCCTTGATCATTAAAATCTCGTCGATCAGGTCAGCCTTGGTCTCTTGGGCAAAGGCTTTAAAGGACTTGTCCGCCCCCCCGGACCAGCTATAGTTGCCAAAGAAGGCGACTTTATGGTTATCAACTTTTATCTCGGCTAATTTATAGAGTAAATTGGCCATCTTGGGAAAGATTTGCCCGTAGTAAGAGGGTGCGCCCAAAAATAGTCCTTGGTATTTCCAAATGTCGGCAACAATAAAGGAAATATCAGTTTTGGCAACATCGTAAAGCTTAACCACCTTGACGCCATTTTCCTTGAGGGCCTCGGCGAAACGCTCGGCGATGGCTCTGGTAAAGCCATACATGGTCCCATAGGCGATGACCACCCCGGGGTCGGTTTCTTTAGCGCTCATTTTGCCATATAAGTCGAGAATATGGCCGGGATTATCCCGCCAGATTAAGCCATGCGAGGGACAAATGATTTCGATTTCTAGCCCACCCAAACGTTTTAATGCCCGGGCCGCCTGATTAGCCACCTTGCCAACAATGGTTGCAAAATAACGTCTAATTGGCATGTCAAAGTCATCTAAATTATTCTCATCATCAAAAATACTGCCCACTGGGGCCTTATAACTGCCAAAAATATCCATCGAGAAGAGTATTTTTTCCTCTTGAACATAGGTCACCATGGATTCTGGCCAGTGGACCATGGGGGTCATGAAAAATTGTAGGGTGTGTTTTCCTAAGTTTAACGTCTCTTCATCACAGATTTGATAAAAATTATCCTCCAAATTATAGAAGTTTTTCATCAAGGGTAGGGTTTTCGCATTACCAACAATCTGCATATGGGGGTATTTTTCAATCAATTGAACCATGCCACTGGAGTGATCAGGTTCCATATGGTTAACAATCAAATAGTCGACCGGCTTATCGCCAATGATTGATTGGAGTTTTTCTAAATAGTCATCTTCTTTAATCGATTTAACCGCATCAATGACCGCTACTTTCTCATCATTAATCACATAGGCATTGTAAGAAACACCTTCTTGGTCAATTGGCCAGAGGCCCTCGAAAAGCGGAGACTCAAAATCATTTGTCCCGATCCAAAAAATATCGTCCTTTATTTTTACTGCTTTCATTTTTTTCACCACTTTCATTTATTTTCTAAACTTAAATATACTCCTAAAAGGCTGATAATTCAAGCCCAAAAACGATTTAAAGCTTGAGTTTATAATCTTTAAGGCTAGTATAACAAATCTTCCTTAATTAAATAAGGACAAGATAAAAAAGAGATGCCAAAAGCACCTCTTTTTAAAGAAAATTAAGAAAGGAAATTAAAACGGTTTCATACCATACATTCATTATAACCGATTACATTTTAAAAAGCCAGTCTTTTTTTAAATACTTGAATAAAATAAATACAAATCGAAGATCGGTAGCATCATTGCCAATAAAATAAATAAAACGACCAGGCCTAAACCTAAAATCAGAAGTGGTTCAACAATGACCTTGAGCATGGCCACCCCGTGATGGTATTGGGACGCATAAAAATCAGCCGTTAAATCCATCATCTTAGCCATTGATCCGCTTGCTTCGCCGACCTTTGTAAAGTGGACAAAAGTCACTTGGAAAACCCTTGTTTCGGCCATGGCATCAGACAATGTTTGACCACTTGAAACCGCTTTTGCCAAGGCCCTGATGGCATCTTTAAAATAGTGATTGGGCGTAATGGCTTCAAGGCCGGCCATCATGGTCATTAGATCAACGCCGGAATTTAAAAGGATGGCCATCGTTTTGGAAATCATCATCATAAATTCCCATCCTTTTAGCTTTCCATAGATGGGGATTTTCATTGCTAGCCGGTCAATTATCTTTCTAAGTCGGGGATTAGTCCTAAAAACAAGGCCCATAGCCCCGATCCCTAGGATTCCCAGCAAGAGCAAAATACCATAATCGGTCAAAAGCCGTGAACTATTGAGTAAAAACACAGTCGGTCCAGGTAAGGCCTGGTCAATCGTCTCAAAGAGGACAATAAATTGGGGTAAGACAATAATCAATAAAAATAAAATGACCCCAAGCGAGACCAAAATCAGAAGCAAGGGATAAAATAAAATTTCTTTCATCTTTTGCCTGTTGTCCTGGACCCGCTTATAATGAGCCGCTGAAAGCACTAGCATATCGGCTAGATCGCCACCCAGCTCACCGACTTCAACAAAGAAGGTAAATAAATCAGGAAAAGAAGACTTTTTCTCGGCCATTGCTTGGGCGAGGGTCTCCCCCGACCGGACCCTTTCACCCACCCACTCAAGGTCCTTTGAAAAGCCTTGGTCACTGACTTGTTGCCTAAGAATGTCCAGGCCTTCACTGATGGTGATGCCGGCCTTTAAGAGAATGCTTAAATCTTTAGCAAATTGACTGATCCTTGAAAAGGACACTCTGCCAAAGGCAAGTGACCGGTCTTTAGCCAGCCACTCCCTAAAGAGTGCTTGTTGGTATAAATCAAGGACAAAAAGATTTTGGTCACTTAGTGCTGCCGTCACCTCTTTTCGTGATCCCCCTTCGATGACACCCGATAGCAATTCGCCTAAACTATTTTTTGCCCGATAATGATAGCGCTTTTTTTTCATCGGTTCCACTCATTTTCTTCGAGAATCAAAGCCAAGCCTTCCTTAATGGCAATCTTTCCCGCTCGCATTTGCCAACGAATCGATTCGTCAAAGGGAATCAAGCCTTGGTCTAGGGCAATCTTACGAATCCCATCATAATTTTCACCAGCCTCAATGGCTGCCCGGATCGTTTTTGTCATCTTCAAGACTTCTTGGACTGCCACCCGACCTTGATAACCACTTTTATGGCAAAGCGAACAAGCCCCCGCATCATAGGCCTTGTCAATCTCGATGACACGCCGCTCGGTCTCAGTCATTTTTCGTATTTTGCGGCAGTTGGGGCATAGTTTAGGAATTAATTTTTGCGAGACCACCCCTCTTAGGGCTGATGATAAGAGGTAAAGGGGGACTTTCATATCCATCAGACGGGTGATGCTTGAAACCGTATTACTGGTATGGATACTGGATAATAATAAATGGCCCGTGATCGCTGCGCGCGTGGCCAGGGCGGCTGTTTCTTCGTCTCTAATCTCACCAACCATGATCACATCAGGGTCTTGCCGAAGAATTGCCCGCAGGCCATTGGCAAAGTTAATACCCAGTTTCTCATTAACCTGAATTTGATTAATGCCCGGCAATTGAAATTCGACCGGGTCTTCAATCGTTATAAAATTGCTGTCACCAATCATCATGGCGTTGATTAGGCTGTACAAGGTGGTTGTTTTACCACTGCCGGTCGGCCCGGAGATTAAGACCATGCCTTGCTTAATCTTAAGCAAATCCACAACTTGCTTTTTCTGGTCGCCGGAAAAACCCAAATCTCCAAGGGCGTACAAAAACTGTCCTTGGTCCAAGAGTCGCAAGACTATTTTTTCGCCATGGATGGTGGGGATCAGGGAGATCCGAATATTGACCGGTCGACCGTGAAAGGAAATCTTAAAGGCCCCGTCTTGGGGGATATGGTGCTCACCAATATCACACGACCCCATCACTTTTAATCTCGAGGTCAGGTTCTTCCAACGCTCCCGGCTGATCTTTTGGATTTCTTCTAGCCGGCCATCAATTCGTAGGCGGATCCGACATTCACCTGGATAGGGTTCAATGTGAATGTCGCTGGCCCCCCGGATTATCCCTTGACAAATCAAGTCATTGGCCCGCTCAACAGTCGTTTTATCGGCCTTTTCATAGGCTGATCGGGGCTCTTCTAGGCTTGGTGTCCCGGGCCTTTTCTTCTCATAATAATACTCTTTGGTTAAGCTTTGGATAGTCGGTTTTGAGGCCGCCATGATTTTTATGTTTTTATTGGTTAAGTGGCGAACCTGATCGATCACCCGGCGATTGGTCGGATCGGCCATCAAGAGAACAAGTTCATTTTCTGATGCTTGATTAAGCAGAAAAACATCCTCCCTTTGCAGGTAGGCCACCGGTAAATATTTTGCAATTTTTTGATCAACCCCATGCTTGTGGGGGTGATAGACTTCAAATCCCCATTTTTCTGAATAGATCTTCAGGACTTGTGGCCAAGAAAGAATTTGCCTCTCAATGAGTAAATCAAGCATTCCCTTGCCAGTTTTTTTAGACTGGTCTAGGCACACTTCTAAATCCTGCCTGCTGATGTGTTTTTCTTCAAGTAAGCGGTCTAAAACCCCTCTATTTTGCTGCATTTACCCGTCCCCCTTTTTTGTCAATAGAGTCACTCCTTGAAGTATAGACCTTTTTTCAGCTTTTTTCAAGGGGTAAAGCAATGGGTAAAGTTAGATATTTAAAAAAACAAAAGCCCTGTAACCGCCATTATTAAACGGTCTTAGGGCTTTTTAAAAACTACATGTCAAATTTCTTATGGATGTAAACCATGGCCTCTTTGCCACGCTCCTTGTCGATTAGACAGGAGATTTTAATCTCTGAAGTACTGATCGTTTGGATATTAATTCCCAGTTCAAAAAGGGCTTCAAAAAACTTGGAAGCGATCTCTGCATTAGCAACAATACCGGTCCCAATAATGGATAGTTTTGCCACCCCCTGGTCATACTCAACTTTTTGGGCCTCAACTTCGAAGCCAAAGGTTTGAGCAACGGATACAGCCTCTTGCAGCTCATCGACATCAACTGTAAAAGAAATATCGTTAACCGACCGCCGGTTAACATTCTGGACAATCATGTCCACGTGGATATTGGCCTTGGCTAAGGCACTAAACAAGCGAAATGCAATGCCGGGTTGGTCTGGCACCTCAAAAATTGATATCTTTGCTATATTTTCATCGAGGGCAATTCCCCGCACTAATACTTTCTCCATCCTAACTTCCTCCTTAATTATTGTTCCTTCATTGTGATTGTAGCTTGAGCGCACCGTCAGGGGCACCTTATGTTTTTCTGCCAATTCCACCGCGCGAGGATGCAAGACCTTGGCCCCGGTACTGGCCAGCTCCAGAACTTCACTATAAATAATCTCATCTATTTTAGAGGCCTCTTTGACAATTCGCGGGTCGGCCGTGTAAACACCGTCGACATCGGTGAAGATGACACATGATTCGGCCTCTAAGGCGACAGCCAAGGCGACAGCCGATGTATCAGAGCCCCCGCGGCCAAGGGTGGTGATATCCTTGTTTTCATTGACTCCTTGGAAACCGGCCACAATAACAATCTTGCCGCCCTCTAGTTCGCGCTCGATCCGATGGGTATGAATGCCATTGATCCGGGCCTTTTTGTGGACACTTGAGGTCAGGATCCCACATTGTTCACCAGTCAGGCTAACCACATCATGGCCCATGGCCTGAATGGCAATGGCCAAAAGAGAAATCGACACCTGCTCACCAGTGGCCAAGAGCATGTCGAGCTCACGACTGGGTGGATTGTCATGGAGCTTCCTGGCCAGGGCAATGAGGTCATTGGTCGTCGACCCCATGGCCGAAACCACCACCACGACTTTTTTCCCACTCTCTTTCGTCTCGATGATTCGCTCGGCAACCCGCTTGATTCGCTTGACATTGGAGATACTGCTACCGCCGAATTTCTTAACTACTAAATCTTGCATCGCCTATTCACCTTTTTCTATTCGTATATCCGGGCATAAAAGACCTGAGAAATATCCTTTTTCAAGGTCTCAACCATATCGTTAAAATCCTTGGCCGAAATCACACTGGTCACCACATAAACCTCATTTTGATTGACAATCACCGTCTTTCGCTGGGCGACGCTTTCAAGGGCGGCCAAGACAATTTCTAAGTCTTCTTTTTGCCCAAGGCTGGCCCGCAGATAATATTTACCCTCAAAAATATCTGTTCCAACCTTGTTAAGCCGTCGCTTCAAATCCTTGGATTCCGGCCAGGTTCTTTCCGTCTCACTATTGAGGATGTAGAGGATATCACCAACAACGGCATTAGCCGTCGCATCCCCTCCGGCCCCCTTACCATAAAATTGAAGCTCACCAATGATATCACCGGTGATGGAAATGATGTTAAACTCACTATTGACATTACTCATGATCGACGCTTCTTTAAATAAGACCGGTTCGACCGTCGTATATAAATCATTATCGGCCAGAATCGAATGGCCTAGGTATTTAATGGTATAGCCCAGGCTTGCCGTCATGTCAATGTCCAGGGCCCTGACATCGGTCATGCCGCGTTTGTAAATATCCTCATCGCGGATGGTGCTTTCATAGGCAATCGAGGATAAAATGGCTAGTTTCCGCGACACATCATAGCCTTCGACATCAGCCGAGGGGTCGGCTTCCGCAAAGCCAACCGCTTGGGCCAAGGCCAAGGTGTCGGAAAAATCAGCCCCTTCTTCGGTCATCTTAGAGAGGATAAAATTACTCGTCCCATTAAGGATGCCCTTAATTTCGGTGATCCGATTAATTTTCATCTCTTCTTTGATGCTGCCAATAATCGGTATCCCGCCACCGACCGAGGCCTCATAGCGAAGGACCACCTCATTTTCTTCGGCCAGAGCCAGTAATTCTTGGAAATACTCGGAGATAACCGCCTTATTGGCCGTTACCACATGTTTTTTGGCCTTTAGGCAGGCCTTAATCATTTCATATTCAAAATCCATCCCACCCATCAGGGCAATGACCAGGCCAATGCTGTCATCTTCTAAAATTTCTTTGGGGTCGGTCACAATCAACCCGGTCGTATCCCCCAAGTCACGATTGGGATTTCTGACTAAAACCTTGGTAATCATCGGGCTCTTTTTTCGATTGGTCACTTCGGTAAAATTATTGGCAAATTTCCCTTTATTCAGATTAATCAGTCCATAGACACCAGAACCGATGGTGCCGTGACCTAAAAGTCCTATATTCAATCAATTCCACCTCATTATCTGTATTTATAAGAAAAACACTTGTTTTTTATAGAAAAACATTTTATCATAGAGCCACGGGTTATTCAATACCCCTCGAAGACGAAACTTTCGAGATCTATGATTCTGGAGGTAACAGATGAACAAAAATTATCACAGTACCCGGTCAAAAGATATAGAGGTATCGGCATCCCCGGGCATCCTACACGGATTAGCATCAGATGGGGGTTTATTCGTCCCTGATTTTATTGATAAACTAGATTTATCGGCTTCTGACTTTAAAGGCAAGACCTATGGGCAAATGGCTCACGTCATCTTTAGCGCTTTTCTTGCTGACTTTGATCAAAAACAGATCGACCAAGCCGTTACCGCTGCCTATTACAGCGGCCAATTTGACGGTCAGGAACCCGTTACCCTTCGCCAGGTTGGTGCGGTCTACTTTCTTGAATTGTTTCATGGCCCGACCTGCGCCTTTAAGGACATGGCCCTGACCATCTTACCCCACTTGATGGTTGAATCGATGAAAAACGTTAATAACCAAAAGCAGATTATGATTCTTACTGCCACCTCCGGTGACACCGGCAAGGCAGCCTTAGAAGGCTTTGCCGATGTTGACAATATTAGCATCATCGTTTTTTATCCCAAGGATGGGGTTAGCACCATCCAAGAAAAACAAATGCTTATTCAAAGAGGTCAAAACACCGCTGTCATCGGGGTTGAGGGAAATTTTGACGATACCCAAAACGGGGTCAAGGCCTTGCTTAATGACCAAGCCATCGGCGCCCAACTTGAGGCTTCTAACTTTATTTTTTCATCGGCCAATTCCATTAATATCGGCCGCCTCCTACCCCAGATTGTCTATTATTTCTATAGCTACTATGATTTGTTAGAGCGCAAGGAAATAGGCCCCGGCGAGGCCATTAATTTTGTCGTCCCGACCGGTAACTTTGGCAATATCTTAGCCGGCTACTACGCCAAATCTCTAGGCCTGCCCATTCATAAGCTGATTTGCGCGTCTAATTCTAACCATGTCCTGACCGACTTTTTAAATACCGGTCGCTACGATCGCAATCGCGACTTTCATAAGACCATTTCACCTTCTATGGATATTCTTATTTCCAGTAATTTAGAGCGCCTGCTCTATCATCTCTATGACCAGGATGCCCCAGCTATTGCTAGCCTGATGGCCGACCTGCAAACAAGCGGGGCCTACACGGTCTCTGAGGCCGTCTTAGAGAAAATGGACCTTTTTTACGGTGGTTTTGCCGATGAGGCCCAAACAAAAGAGGCCATTCGATCGACCTATGACGATTATGCTTATTTAATCGACCCCCATACTGCCGTTGCTAACCATGTTTATGATGACTATCAAAAAGCCACCGGGGATCCGACAAAAACAATCATCCTCTCCACTGCCAGCCCTTTTAAGTTTGGCCGGGCCGTTTATGAGAGTATCTTTGGCCCAAGCGACCTCGATGATTACGCTATCCTTGACCAGCTGGCTGAAAAAACCAAGACCCCCATTCCTGGTCCCCTAAAAGGTCTGGACCGGCAGAAAAACCGCCACCAGCTCCAATGCCAAAATGATCAAATGCCAGAGGCGGTTATCGCTTTTGTGAAGGACCAGGTGGCCACCAATGATTAGGGTCGATGTTCCGGCAACAAGCGCTAATCTGGGACCCGGTTTTGATGCCTTTGGCCTCGCCCTTTCCCTTAGCAACACCTTTAGCTTTGCCGAAAAAACCGATGGTAAGCTGACCATCCGGGGCGTCCAAAAGCGCTATCAAGGGGCTAGTAACCTCGTCTATAAGGCCATGCTAAAAGTCTTTAAGGAGGTCAACTATCGGCCCAAGGGCCTTTATATTGGCAATGATATCCATATCCCCATTAGTCGAGGCCTTGGTAGCTCTGCCAGTTGCATTGTCGGGGGCGTTTTTGGAGCCAATGCCCTGCTGGGAAATCCCCTTTCCACCGAAGTACTTTTTGATCTGGCAGTTGAATTAGAAGGCCACCCTGACAATGTTGCCCCGGCCATTTATGGGGGCCTGGTCGTTTCGCTAAACGAGGGTGGTCATAATTTTTACCTCAAAAACGATGTCCACCCCTCCTACGAATTTTATGTCCTCGTCCCTGATTTTACCCTCTCGACCCTACAGGCTAGGCAGGCCCTGCCCCAGCGCATTAGCTTAAGTGACGGGGTTTACAATCTTTCGCGAGCAACCATGACCTATTTATCGCTAACAAATGGCAACCACCATGTCCTACAAGCCTGCATGAGTGACCGCCTCCACCAACCCTACCGCAAAAAGCTCATCACTCATTACGATGCCATGGTCGCTAAGGTCAAAGACCTTGGGGCCCTTAATGCCTGCATTAGTGGGGCCGGGCCAACCATCCTCGTCATTAATGCTCGGGATAATCAGGGCTTTGGTGATCGGCTAAAGGCCTATGTCGGGGCAAAAGCACCCGCTTGGCAAGTCTTAGGGCTGGCCCCTGACCATGGTGGGGTTACAATTTCAGACACTTAAAAATATCTGCTTAAAAAACGATCTCGCTTTAATCCTAAAGCGAGATCGTAAAAGTTTGTAATTGGTCATCGACAAAAAAAGTATAATTCCCCAAAGCTTCATCCATTAAGGTCTCGGCTGTTGTCATCATGGCCCGATCGGTCACCGCAAAGTAAAAATATACTTGATCGCTGGTTTTTCCCCGCAAAAGGTCATTTTTTAAACGCATCTTTTCCGTTTCTTTTGATAAATCATAGAGGCGGTTTTCACGGACAAAATAATTAGCTGCCGTGGCCGTAAATTCCGGATAACTAACCAGGCTCGTGTCAATTTCATGGCTAAGCTCCAGGGTCTTTGTCGTTACTCCAAAATAATCATAGGAGATATTCTGCCGGGGGTCTAAGCCACCATCAAATTCCCCCCAGGTGGCATCCAGATAATAATAGTCGCCATCCATTAAGACCAGATTCCAGGCGTGGGCCCCTTGCACATCGACAAAGCCGGCCACATAGGAAGACTCGATTCCCTGGCGATCAAGAAGGTATTTAACGGCCTTGGCATAGCCGGCACAAACAGATTCCCTAAGGGCAAAAACGCTGTAAATGTTTTGGTCATCGTCATTTATCCCGTAAACAGTATTTTTGACCACATACTCATAGGTATATTTGACGATTTCATAGTCGTCCATGGCGTCATCTAGACCGCTTAAATACTGGCCATAGGCCCGGTCAATCTCGCCTTGTCGGCGGTCTTTTTCGGCCTCGTCATAGTCATACTTTGCTTCGACTTGGGAGACTTGGTCGGTATGCTCATTAAAATAATAGGCCAGCTCGGCTACCCAGAAAATTTCGGGATGATCGTTATCAATGGCCATCAGGATCCGCTCGACCTGGCTGGTATCGATACCGGTGACTGAAATTTTCTTTTTATAGTCTGCCAAACCGCTAACGATTTTTTTATAGGCAATTTTTTCTGCCTCATTTAAAAAATTATAACTATCATAAGTCGGGATGGTCTGGTCTTCTAAGACCACTTGCGGACTATCCTTTTGGTCTAGCTGGACAGTCTCTAGCGGTTGCTTAAAAACACTGTCTAAAAAAACACTGTCTAATAAGACCAATGTCGTCCCAAAGAAAATCAGTGTCATGACCAAAAAACCGGCTATGGCCAAGATGATCTTTATCCCGCTTCCCCTATTATTTCTCATCATTATCCTTTCCTGCTCTGGTCCTTTTTATTTAGTCTAGTTTACAATAAAGATATGCTTTTTTTCTTTAATTCCCTTATACTATAATCACCGCTAAGAAATACCTAAGAATCCAAACAAAGGAGAGTGCCTTTACTTGTTAAAGGCCGACAATCATGCATATTCGACGAAAACCTTGGGCCCGCCCGGAATTAGAGGCCTGCCCTTATTTTTACACCAAGCCCAAAGACCACTATGGTCGCTGGCAAAAAACATTTAAAAAGACCCAAGCCCTCCATCTTGAGCTGGGTTGTGGGCGTGGTGGTTTTATCGCTAGGCTGGCTAGCGAGAACCAAGCCATTAATTATTTGGCCATCGACTTAATCGATGCCGTTTTAGGCCCTGCCCGGCGGACAATTGAAGCGGTTTATGCGGCCAAAAATTTACCGGTTGATAACCTTAAGCTGATGGCCTGGGACATTGAGCGGATCGATCAGATCCTCTCGCCTGAGGACCAAGTTGACCGTATCTACATTAATTTTTGCAATCCTTGGCCCAGAAGACGACAACACAAAAAACGCCTGACCCATCCCCGCCGCTTGAGTCATTATAAAGACTTCTTAACGCCAACTGGTCAGATTTATTTTAAAACCGATAATGACCCGCTTTTTTCTGATTCTCTTGGCTATTTTGAAGAAGCCGGCTTTAGCATTAAGAAGAAAATTTTTGATCTTCATGCTAGCCCTTATTTCGGAAATATTGAAACCGAACACGAAAAAATGTACCATGACCAAGGCATCCCCATTAAATTTCTAATTGCCAGCCTTAAAAAAGAAGACTCTTCATTCTCAAGTGATTAAAAAACGACTTGGACAAGGACCATATAGATCAGGGTCCCGCCGCCGATACTCAGAAGATTATTGCGCCGCCAGAGGTGTAAAAAAACAACTGCCAAAACGGCCAATAGCTCGGGTAGGCCATGCGGCACTCGTGTCAGATCAATGGCTTTTAGGCAATAGACGACCAAAATGGCAATGACGGCTGGCGGCAGAAGGTCTCCCAGGGCCTTGATTATTGGCGGGACCTCTTTGCCCTTGCCAAATAAAGCAAAGGGAAAAAAGCGCATTAAAAAGGTCAGGATGGCGACCAGAAGAATAATCCCTAGGGCAAGCAGGTCCTCATTCATGGTCTTCTCCAATCTCCCCTAAAGGCCCTTGACTCTTTTGATCAAGGAGTAAGAGAAGGGTCACAGTAATTAGCAGGGCAGGCAGTAAAAAGCCTTGTGGCCCAAAAATCAAAAGGCAGGCAAGACCTGAAAAAAGACCAATTAAAGCCGGAGCGTGGGATGGATTGGCCAGCCATTGTTCCACAAAGATCACGACAAAGAGGGCGGTCATGGCAAAATCGATTCCGGTCGTATCAAACCAGATCCAACCACCGATTAAGCCACCGAGGGTGCAGCCGACCACCCAGTAAGTTTGGTTGAGGATGGCCACCGTTAAAAAAACTTTTTCTTCATCTAGGTCTTGGGGGATGGCCATGCCACAAAGGAGGGAATAGGTCTCATCAGTCAGGGAAAAAACCATATACCAGCCTTTTTTACCCATGGCCTTAAACTTTTCAATAAAGGATAGCCCATAAAACATGTGACGGCTCTGAACCGACAGGGTCATCATCATCATTGATATGAAGCCGATGCCACCGGCCAAAAATCCAATCATCACAAATTGCATAGACCCCGAATAAATGCTGGCACTGATTAACAAGGCCCATAAAAAATTAAAGCCGGCCTCTTCCAGTAATATGCCAAAAGCCATCCCCATAAAGAGATAACCAAACATGACGGGCAGGGTTTGGATGACAGCGTATTTAAATATTTCTTTATTCATACTTTTCTCCTTATCACCTTGTCTTATCATTCATTCTAAGGTAAAATTATTTAACTATTCTGTCCACTTAAGCCTCAGATCCAAGAAAGGAGTTTTCATTGACCTCCATAAACAAGAATCAATTTGCAAAATTTAAAAAATCATTTGGAAAGGACCACAACAATGATTAAATTGGCTCGTTATTTAAAGCCCTACCTTGGCCTTCTGCTGGTCACCTTTGTCCTCTTATTTATTCAAGGGATCACCGATCTTAATCTTCCCAATTACATGTCCAACATTGTTAATGTCGGCATCCAACAAAATGGCATCACCCACGCTGCCCCAGAGGCGATTGATGTCAATGGCCTTAACTTTATCACGACTTTTATGACCCTTGAAGACCAAGCAAGAGTCCGCTCGGCCTATGAAGAAGTTTCTCCTTCTGATACAGACAAGCCTAATTATAAAACACTCTTGGCAAAATATCCAGCCCTTAAGAGCAAAAGTATCTATCACCTAAGAGACACTTCTATCGAAAACCTTGACGCCCTCGACCCGATTTTTGGCCAGGCGACTTGGACCTTTATCTATTTTATTCGCTCGCTTGATGGCGATATGGCAGCGGCCGACCAAAATGCGGATATGACCGAACTCGATTTCTCGCAAGTTTATGACCTCCTGCCAATGCTTAGCCAAATCCCGACCGAAAGTCTTGAAGCGGCCAGACAACAGGCCTTGCAGACCCCAGAATCCATGCAGATCCAAACGGCCATCCAATTTACCCGACAATTTTACACAGAACTGGGCGTTGATCTCGGCGCAATCCAAAACCAATATATTTTACGCATTGGCGGGATCATGCTCCTACTTTCCCTCTTCTCCATTCTGGCTGCCATCGGGGTTGGCTTTCTGGCGGCTAAAATGGCGGCTGGGGTCTCTCAATCCTTGCGGCGCGATCTCTTTGCTAAGGTTCAAAGCTTTTCCAGCAAGGAGTTTAATGATTTCTCAACCGCCTCCCTGATCACCCGAAATACCAATGATGTGACCCAGATGCAGGTGGTCCTGATCATGGGCATTCGAATCTTGTGTTATGCCCCGATTTTAGCTGTCGGTGGCATTATTATGGCCCTGCGAAAAGCGACCTCCATGGGCTGGATCATTCTCCTGGCCGTCCTCCTGATCATCATGATTATTGCCATCGTCTTTACCCTGGCCATGCCCCGTTTCAAAAAAATCCAGAAACTCGTCGACAAGCTAAACCTGGTCACCCGCGAGAACTTATCAGGATTGATGGTCGTTCGGGCTTTTGGCAACCAAGAATTCGAAAAAGATCGCTTTGACCAGGTCAACCAAGACACCACTGCCAATAACCTCTTTGTTAACCGGATTATGATTGTTTTAATGCCGACAATGATGTTTATTATGAATGCCATCTCCCTTTTAATCGTCTGGGTTGGTGCCGACCAAGTCGCCCAATCGGCCATGCAAGTGGGTGATATGATGGCTTTTATGCAATATACCATGCAAATTATCATGTCCTTTTTAATGATCTCGATGATGTTTATTTTGATTCCCCGGGCCTCGGTTTCCGGCGATCGGATTCAGGAAGTTTTAGCCGTCGACCCGGAAATTACCGATCCGCCTGACCCGAAAAGCTTTTCTGACCCGCTTTACCCTATCCTTTCCTTCAATGACGTTTCTTTTCGTTACCAGGGGGCGGATACCAATGTCCTTTGCAACATCGATTTTACCGCCAAGCCCGGCCAGACAACGGCCTTTATTGGCTCAACCGGGTCGGGAAAATCGACCCTGATTAATTTAATTCCCCGTTTTTTCGATGTCAGCCAGGGCAGCATCACCATCGATGGCATTGATATCCGGGATTTAAAGCAGTTTGACCTTCGGGCCCAAATTGGCTACGTCCCGCAAAAAGGCATGCTTTTTTCCGGAGATATTGCCAGTAACCTGCGCTACGGGGATGGTGGCGCCAGTGACCAGGCCCTGACCATCGCGACTGAAGTCGCCCAGGCCGCTGACTTTATCGCTGCCAGTCCCGACGGCCTCTACCGGGAAATTGCCCAAGGGGGTGACAATGTCTCGGGCGGCCAAAAGCAACGCTTATCGATCGCCCGGGCCCTCGTCAAAAATCCCAGTATCTTTATTTTTGACGATAGCTTCTCGGCCCTCGACTATAAAACCGACTTTGCCCTCCGCCAAGCACTAAAAGACCACACCGGTGAGAGCACCGTTTTGATTGTCGCCCAGCGGATTAATACGATCATGCATGCTGAGCAAATTATTGTTCTTGACCAAGGAAAAATCGTCGGTAAGGGAAGTCATCATGAACTACTAAAGAGCTGCAAGACTTACCGCGAAATTGCATCCTCACAATTATCCGAGGAGGAATTAACCCTATGAGTGAAAAAAATATCAAAACACCTGTTAAGGCACCCAGCATGGGTGGCGGACCAAGGGGCCACGGACCAATAATGGCCGGTGAAAAACCAAAAAATTTCAAGAAGGCCTTAAAAGACCTTGCTGCCTACCTTCGGGTCTATCAGATTCGCTTATTTTTAGTCTTGATCTTTGCGGTGGCCTCGACCGTCTTTATGATCCTCGGTCCTAAAATATTAGGCCAGGCAACCACAGCCCTCTTTGAAGGAGTGATGAATTTAATCGCCGGCAATGGAAAAGGGATTGACTTTGATTTTATCGGCCGGATTATTCTCTTGTTACTGGGGCTTTATAGCATCGCCGCTATTTTCTCCTACATTCAGGGTTTTATCATGACCGGCCTTACCATGAAGGCCATGTATAAACTAAGACGCGATATTTTTTCTAAAATTGATCGTTTACCCTTTAAATTTTTTGACAAGACCAGCTATGGTGAAGTCTTATCCTTTTTGAGCAATGATGTCGAAACCATCAACCGAACATTAAACCAAAGCGTCACCCAGATCATTACTTCCATCGCTTCCTTAATTGGAATTCTGGTCATGATGTTCTCGATTAGTTGGCAAATGACCTTGGTGGCTCTGGCCATCCTGCCTTTGTCCTTTTTTTCTCTAACTTTTATTGTCAAGCGGTCACAAGTCTTTTTTAGTCGCCAGCAAACTTCGCTGGGCAATGTCAACGGTCATATTGAAGAGATGTATAGTGGCCATCAAGTGGTCAAAGCCTTTAATGCCGAAGCCTCCTCCTATGAAACCTTTGAAGGCATTAATGACGAGCTTTATGATTCGGCCTGGAAGTCCCAATTTTTATCGGGCCTGATGATGCCGATGATGACCTTTATCGGCAACCTCGGCTATGTTGGCGTCAGTATTCTCGGTGGCTATTTAGCCATCAATGGCCAATTGTCGGTGGGAAACATTCAAGCCTTTATCCAATATGTGAGGCAATTTACCCAGCCCATCCAGCAGATTGCCAATATTTCGAATATTTTACAGCAGACCACAGCGGCCGCCGAACGGGTCTTTACCTTCTTAGATGAAGAAGAAGAAGTTGACGACATCATAACGGCCTTTGATTTAACCACCATTAAAGGCAATGTCAGCTTTAATCAGGTCACCTTTGGCTATGACCCGGCTAAACCAATTATCAACGACTTTTCAACGACCGCTTATGAAGGTCAAAAAATCGCCATTGTTGGCCCGACCGGGGCCGGAAAAACGACCATCGTCAAGCTCCTGATGCGCTTTTACGATGTCGATTCAGGCTTTATTGCCGTCGATGGTCACCCCATTAAAGACTTTGCCCGAAATGATCTGCGAAACCTCTTTGGCATGGTCCTGCAAGAGACCTGGCTCTACAAGGCCAGCATCTGTGATAATATCCGCTATGGCAAACTGGATGCCACTGACGAGGACGTTGAGGCGGCGGCCAAGGCCGCCCAAGTCGATCACTTTATTCACACCCTACCCGGTGGCTATGCCATGGTCCTCAACGAAGAGGCCAGCAATGTCTCCCAGGGGCAAAAGCAACTCCTGACCATTGCCCGGGCCATTCTGGCCGACCCGAAGATTCTGATTCTCGATGAGGCGACCAGCTCGGTCGATACCCGGACCGAAGTCCTGATTCAAAAGGCCATGGATAATCTGATGCAGGGACGAACCAGCTTTGTCATTGCCCACCGGCTTTCAACCATCAAGAACGCTGATCGGATCCTGGTCATGAAAGATGGGGATATCATTGAGCAGGGGACCCACGACCAATTACTGGCGGCAGCGGGCTTCTATGCTGAACTTTATAACTCCCAGTTTGAAAAGGCCCAGGTCCTTAGTTAGTTTGAGAAAGCTTTGATTTTCCTTAAAAGTTGTCACTTTTATACAAAACTTGTGAAATAAGCGATTTTATGTTAAAATAAGAATGAATTTAGTTCGACTTGTTTCTTCGTTTAAGCCAACCACCATGAATAAAAAATTCTTGGTGGTTGTGTTGCGTATAATTATCTTTTTTAAAAAAGGAGACTCTATGGCTTCGCAAATATTTGTTTTATTATTTATCCTCGGTATCCCATTTTTCATTTATGGGGCCTACTACTTCGTCATTGGTCTGTTTGGCATTAGTAAGCATAATCACTTTAGCAAAACGCCAGCCAAGTATCGGATTGCCGCCGTCATCGCCGCCCGAAATGAGGAGGCGGTCATTGGCAATCTCATCGAGAGTCTAAAGGACCAGGATTACCCGGATGCCTTAATGGATGTCTATGTCCTCCCCAACAATTGCACCGATCAAACCGAAGCAGTCTCACTCGCCCACGGCGCCAAGATCATGACCTGCAGTAAGGACGTCAAGTCTAAAGGAGCAGCCTTATCGCAATTTTTTAAGCATATTTTTAAGACCGATGACAAGTACGATGCCTTTTGCATCTTCGATGCCGATAATTTGGTTGATCAGAACTTCTTTTCGGTCATGAACGATGCCCTCTGCTCGGGTGTCCAAATCGCCCAAGGCTACCGGGATAGCAAAAACCCCAGTGACTCTTGGATCTCTGGTTGTCAATCAGTCTTTTACTGGACCCTCAATCGTTTTATGAATCTTTCCCGTTATAAACTGGGCTTATCGGCAACTTTAAATGGGACGGGCTTTATGGTCCACCGCGACGTGATCAAAAAAGTCGGCTTTGACACCCATTCCCTGACCGAAGATATCGAATTTACTACCCAATGTATTTTACAGGGTTATCGGGTGGCTTGGGTTCCCAAGGCCAAAACCTTTGACGAACACCCCCTGCGCTTTGACCAATCCTGGTCGCAGCGTAAGCGCTGGTCGACCGGGACCATTGAATGCTTTAACCACTATTCCCGCGATCTTTTTAAGACCTTTAGACAAGACCGTAATTTTTGTGCCCTTGATATGCTGATGTTTCTGATCGCTCCCTTTATTCAGGTCCTCACTGCCATCTATACCATCTCTTCCTTTGTCATTTTGGGCATGCTTTACGTATCGACCAATATCTGGTCTGATGCCCTGAGCTTTGCCATCTTCTTTAGTGTTTTTGGCCTATTATTCAGTGTCATTTTCTCAGTTATTGTCTTGTGGCTGGAAAATAAGAAGGTCAAACAGATTAACCGTCGTTCGATCTTTTCCTTTTGGCTTTATCTCTTATCCTGGATCCCCATCAATGTCCAATGCTTTATCAAACCGATTGAGGTCTGGGAGCCAATTGAACACACCAAAAGCATTAAAATTTCCCAATTAGTTGAATAAAGTTTTTCCTATAAGAAAAGCACCGATGAATTTTTCACCGGTGCTTTTATAATGCTTTTTATAATGTTTTTTATAAGACCATATTTAAAAAATCGATCGTTCGCTGATTTTGCGGACTGCCAAAGATCTCAGCTGGTGGCCCTTGCTCGACGATGTAGCCTTCATCGATAAAGATGACCCGGTCAGCCACCTCTCTGGCAAAACCCATCTCATGGGAGACGACAATCATGGTCATCCCCTCTTGGGCCAATTGCTTCATAACGCTCAAGACCTCGCCAACCATCTCGGGATCAAGGGCGGAGGTCGGTTCATCAAAGAGCATAACATCGGGATCCATGGCCAGGGCTCTAGCAATGGCTACCCGCTGTTGCTGGCCTCCGGATAATTGGTCCGGGTAGGCAGTCGCTTTTTCTTCTAGGCCAACCCGGATTAAGAGGTCCATGGCTTTTTTCTGGGCCTGGTCTTTTGTTTTAAGCTTTAAAGCCACCGGTGAAAAGGAAATGTTTTGCAGAACCGTCATATGGGGAAAAAGATTGAACTGTTGAAAGACCATGCCGATATTTTGCCGGTATTTATTAATATTGGAATTCGCTTTGGTGATATCATTCCCATCGACGACAACCGTCCCACTGGTGGCCTCTTCTAAGGCGTTAATACACCGCAAAAGAGTGCTTTTACCCGAACCCGACGGGCCGATGATACAGACCACTTCTTGTTCACAGATTTCAAGATCGATGCCTTTGAGGACTTGAAGGTCGCCAAATGATTTTTGCAAGTTTTTAATTTTTACTTTTCCCATAAGCCATTTTCCTCTCCAGACCCTTCGAAATTTTCGATAAGATCATAATAATCACAAAATACATCACGCCAATGATCACCCACATTTTAAAACTCTCAAAATTATAGGCAATGATCAGCTTGCCGGTTTGGGTCAGTTCCTGGATGCCGATAACCGAAAGAATGGAGGTATCTTTTAGGGTGATAATGCACTGATTGATCAAGGCCGGGGTCATGTTGCGAATGGCTTGGGGCAAGATGACCTTGCGCATGGCCAGGCCATAGGGCAAGGCCAAACTTCTGGCCGCTTCCATTTGCCCCTTATTGATCGATTCAATCCCCCCCCTAAAGATTTCTGCCAGGTAAGCCCCGGCATTAAGGCTTAAGGCAATAATCCCGGCGACGTCGGGACCTAAGCGGATGCCAAGAGCCATTGGAAGACCAAAATAAATAAAAAATGCCTGGACCAATAGGGGTGTCCCCCGGACAATATCAACATAAACCAGGGCAATCCCCCGCAATACCTTATATGGGGATACTGAAAATAGACCAAAAATAAGGCCGATAAAAGCTGCAATAAGCAGGGAAATGATTGTTATTTGGACGGTCATTATAAGCCCATCTAGTAAGCGGGGCCAATTTTGAGCAATTAGTTCAGGGATACTCACGTCTTCCTCCTTCTCTTGTCTACAGATCTAATAGTTGTCCAATAGTCTTTACTCACACGTGAATAAACACTTTTGGATAACTTAGAGAGATCATCTGCCGGCTTTTCGCTGACAGATGATCTAAGTACTTTTTATCTCTTTAAACGCCTCTTTTATTTCTTAATATAGGTGTCTAAAATTTCTTGATATTTTCCACTTTTTCTAATATTGGCTAAGCCAGCATCAAACATGTCCAGCAATTCGGCATTTTCGCCTTTTTTAACAGCAAATCCGTAAGAACTTCCTTTTTCCATTTCGGTTACCATTTTAAAGGGTTGACCACTGGCAATGGCGTCTCCAACAACCGGATAATCTTCAAAGAAGGCCACTGAATTCCCCGCTTTTACATCTTCATACATATTAGCTGAATCCGGGAAGGAGATCGTTTCAAAGCCGTATTCTGCTTTAATCGATTCGGCAAAGGTTGCCCCTTCGGTGCCATTTTTGATGGCCACTTTCTTTCCTTTTAAATCATCATAGCCCTTAATCGCTGTATTATCAGCTGAGATGGCCATAACGACACCGGAATCAAAATAGGGATCTGAAAAATCAAAAACTTCTTTTCGCTCATCGGTGATACTCATTCCGGCAATCATCGCATCCGACTGGCCTGACGTCACTTCACCTAAAGCGGCATCAAAACCCACAACTTTCAAGTCGTAGTTAAAACCTTGGTCTTCGGCAATGGCAGCCAGAAGGTCGATATCGATTCCAACTTGTTCACCCTTTTCATTTTCAAACTCAAATGGCTTAAAGGTCGTATCAGTGGCAACAATATATGTCTTTACCCCTGACTCATCCGTTGCTGTCGAATCACCTGAACACGCTGTTAAAGAGAATACCATGGCAACAACCATTGCTAGAACGCCAAACTTTACAATTTTCTTCATTCTTTTTCCTCCTACAAAATAGTGTATCTAAGTCAGATACCGCTTCCTAATACAGCTAGAAGTATATCATTTTTTATCTTTTTCTGCAATAAAAAAATCACCTGATCCCTAATGGCTAGGGTGATGATTTTTATTATCCTAAGCCCTTTAATTAGGCCTAATCCATTTTCTTTAAATACCGCTGGATAATTTCGTAATCTTCGCCAGCGACAATGTATTCAGAGTCTAAGTTTTCGACCACCAGCTCTTGGGGTAAGATCTCGATATTTTGACTCCTGCTGATTTTATTATCATCAACCAAAAGCTCTTCTTTTTGGTCGAGTGAGGCTTTTCGCTTGTTTAAGCCCGCTTCAATCCGGTCTAAGTCCTCAATCCGCTTATTAATGACCTTGGATAAATGAATTAAATCATCAAGGACCTCATCGACGACAAATTGTTTATCGATGATCGCCTTTAGTTTTTCCCGGATCAAGTTTCCGGCGGCTAGGATCTTTTCATCACCCTTTATTGGTTTATAACTTTCGATTTCCTCACTAAAAACTGCGATGGCCTCCTGAAGATAATGAGTTTCTTTCATCGAATTTTCAATTTCATTGAAGAGAAAGCCGAGTCTTTTTTCGATTGAATTGAAATCATCATCATCCTTTATCTCAAAGTCAAGATCATCTTCGATTTTTGCTCTTTCTCTGACGCTTGTTTTTTTTTGATCCAGGGAAGGTTGGTCCAAAACAAATTCTTTATCAATTTCAAAGATATGAGGCGTCTCGTCTCTTTGAGATTTTGCCTCAGTCAGATCTTCTTGGCGGTCAACAATAGCACTATCATTTTCGCTAGAAGTAGGCTGATCACCCTTAGCAGCAGAAGCTTGGCCTTGTAAAACAAAAGCCTCGCTTTTTAAATCAAGCGCCTCATCTTCTAAGGCAAAAACATCGTCTTTCAAGCCAAAAGTGTCATCTTCTAAGGCCAAGTCATCGGTTTTCAATCCAAAAGTATCACCTCTTAAAGTAAAGTCATCGGTTTTTAACTCGAGTGGTTGATCTTTTAAAGGGCTATCACTTGATTGGCTCTGCCCTTCATTGAGATAAAAAGCTGACTCCTTACTTGCAAAGGCCTCCCCTTCTATTTCCCATTTAATTGGTAATTCTTGGTCACTCCTTGGTCTTTCAAGCCCTTGGTTTCGATTTTTTCGAATATCTTTTAAAAATTCTCCGGTTTCATATTTTTTTTCTTCTTCAAAAATATTGCGGGGTGGAATCGGCGGTTTTGACGTATCCCGTTCCACTTGCGGGGGTAAATTATGCTGGTTTTTTTCAAGCAAGGCATCGAAGATACTGTCGTACTCATCCTCTTCATTGTTCTCAGAAAGCCACTTACCCTTTGTTTCTTTTTTGCTTTTTGAATCTTTTTTGGCCTTTTTAGTTTTTTCACTTTTGCTAGGTTTGTCTTCTTTTGTTTTTTTATCAGTAGTATCTTTGCCGATAATGACCCACCATAAAAAATGGGTTAGGGAAATAAAAAGAAAATCAACCAGTGCCAAGCCGATAAAAAAATAATAGGGCACTTCTGGAATCAGAAAAAGTGAGATGCCGAAAATAATCCCATTTCCCAAAATCGTAATGGCACCACCGATAAACGGAATGTTTTTTAGCATGACATTACGATTTAAATCATATAATGCCAGAATCACAATTTTAATGCCGACAAAAAAACCCATCAGAATAATAAAGGCATTTGCTTGCGGCAGGGTCTGAATAATCTGAAAACCAAGTAAATAGGCATAACCAGCAATGGCTAAACCTACCAAATCAAAAACCAATAAGCCCCAACATTTTCCAATACTTAATTTCATTTGCTACTCCTTATCACTCATTTTTTCAGGAGTTTTAGTTTCAGTTCCAAGATGATCATTCATCTCTGGACTTTGTTTAAAGGAACTTTGAGTCTCCATTTTTTCAATCTTCTGGTAGAGTGCTTCCATCTCCTGTAGCCTTTGGTATTCACGATTCAAGCTTTCTTCCTTACGATTCACTTCTTCATGGCGTTGTTTTAAAATATTCAAAGCTGTTTCTAGCGAATTTAACATACCCTGGACTAATTTTTCCCGTTGCTCAATATTTAAAAGCTGGCGATTCAAGTCCGCCGTCTCAAAATGTCTTCGTGGCTGGTCAACCTTTAAAAACTGCTCTTCTTCCTCTTTTATATCTTTAAAAACCTGATCAAATCGACCTTTTTCCTTAACCAAGACCTCATCTTCGCCTTGGTGCAAACCGTCGAGTCCTGGTCCTCTTGTCTTAAAAATAAGATCTTTTAACTCGTCATCTTTGCGTAGAATTAAGGCTTCAAGTTTATCAATCCGTTTTTCAACATAACTAAAATATTCATTTTCCTTGACCGTCTCCTGGTTATTGGACATCCTCGCTCACCTCTCTTTCACTCATACAGTCCATATTATAACAAAATTTTCTGTAAAAGTATACTGACCTAAATAATCAAACCTTCCTTTTTAATAATCATCTTCTTTTTGCCTCTCAATATAGCGGTCCGCCATCTTATAGGCATCTTCAACCTTTTCATCCTCATCATACTTTGTGCCAAAGCCAAAGCTTATCGACAAATTCATCGACTGAATTTTTATTTCTTCCAGCATTTTCTGGATCCGTTCAAGGGCCCGCTCAACCTTAGCCCCTTCTGTTCTCGGCATTAGGATAACAAACCGATTCCCTTTATAGCGGGCAATGACATCATTGCCACGGCAACCCCCATCTAAGACATGGGCTGCCCGTCTAATAAATTCATCACCAATGGAATGGCCATAGCGATTATTGATTTCCCCTAATTTATTAACTTCAATCAAGATGATTGATAAGGGCAGGTGACAGGCCGCGTCCAATCGGATCAGTTCACTTTCATAAAACTTGCGATTGAAAATACCCGTTAGGGGGTCGCGATAGGTCATCGATTCAACCTTGTCTTGGCTGCCACCAGCTTGAAGCATTTCCTTTAAAGGTCGCTCTTTTCCCGTCACATCTTGGATAAAGCAGGTTAGTCCGGTCACCTTGTTGTCCTTGTCAAGAATAGGGCTATAATAATTTTTGCCCAGAACAATCATCTCATTTCGGTCTTTGTATTCTTCTAAGGCAACAAATTTTTCCCCGGCTAGGGCCCGGTCAAAAAAACCTCTCATTGCTTCACGCTCATCAAAGGTATCCATCAAGTCAAGCATATTACTGCCAATTTTAATGGTCTCTCCCCACTGAGACTGCATCACTTCTTTATGACGACTATTAAAACTCAAATAGCGATACCGTGTGTCCAAACCAAAAATCATAAAATCATGGTTGGTTTCAAGTACCGCTCGGAGTATATTGTTTGCAAGTTCAAGCTTTTCGGATAATTCTAAAATGACTTCTTCTAAATAAGACTCACCCTGTTTCTCACGATTCTCTCGCTTAATTGATTCAATCGTTATTTTGTTATCATCTTTCACTTTTTTCCCCCCAAGATCAGTCAATTTTTTACACTATCATTATCTCTATTGAAAATAATTATAACAGATCTTGACTGAAATCCATAGTCTAAAACCATTTTTACTATCGATTCTTTGTAAAAGGACCGGCTGGGATTATTAAATCAGGTCTTTTCCACCCTTAAATTGCTTTAACGACCCCTCCTAGCCATGCTTATTCTTTCTTTGCCCCTATAAAAATTCGGTTAGATTTTTTAGGACGAGATCGACCAAGGTCGGATCAAACTGGGTCCCCGCACATTTTTTTAGCTCTGCCTCTAATTCGGCCTTGGTCATCATTCTGACCATCACTTCAAAGGCTTCCGCTAAGGCGACAATTCGCGCCTGCTCCATAATTTCCTCGCCTTTTAAGCCTCTAGGGTAACCTTTTCCATCCCATTGTTCTTGGTGTTGGAAGACAATCTCAGCAATATCTTTATATTCGTCGACCATGCTTAAAAGCCTAAAGCCTCTCTCCGGATGCCGTTTAATGTCCGTCCAATCGTGATCTTCTAGATCTTTTAGTTTATTAAGAATTTTTTCATCAACCGTGATCTTACCGATATCATGCATCTCGCCGGCCCGGATTGTCTGCTCGACGAAAAGGGGGTCTGAACTTAAGTGACCGGCAATTTTGCCACTAATTTGCCCAACTTTCTTGGAGTGCTCTTTTTCCCCTTCATTTTTATCAAAAAGAGCTTCTAAGACATGCTTGATGGTCTTACTTTTCATCGATACCCCTTCTTTTAATTTGGCCCGATATAAGCGGTCTTCAGCATTTTTAAAGACAGCGATCAATTTTTGGTCTGCTTCATTTTTTGTATCCCAGCCAAAAGAGACGGAAATCCCTGTCACATCGGCGACTTTTTCCTCTTTTAGTCGGTCGTCAATGCGATCAACCAAAGCTGCAAGGGTATTTTCATCGGTCTCAGTCAGGACCATAACAAATTGCGTACTGGCTAGACGGGCAATTAGGGTCCCTTTAACGACCGATTTTTTTAAAATCTCAGCGGTCCTAAGAATATAGTCGTCCCCCACTGCTCGCCCAAAGGAATCGTTAATCAATTCTAGGCCATTGATATCGGCCGTAATAATCGAAATCGGATAGTTCTTTTGCTTATCTAAATCGATGATCCGATCTTCAAAATAACGCCGATTATAAAGGCCGGTTAAGTGGTCATAGTAGCCCAGCATCCTCGATAACTTTAAATTTTTTCGTTCTTCGAAAAGCTCTTTTTTAACTTGATTTTTTTCAGTTTCATCGATCCCAATGCAGATGACCCCAGCGATGTTACTGTCTTTATCATACATGGGACTAAAGCGCTTGCTCCAATCCATAACCTGTCCGCTATTTTTATCCTGGTAGCTTTCTGATTGACTGATTTTTTGCCCCCCTAAGACAGCATCCAGCATTTTTTTTAGATGGTTGTTTTCCTGGTCATATAAGGCTAGAATACTCTCCCCAACCTCAATCGTTTTTCCCCGGTCTAAGGCCATCAGATCGCGGTAACGGGTATTAAAAAATTGGTATTGGTAGTCTTGATCGACCGAAAACAAAATTATTTCTTGGGAATTCTTAAGAATTTCCAAAAAATAGTCACAGCCTTGCCCGTATTCACGGGCAAATAAAGCATCTTGATCATATTTTTTCATTGCTTCTCTCTTTTCTTTTTTAGATTTATCGTCGCCAGTAATCCTTTTAGTCATCAGCCTTAAAAGATGGCTTATGATCCTTATTCCACTTTTTCCATTTCTTAAACGATAAAATAAAAAAAAGCACCCACCGCTTGGTGGATGCCATTTTTATCTAGTGATTGCCACAGTCATCGGCATGGTCATGTTGATGGCAAATGGATCCGGTTGATGTCAGCTTCCCTTCTAAGTACATGGCAACGCTTTCTTTAGCATCACCCTGAGCACCAAGGATCACTTCGATATCTTTTTCATTAAAAATATCAACAGCACCACCACCCATACCACCGGAGATAATCACATTAACCCCCATATCATTTAAGAAATTAGGCAAGAACCCCGGTTTATGGCCAGGATTTGGGACCACTTGGCTTTTTACAATTTCTTTGCCTTGGGTATCAAAAACCATAAAACTCTCACAATGGCCAAAATGACCAGTTACCTGCCCTTTATCACTTGCTACTGCTATTTTCAATTTATTTTCTCCTTTTTCTTTAGTCTTCATTTCTAATCGATCGGCCACGCCGTCGAGCCAATTGGCATCAAATAATTCAATCACACCCTTATCACAGGCCCCGGCCAGCTTTGGATCAATCGGCATCTTTGCCAAAACATCGACATCATGCTTCCTAGCAATGCTGTCAATATGGCTATCACCAAAGAGCTTGTGGGCTTTGCCACAATCGGGACACTGGAAATAGGACATATTTTCCACCAAACCAACCACCGGTATATTCATCATTTCGGCCATTTTCATCGCCTTTGAGACAATCATCGAGACCAATTCTTGAGGCGAGGTGACAATGATAATGCCATCGACGGGGATTGATTGAAAGACCGTTAAGGGGACATCCCCGGTTCCTGGTGGCATATCGATAAACATATAGTCGATATCCCCCCAGATCACGTCAGTCCAAAATTGTTTAACGGTATTGCCAATAATTGGCCCCCGCCAAATGACCGGATCAGTATCATTTTCCAATAAGAGGTTAATCGACATAATTTCAATGCCGGTTTTACTGGCAATCGGAAAAACTCCTAGCTCACTGGTTTGAGCCTTAGTTTCGATACCAAAGGCCTTGGGAATTGAGGGCCCGGTGATATCGGCATCTAAGATTGCTGTCTGATAGCCTCTGCGCTGCATCATAACAGCCATTAATGAGGTCACCAAAGATTTGCCGACCCCACCTTTCCCACTAATCACCCCGATTACTTTTTTAATCCGACTTAATTCGTGTGATGCTTCTAAAAAATCACTCACTTCTTTTCGATCGCTGCATTCTTCACTGCAGCTATTGCAAGCGTCATCGCAAGTTTCGCTCATTTTATTGTCCTCCACATTTCTATTGTTTTTTGTCATTTTTTAAATCCTCTTGGCTGATCGGCTTTCCTGATTATAAGAATGAAATTTTAGAAAAATCAATCGCTCCATCGTCTTTAAGTAAATTCTTATCGGCATGGACGTATTCAATTTTCCCAATAAACATCTCATGCGACCCGGTCATAATCGAGTCGACAATGGTGCATTCAATATTAACCGGACAATCGACTAATATTGGTGCATTAACTACTTTTGCTGGGCCTGTTTTGACGTTTTTTTCAGCTAACTTATCAACATCCCGGCGGCTGGTTGATCCCAGATAGTGGTAGGTTTCTTGATAAGATTTTGCCACTAAATTAACAACAAAACAACCGGACTCCTTAATCATGTGATGAGAATAGCGACTGGGCACAATTCCCACCATGACCATGGGAGGATCAAAACTACAATTGCCACAATAGGCGACTGCCAAGGCATTCTCTTCCCCATTAAGGCCTCGCGAAGAGACCAGGACATCGGGACTTGGTTTTAAAACACTTTTTTTCTGACCTTCTAATTTTTCCATTATTTCCTCTTTTCTTTTTTAGCATCTAAACCGTTATTTCTTCTTTTGATAGATCTGGCTCATCACTTTATTAAAGACCTGGCGCACAGCTAGGCCCGCCTGACACTCTCTATCGACAATGGTTTTGCCCTCATTAATGGCCGTCACGGCACACTTGTCGTAGGGAATGGTGCCGACAAAGGGAATCCCTAGGTCATCACAATAGGCTTTTATTTTCCCTGTATTGGTCATATTGGTATCGGCTTTATTGACGCAGACGACCACTTGCGTGTGAAAGGTTTGGGCGGTCTTGACAATTCGCTCTAAGTCACTGATCCCCGAGATCGAAGGTTCCGTCACAACTAAGACCAGATCAACCCCGCTTAAGGAGGCGATGACCGGACAACCAATGCCGGGTGACCCATCGATAATGGCCAGGTCTTGACTGGTTACCGCTTGGCGCATTTGCTTCTTAACATCTGAGACCAGTAAGCCCGAGGTCCCACTGCCCATCTTTAAAGTCGCTGTTGAAAAGACCGCCTCATCCTGATAAAGAAGGAGCTCGCCGGCAAGATCATCCACTATGGCAATGGCCTTAACCGGGCAAAAATAGGCACACACCCCACAGCCCTCGCAGGCATAGGGATCAACAGTAAAGATGTCCTTTTTATGGATAGCACTAAACTGACAATAATCTTTACAAAGCCCGCACTTAATGCAGGTCTCTTGGTCGATAAGGGCTTTTCCCAAGCCCATAAAATCTCGGCGCTGGGGCTTAACCACTTGGCCGATAACTAAGTGGAGGTTGGGTGCATCGACATCACAATCGGCGTAGGCTAAGGCCTGTGCCAGGCGGATAAAGGCACTGGCTACAGTTGTTTTTCCGGTCCCCCCCTTGCCACTCAGGACTAATAATTGTTTCATCTGATCGCCCCCTCAACTGCTTTTAATAGGTTTTCAAACACGGCCGCCAAGCGCGGACTTTCCCGAACGGCAATCCGGGCATTGGAATTAATTTTCCCTAATTCCGGGTCATAGGCAATCTCAGCCAAAACTTTTATCTGATTGTCGCGGGCAAATTCTTTGATCGGATTATCAGGGTCAAAATATTTATTAATGACAAGGCCGTGGGGCTTGTCAAATAGCTTGACCAGCTCATAAACCATTTTTAAATTGTGGAGGCCAAAGACCGTCGGCTCAGCCACTAAGATGCAATAATCGGCGTCACGAATACTCTCCATAACAATGCAGGCACTACCCGGCGGGCAATCGATAAAAATCGGGTCCACTTCATCTTGGATGGCCTTAAGTAAGCCGTCAATAATCGGAACCCCCGATACCTCACCGGTATTCATAATGCCCGAATAGACCATGACCCCATCGGAGACCCCTTGGTTAATGGCGCCAATTTCCTTGTCTTTTTTGGTCAAGGCGCCTTCTGGGCAAAGGCGGATGCAACCACCACAAGAGTGGCAGATATCCTCAAAGACAATCAGTTTATTGGCGACTAGGGCTAGGGCATTAAAGCGGCAAAAGTCGACGCACTGGCGACAAGCCGTGCACCGTTTGTCATCAACTAAGGGAACCGTGACACTTATTTTTTTACTGTCGATCAAATTGGGCTTGAAAAACAGGTGACCATTTGGCTCTTCGACATCACAATCGACATAGACAGATTTTTTTGAAATAGCAGCTAAATTGGTCGACACCAATGTTTTTCCGGTTCCGCCCTTGCCACTTAGAACTGCTATTCTCACTTTTTTCTCAACCTTCTTTCGATCGCGGCGATGGCTGCCTCAACCGAGGTGACATCACCAAAGACTGCTAGGGTGGTAATGTGTTGGGGGCATGAGCCGTGAAGCTCACTGACCGCCACCTCTGATGTTTTTTCGGCCACATCAGAGGCAACAATTATGGAAACGACATCGGCTTGGTATAAGCCAACAGCTGTAAATTCATCGGCTAAAATCCGTTCTCCTAATTGCCGATCGCCAACCTTTCGGGCCAGGATTTCTTTGGTCCCCTGGGAAACCCCATTAATCAGCTCAATTTTCATCCTTAATTTCCTCCCCGGCCATGAAAGCCGGCATGGACATCGGTTAATTCTCTTAGGCGGCCCTCTTGGAAAGCTTTGATATTGCTCTCCGGTGAGTCGTCAATCGTTTTATAGAGGATAACGCCAGCGGCTTTAAAAATATCAACCGCATTCTCCCCACAACGTGGCGTGATCAACACCTTAGCCCCTGAATCAATAACGATTTGAGCGGCCTTGATTCCGGCTCCACCTTGAGCGGCAGCGGCCGTATTTTCAATAAAGCTTCCCTCATTTGTTTGGCTATCATAGATATAAAAATAGGGTGACCGTCCAAAGGACATACTAACTTCTGTTTCCATTATGTTTTCATCGACTGGCATGGCAATTTTCATTTTTTTCTCCTTCATTTTTCATCATTTTTCCCTGTAAGCGGCGATTTCGACATCGCCCACACCCATACTTCTCTTGACCGTCTTCACATAACCGGTAATTACCCCCTTTAATTCTCAGGACATGGCCATTAACCAAAGCATCAGCAATTTTTTTTCGGGCTTGAAAATAAATCCGCTGAACGGTCGTCCGCGCCACATTCATACTTTTGGCACATTCCTCCTGCATCATTCCTTGCAGATCGATTAAGCGAATCGTTTCGTATTCTTCGACCGTCATAGTGACCGTATCTGCATCCGTCCCCCTCGCATTAAGGGGCCCAAACAAATCACTTTCCGGCAAAGAACAGACTTTTCGCCACTTAACAGGCCTCGACATTATTACCACCTCTTTTATTAGTCATTTTATACCAATTATACCCCTTTGATAACATATGTCAACAACTTATTCATTCTCCTCCCAATCACGGTATTTGGCATGCAGGTGGCCGGTATCACAAAAAGGCATGTTTTTCGATTCCCCACACCGGCATAAGATGACTCTATCCCTGGTCTCATAAGCTTGGCCATCTGCCGAAATGACTTCAATGTCCCCTTTTACAAAGATCCCCCCGCTGACCGCGCGACCAGGATCCTGGAGAATGGCAATTTCTGCTTCATGGCTTTGACGGATGACCTGGCCATTTTTTTCCAGCGGTACCAAGCGACCAGCTGGGCACTCTAAGGAGGCCATAATGGCTTCCTCTTTCTTGGCCGGATCATCGGAGTGTCTGGTTAAATCCCAAGCTCCACCGGTCGTCCGATGACAAAAGCGGGCAAAGGCACAGCGGTGGTCGTCGAGTAAGTCAAGCTCTGGACCCTCGACCTTGTCGGCCCGCTCTTCAAAGGGTCGCATGTCAGCGGTTTCACTGCCATCAAAGTCACAATATTGGTGCTGGCCATCACAAAAAGGTGGGCTTTTTGTTTGCCCACACCGACAGAGGCTGTATTTTTCTTTTTGGGGCAAGGGCTGGCCTTCTTCAAAGATATAATTGCCATCTTTTTTGCCAATAATTTTTTCGCTTAATTTAATCCCACCCGAGACTAAATAAGGACCATTTTTAATGATTTTTATCCGTTTAATGCTTTTTTCACGCATGGCTTCCTCTTTCCTCATCTTCCTATTTATAACCTTTTTTAGCTTGAATCTGACTCACTCCTCTTATCGATTGGTAAGTTAGTCTTATTTTATCACGTGTGCTTTAAATTTCAATGATTTCTTCTAAAAAGAGCTTATGGCTTTTGTTTTCCTTAACAGACAAATCTGACCCCATCAATTATTATTTATTGGTCCTTTTGATACAATCAGTTTTGGGTTATAATAGAGGCATTAAAATAATACTATTAAAAAGGAGAAGAGATGAAAGACTTAAATAAACGATTTAAAGGTGGGGTCATTATGGATGTGACCAATCCTGACCAAGCACGGATCGCTGAGGATGCCGGGGCCTGTGCCGTTATGGCCCTTGAGCGAATTCCGGCTGATATCAGAGCCGCCGGCGGGGTCTCTCGGATGTCGGATCCCAAGATGATCAAAGACATTATGGCGGCCGTATCGATTCCGGTTATGGCCAAGGTCCGTTTGGGCCACTTTGCCGAGGCCCAAATTCTGCAGGCGATTGAAATCGACTTTATCGATGAGAGTGAGGTCTTGTCACCAGCCGATCCTATTTACCACATTGATAAAAGATCCTTTGATACACCCTTTGTCTGTGGTGCCAAAAATTTAGGGGAAGCCCTGCGCCGCATTGAAGAAGGGGCGGCCATGATTCGAACCAAGGGTGAGCCGGGAACCGGCGACGTCGTGCAAGCCGTTAGCCACATGCGCTTAATCAAGCAAGAAATTCGCTTGGTTCAAAATACTAGGAGTGATGAGCTTTTTCAACTGGCCAAGGACTACCAAGTCTCCTATGACTTACTTGCCTTTGTTCGTGAGAATGGGGCCTTACCGGTCCTTAATTTTGCTGCCGGAGGGATCGCCACCCCGGCTGACGCCGCTTTAATGATGCAATTAGGGGCCCAGGGCGTTTTTGTCGGCTCCGGTATCTTTAAGTCGGGCGACCCCAAAGAGCGGGCCCAAGCCATTGTCAAGGCGGTTGCCAATTTCGACAATGCCAAGCTTCTCGCCGACCTCTCAGAAGGTTTAGGTGAGGCCATGGTTGGCATCAATGAAAATGAAATTGATCTGCTCATGTCCCAGCGGGGCCTTTAAGGGCATAAAAAAAGCGACTTCAGTCGCTTTTTTTTATCGGTTATCAATTTTTTCCGGATATAAATCGTGATTATAAAGGCGCTGCTTGGCCACCTCTTGCCAGGGCGTTTCTTTTTTGCCGTAATTGCAATAAGGATCGATTGAAATCCCTCCGCGCGGGGTAAATTTCCCCCAAACCTCAATGTAGCGGGGGTCCATCAGCTTAATCAGGTCTTTCATAATAATATTCATACAATCCTCATGAAAATCACCATGGTTTCGAAAGCTAAAGAGATAAAGTTTTAGTGATTTACTCTCGACCATTTTAAGATTGGGAACATAGGAAATGTAGATGGTGGCAAAGTCCGGCTGGCCCGTCATGGGACAAAGACTGGTAAACTCGGGACAATTAAATTTAACAAAATAATCGTTATCCGGGTGTTTATTATCAAAACACTCTAAAATTCCCGGATTATAATCATCCGGGTAGGCCACTTTTTGATTTCCCAGTAATGATAAGCCGCTTATTTTTTCTTCAGACATATTTTCTCCTTATCGTTTTTATTTATACTTATGTAGGGGTTCTTCTAAATAGTTAACTAATAAGACCCCCAAAATAGCGGGTAAAATTTGACCCACTCCGATACTAACGACTAGAACCAGGTAGGGAAGACCCAAAAGGTAGGATAACCAGATCGGAACCAAAAGAGTCGGGATTAAAAAAATCGGTAATCCTACCAAAACAAGATGGACGCGTCTTAGGTAATAGGCACTAGCAGCCGTTAAGACACCGACCACTAAGCCTCCGAGCATATCGATGGGCCCTAAGCCACCCATGATGGTATTGCTAAGTAGATTGGCAAAGCCCAAGGGGATAATTAAAAAGGGGTGGATGGCCGCTAAAGCGTACAAACTCGTTGCCAGCCGGACCTGATACTGGCCAAAGGCAAAACTTTGGGTCAGCAACATGACAATCACATAAACGGCCAAAACCGCTGCTGAGATCGTCAAATTTCGGGTATTGATCAAAAAATCTTTCTTCATAATGCTCACTTCTTTCTCACTTGCTTAATTTTCAAAAAACAAAAAGGTGCCAGGGCACCTTTAATAATCTACTCGAAAATAGAAGTCCCTAGTTTTGTTTAACGACAGGATGGTTACGAACTGTCTTTTTTCTTTACTAAATAAATTTTATCACAAAGGACCGGCCCCGGCAAATGATATTTTGGGAAAAGGGCCATCCTTAATTATAAGCACCGTGATTAAATCACTGTCTATTTAAGCATCAAGGGCTATAATGGCTTAAACATTTAGGAAAGGAAGCCGATGAATTATTTTATTGCATTTTTAGAAGGGATGATCACTTTTATCTCCCCTTGTTTTTTACCCATGCTGCCGGTTTACCTGTCACTTTTTACCGGCCAGATTGACGACGCCCATAAATCCAAAACCTTTATCAATGCCCTTGGTTTTGTCTTGGGCTTTACCCTCATCTTTGTTATCCTTGGGGCCTTTGCCGGTGCCATTGGTGGTTTTTTAAGCACTTATGCGACCTTGGTTAACCTCATTACCGGTGGCATTGTCATTATTTTTGGCCTAAATTTTTTAGGGGTTCTAAAGATCTCTTTTCTTAACCGCCACTTAAAGATGGACCGAGAAATGAAAAGCCTCAATTTCTTTTCAACCTTTCTCTTTGGAGTGATTTTTTCAATCGGATGGACCCCCTGTGTTGGCGCCTTTTTGGGTTCAGCCTTGATGCTGGCCGCCTCAAGTGGCCAAGTCCTGGTTGGTGTTTTAATGCTGACAGCCTTTTCCCTTGGACTGGGCGTCCCCTTTATTATTTCGGCCTTGCTCATCGACCGCCTCAGTGTCGCCTTTGCTTTTATTAAGCGCCATTATAAGGTCATCAATCAAGTCTCCGGAGCTTTTTTAGTGGTCATCGGCATTCTCATGATGACTGGCCTGATGGGTCGCTTTTTAGCCCTGCTTAGCTTTTAATCTGTCATAAAAGAAAGGAAAACAGATGAACAATAAGATCAAAACACTTTTAATTGTCTTAGGCTTAGTCGCCTTGATCGGGGTCGCCTATTTTGCCTATAGTCGCCTAGCTCCCACTTACCAACCCGATTCTCAACAAGAAGCCACTGAAAAGATCACGTCTCCTGATTTCACCGTCACTGACCGTGATGGCAATCCGGTTAAATTATCCGATTTTGAAGGGACGCCGGTGGTTTTAAACTTTTGGGCCTCTTGGTGCCCACCCTGCCTTGCTGAGATGTACGATTTTAACACGGTTTACCAAGAAAAAGGTGAGCAAGTGGCCTTTTTAATGGTTAATATGACCGATGGTCAACGCGAAACAAAGGAAAAAGCAACCACCTATATTGACCGCGAAGGCTTTGCTTTTCCCGTTTACTTCGATCTTGACCAAATGGCGGCTGTAACCATGGAAGTCTCGTCAATTCCAACCACCTATTTTATCGATCCTGACGGCTTTATCGTTTCCGGCTACCGGGGCGGCATCAATGAAGCTCAACTTCTCGGGGGGATCGACCTTATCACCGCTCCCTAAAGGCTGGTCCATAAAAATTCTTAGAAAGCAGGCAATCGCCTGCTTTTTTACTTGCTTAATTTTTTTACTGGCTAAATATAATCGGAAAAATAAATCTTTTGATGGGGGATCACTTGCTCTAAAATGGCCAAGGCTTTTTTATCAGCCACAAGGCGCTCGATACTTTTAAAGTAGCTAGGGCTCTCGTAGCCTAGCAGCATGGCCGTTAAGATGCCAATGTCAACCATCACCCGGTGGGCTGACTTTTCCCGGCTTAAGGACGGGGCCTTGCCGGGCTTAAAGGCCAGGGTAAAGTCTTGGTTGTTCCAGTCTAAAACGGAATCCTTAATGGCCAAGGTCAGGGATTGGTCAGTCTCGACTTCCTCAAAGCGATACTTTTTAATAAAGGCCGCAAAATCAACAATTCGGGCCATAATAAAGGGCCTGATGGTTTCTTTGATGGCACTGTCACCAAACAAAAATGCAATGGTATGGTTGTTAAAGTTATTGCCCACCACCTCATCAACCATCGACCGATGGGCACCAATATAACCCCACAGACCCTTTCTGGCCTCTTGATTAAGGTAAATATGCTCCTTGACCTTAAAAATGTCCTTCTCAATCACATAGACCAAATAACCGGTCGCCTGATTGTCCTGGTTGTAATAAATGGCCACCCTGACATCCTCAACTTCCCAACGCCAGTACTCTTCCCAGGCCAGACTGGTTCGGATCAAACAGCCATGCCGGCCCCTGGCAAAACGGTCATGCAGGTCGATTAAGTCAGGGCTATCGGTCGCAACCCGGCGGACCCGACCGGGAAGATCGACATTTTGTGGCAATTGATGGGCCTTCAAGCGGTAGGTCATCTTATCAGACACAATCTCCCAGCCCTTATAGCGGTACAAGGGAATCGAATAAGGATACAAAAAAGAAATGCTTTGGCCGCGTTGGCGCATGCCTTCCAAGGACTTTTTTATCAGGGCCGACATGAGGCCCATACCCATATACTCAGGATAGGTGGCAACACCGGTGATGTAGCCGGTCGCCATAATTTCACCGGTAATATTGACTTGAAAGGGATAGGTGGCAATTTGGGCTGCCAGTTTGTCGCCCTCAAACCAGCCCAAGACATCGGCTTCTTCGAGGACCGGAAACTTAGACCGCCTAATCTCATCGTCTTGCCAGCCAACTTTTAATAAGTCCTCATCGGTGACTTGAAAAGCGTAGCGCAGTAAATCATTGAATTGCCTTAAATCTGATGTTTCTAATTTTCGAAGCACGAGGTCGGTATTCTTATTCATGGCACTCTCCTTCTTTGCTTTCTTATTTTTTACCCCTAATCTTTTTTCTAAACCCCTTTATTTTATGATATACTCAGCTTAATTACAGATGTGAGGTGGACCATGATCGATCAAGAAGAAATCATATTTATCAAAAAAACGCTGTCCTTTTGGGACCATCTGACGCTTTTGGAACAAGGGCTGATCCTCGACAATGCCAGCCTTAAAAGCTACCAGAGCGGCCAGACCATCCACAATGGCGACCAAGATTGTATCGGTGTCTTACTGATTAAAAGCGGCGAATTGCGGACCTATATTTTATCTGAAGAAGGGCGGGATATCACCCTCTACCGGCTCGGTCAGGGAGATGTTTGCATTCTCTCCGCCTCTTGTATCCTTGACAATATCACCTTTGATGTGCACATTGATGCCGAAAAGAAAAGCTCAGTCGTCCTGATTAATCCGGCTATTTTTCAAAAAATCTGCAACCAAAATATCTATGCCGAAAATTTTTCCTACAAAACGACCATCGACCGCTTCTCCGATGTTATGTGGGCCTTTCAGCAGATCCTCTTTATGAGTTTTGACCAGCGCCTGACCATTTTTCTCTTAGATGAGATCTCCAAAACCGGCTCAACGGTTATCGCCATGACCCATGAACAGATCGCCAAATACATTGGCTCGGCTAGAGAAGTGGTTTCTCGCATGCTTAAGTATTTTGAAAAAGAAGGCTTTGTTAAACTCTCCCGCGGCAAAATTGAAGTAATCGATAAGATGACCCTTCAAAAAAAGGTATAAAAAAAGTTGATCCACTGGATCAACTTTTTGTCTTAATCGATAATTTAAACCTCAAGCATTTTTAAGAGATCTGCCTTGGACTTGGCGCCGACGGCCGTTTGAACGATCTTGCCGTTCTTAAAAACAGACAGGGTAGGAATACTCATCACCCGGTAATTGGATGCCAATTCTGATTCTTCATCGACATTGACTTTAACCACTTTTGCATTGCTTACTTCACCGGCTAATTCGTCAATAATGGGAACGACCATCTTACATGGTCCACACCATGGCGCCCAAAAATCAACTAATACGGGGACATCTGACTGAAGTACTTCTTTTTCAAAATTATCTTTTGTTACGTCCATTGCACTCATTACATTCACCTCTAATTTCGTATATTTGATTAAGTCTATTCTAACCCTTTTTTGCGGCTCTGACTGTAACGCGGTCACAAAGACCTGAACATTTTATCACTCTCGTTCAAGTGACCATAATAGCCAGCCGGTTTTTGACTGGTAGCGGTCTTGGATCATGCCATTTTTAGCCTTTTCGACCAAATAGTCATGCAGCTTCTTTCGGCCTTCATCGTCCTCCAGGCCAAGGATGCGCTCGTAGTAGTTTTGGGCTTTTTCAATCGGCCACATTTTTTCCCGATCGTGGTTTTCGTGGTGAAATTCCGGCAGGTAACCTAAGTCCCACAAAATATTAAAGGCATAGTATAAAGTCTGGCGCTGGTGGTTGTGTCCTTTCTCTAAGCCTAATGCTTGTCTGACTTCTTCCCCTATGGCATCTCTTTTTTGCAGATGGCTACTCATGTAGCAGTATTTTTTTGATGCTTTAATCATCTTTTTAAGGGCCTGTGGTTCATTAATGGCTGGACTCATGGAGGCAAAGACTAGGTCAAAGTGGTTTTCCCAGCCTTCCTTCTCTAAATCAGCCTGATCCCAGGGTAAAACCTTAAAGTCCGACCCATTAGCATCAAAATCTTTGGTATTTTCCTTGGCAAAGGCAATCATTGCTGGGGAAATATCAATGCCGGTTACTTGGCAGCCGTGCTTTAAAAAGGCCGTCGAGTGACGACCGGCCCCACAGCCAATATCTAAGACCTTAGCCCCTTTAAAGATCACCCCTTTTTGATACAAGCAGTCGACGATCTGGTCTTTCGACTCTTTGCCGATGTCGTTAAATTCTTGGGCCCGTTGGTCCCAAAATTTTTGCGGATCACCAATTTTTTTGGCTTGGGCCTGGGCCTGCCATAATTTTTCAAAATCCATCGTTAGTCTCCTCATCTAAAATTCTTATTTTAAAATTCTTATTCCAAGATCATTAAACTCTTCTACCCTTCCAAGTCGTTTTAATACCAAATATCTTTTTTAAGAAAGAAAACAAAAAAACGACTAAAAAAACGCTTAAATAAAGGGGGTAAAAAACCACTGTCCACCAATCAAAAGCCCCCACTTGAGAGCCCACTCGCCGAAGTTCAAGAACCCAAGCTAGGTAAAAAACAAGGTCGATTAGAAGCCAGGAGCCGGTCCCTAAAATCGCACTCACGACCAGATGGACGGGCAAAATCGACAAAGACCCCATCCATAAAATAACCAGGACCAAGCGACTTAATGGGGTGGTGGTGGCACCGGTGGCAAAGTTCTTCATAAAGCCATTGTATAAGTCTTTAAAGCCACCGGCGTACATGCGAAAAGAGACATCTTTATCCCCGAGAAATAATTTGTAAGGAATCTTTGCTTCTTGCATCTTCATACCCAGGGCTAAGTCTTCTAAGACAATGGTCTTAACCGCTTCATGACCGCCAAAAGCACGGTAATCAGTTAAGGCCATTAGGGTGACCGGTCCGTAAAGGCCAATGCTTTTACTATTTGCCATGCCTAGTCCATTGGCCCCAAGCAGAATAATATTAAAAAAGATGGCAAAGTGCTCATAGCGGTCTTTTAGCTGATGGTAGGGTTGCAAGGACAAGGCACAGCCCTCTTGCTCGTAGGTTTGGACTAGCTTGATCAGGCCCTTGGGACTTAGGCGAACATCGGCATCCAAAAACAATAAGACCTGGCCCTTCGCTTTCTCTACGCCACAATGGCAGGCCCAGGACTTACCCGTCCAGTCGTCGGGCTTATCCTTAATGATAATGACTTGGGCCCCCAAGGCGTTAGCAATTTTAGCCGTCTCGTCAGTCGACCCATCATCAACAACAATGATTTCTAAAGGTGGCCATTCCTGTTTTTTTAAATCCCCTAAGAGTAGGGGGATATTGGCGGCTTCGTTCCTAGCTGGAATAATCACCGATAGCTTAAGAGATGAACTGGCCACTTCCTCCTCCCTTAAAAAAGGGAATTTCCAAAATAGAATCCGACTGGCCAGTAAGCCTAAAATGATGATGACCGCTCCAATTACCATGGCACTCTCCTTTTTTAAAATCTTTCCCCCATTATAGCATCAAAATGACTTTTTGCTTAAAAAAATAGTACCCAAAGGGCACTATTTTTAAACCTTCTTATTGGTCTTATTTATTTTCTTGGAATGCCGGTCCAACTGGTTCATTCCGAACAAATGGGGCTAAACCCTTTGGCACCACTTCAATATGAATGGCTTCTAGCCGTCGACCAAAACCCTCGGTTCCGGCGGGGTCACCATTTTGAGCGACGTCCATCCAACCGACATCTTGGGCATGAACTTGGTAGTAGATATCAAAGAGGTCGGCATGTTCACCGATTAATTCAATTTTAATGGCTTCCAGGCGGAGGGCTTTGCTTTCGGTCCCACTAGGCTGGCCATTTTCTGTCCAGGCTTCTTCCCAACCCTGATTTTCGATATGAGTTTTGTAGCGCACATTGACATCATAAAGGGGATTATCTTGGAGTTTAATTTGAATGCCTTCCAGGCGCAGAGAATCACCCGTTGTTCCAC
>CAZWEU010000013.1:0-43223 GCA_964632785.1 uncultured Lachnospiraceae bacterium | reverse complement strand
ATTCGGGTAAGATTTTTAACTTTTACCCTAACACTATTTTACAAGGATGAAGTTGTCGGTGGCATTGGTGTCAGTGGTGGCTCAGTCGATGAAGATATGATCATTGCAAAAAGTGCGCTTAAGGTTTTATAATAAAAACCGGTAAGCAAAAAATCTATTTAATGGAGGAAGAAAAAATGACAACAACCGGAAAATTATTGGATATGGCCAAGAAAATGGCCGAAGCAGCGGCAGCAAAAGCAATTGAAATTGATGTTCCCATGGTAATTGCCATCTGTGATCCATCAGGAAATCCCGTCTTACTTAATCGGATGGAAGATTCATTATTGGCCAGTCTTGATATCGCGACAAACAAGGCCTATACAGCTGTAGCGCTTAAAATGACAACCGATACGGCAGCTGATCTAGCTAAAGAATCCGGCCAGCTATTTGGCTTAACAGCTTGTGATAAAGGGCGAATGGTTGTCTTTGGCGGCGGCTTCCCAATTGTTGAAAATGATAAAATTATTGGTGGCATCGGCGTTAGTGGTGGCAGTGTAGACGAAGACATGACGGTTGCTCAAGCTGGATTGGAAGCGCTAAAGTAGGCATAAAATTAAACTTGGTCCAGGAGGTACGAGGAATGAATATTGATACCACAGGTATTGAATATATCGTAAAAAAAGTAATGGCGGAAATAGATAATAGCGAAGAAGCCGGTAAACCCCAAAAAGATGGGAAACTGGGTATCTTCGATGAGATGGAAAATGCCATTAATGCATCATTTAAAGCACAAAAAGAATTTATGAAAGCATCGATTGCCTGTCGTCGGGATTTAATTACGGCTATTCGTCAAGAAATGTTAAAAAAAGAAAATATGGAAATGATCTGTCATATGGCAATTGATGAGACAGGCATGGGTAACTACGAGCACAAGCTCCTTAAACATCAACTGGCGACTAACAAAACACCGGGGACAGAAGACCTAGTGGCCGAAGCCTATACCGGCGATGATGGCCTGACCTTAATTGAACAATCACCCTTTGGTGTGATTGGAGCAGTCTCACCATCGACAAACCCTAATGAGACGATCATTTGTAATACCATCGGCATGCTAGCCGGCGGTAACACAGTTGTTTTTGCACCGCATCCGGGGGCTAAAAAGGTTAGCGCCTTAACGGTTAAGTTAATTAATAAGGCCATTCTCGAAGCCGGTGGACCGGAAAATTTGGTAGTCACAACAAAAAATCCAAGCCTTGAGAGTGCTGATTTCATGTTTAAAAGCGATAAAATTGCCATGCTTTGTGCCACTGGCGGTCCAGGCCTGGTTAAAGCGGTATTACAAACCGGTAAAAAGGCCATTGGGGCCGGAGCCGGTAATCCGCCGGTCCTAGTCGATGAAACAGCGGATATCGAAAAAGCGGGTAAGGATATTATCGACGGCTGTTCCTTTGATAATAATATTCCTTGTACCTGTGAAAAAGAAGTCATTGTGGTCGAACAGGTTGCTGATTATCTGATTTTCAACATGAAGAAAAATGGCGCCTACGAATTAAAAGATCCCAATAAAATTAATGAATTAGCTGAGCTGGTTATCCCTAATGGCCGCTTAAATCGTGACTTTGTTGGTCGCGATGCCAGAACCATTTTAAAGGCCATTGGCATTGAAGCCGACCCATCGATTCGCGTGATCATGATGGAAACAGCCTGTAACCACATTTTTGCAGTGGAAGAATTAATGATGCCAATCTTACCCGTCATCCGTGTAAAAGATGTGGAAGAAGGCATAAACTTAGCGGTTTGCTTAGAAAATGGTAACCGTCATACGGCCATCATGCACTCGACCAATATTAATCGTTTGACGGAAATGGGCAAACGGATCCAAACCACAATATTTATCAAAAATGGCCCATCCTATGCAGGACTAGGGGTTGGTGGAGAAGGTTTTTCCACCTTTACCATCGCTGGACCAACCGGAGAAGGCTTGACATCGGCTAAGACATTTACCAGAAAAAGACGATGTGTATTAGTTGGAGGATTTACGATTAAATAATTGAGGTGTTGTTCATGAGCGCAAATTTAGTAGAATTAGTAGAAAATGCCGGCATCGTTGGTGCCGGCGGGGCGGGCTTTCCGACCCAAGTCAAAATAAACTGCAAGGTTGACACCGTTATTGTCAATGGCGCAGAATGCGAGCCTTTATTGCGCGTTGATCAACAACTAATGGAGTTTGAGGCTGTTAAAATGTTAACAGCCCTCAAAGCCGTTATGGATCAAACCGAGGCTAAAGAAGGTATTATTGGCCTTAAAAGCAAGTATAAAGCGGCTATTGCTGTTTTAAATAAGGAACTCGTTAACTTTCCAAACGTCCGCCTTCACCAAATGGGGAATTTTTATCCCGCCGGTGACGAGCAAGTCTTGGTCTATGAAGCAACAAAAAGAATTGTTCCAGAGGGTGGTATTCCACTAAATGTTAATACAATTGTCATAAATGTCGAGACACTTGTAAATATTTATGATATAATGTGTCAAGGTCAGGCTGTAATCGATACATATATAACGATAACCGGGGAAGTTCGTAACAAGATGACGACAAAACTTCCTTTAGGGATTACAGTTAAAGAAGCACTTGATCTTGCCGGTGGGACGACTGTTGATGACTTTGTCGTAATCAATGGTGGACCAATGATGGGGACGATTGTTGAACCCGATTCAATAATCACGAAAACGACCAAAGGCCTAATCGTCTTAGCAAAAGACCATTCCTTGGTTGTATCGAAAGAAAAACCGGTTAAAGAATCAATGAAAATGGCTGCCATCGCCTGTATGCAATGTAATTATTGCACCGAGCTATGTCCGCGCTATACCCTGGGTCACAATCTCGAGCCTCATAAGCTAATGAGAATTGCTGCCTATGCTTCGACTGTTGACACATCCACTCAGGCTACAAACGCATTTCTATGCTGTGAATGTGGCTTATGTCAATACGCATGCGTTATGGATTTACAACCTTGGAAGATCAATGTCATGCTAAAGCAAGAACTTGGAGAACGCGGGATCAAAAATCCACATCATGAAGAACCACAGCAAGTGGAAGCTTTCCGAGCAGGTAAACAGTTTAATGTTCACCGTTTAGTATCACGATTGGGACTGACGAAGTATGATCTTCCGGCCCCGATGGTTGAAATGGATAAAACATTTAACAAGGTAAACCTGATGTTATCACAACATATAGGGGCACCATCTCAACCGGTCGTAAAGGTCAATGATTGTGTAGAAAAAGGAGATCTCGTCGCAGACATACCAAATGGGAAACTGGGGTCCAAGATTTTTGCAAGTATTAGCGGCAGAATTTCTGCCGTGGATGGTGAAAAAATCACCATCGAATCCTAAATTATATTTAAAGGGGGATATTATGGACTTTACATTATTAATTGCTGCTTTTGGTGGCGGCGTCTTAGCGACAATGCTAGGCGGACTTAATGCTTTTGTATTTACCGGGTTAACGGTATTAGCGGCTGCTTTAGGCGGTGCAATATCACCCGCAGTCGGTTTTATAAGTTTCGGTTCAGCATTTGGACCACACGTTGCATTTGGTGGAGCCGTTGCCGGTGCTGCTTATGCGATGACAAAAAATCATATTGATAACGGTCAAGATATCGTCACACCACTTGTTAAATTTGGTGATCCAATGATGTTAATCGTCGCCGGAATCTTTGGTATGGTCGGCTTTCTTATTAATTACTTATTTGGACCAGTCTTTGGTACTTTAGTATTTGACGGTCTTTTAGGCGAAGGCGCCGGTGCTGGCTGGACTGATAGTATCGCTCTAACAGTCTTTACATCAGGCGTAATTGTTCGTCTCGTCTTTGGTAAAACAGGGATCACCGGAAAAACACCGGCAGGCGAAAAACGTGCTTGGGTTCCAACCGGAAACCGCTTAGCTTTTGTTTTAACCTATGGCCTTGGCATCGGAATTTTATTTGGTGGTCTTGCCGGTGGACTTGGAACATTAGGAGCGACAGATGAATTAGCGCAAAACTTATTTAATAATCTTAATATTATCGCCTTTGGTATTGCGGCAGTCTCCTTATGGTTAATTACCATGGGACATCACTTCGAAGGATGGCATCACATTGGCTTACCGGCTGCGACAACAGGCATGTTCGTATTCACAGCTACAGGTAACCCATTTATGGCGATCATCGGTGCTGCGATAACAGGTATGGTTGGTGCATACTTAGGTGAATGGGCAGCAATGACCTTTAATAGTCATGCCGATACCCATATTGACCCACCGGCAGCAGCAATCTTTATTCTACAGACAATTAACATTGTCGTCCTTAATGGAATTATTTTCGCATAAGCGAAGGGATAGGAATTTTGGTATTTTATTAAATTAACAGCATAGAAAGAAGTGGTATTTTGAAAAAAGCAGTTGGATTTATGGAATTTAAAAGTATTCCAGTCGCAATCGAAGCCACCGATGAGATGCTTAAATCCGGAAATGTTGAACTCTTGATGGCCTCACCACTTTGCCCGGGAAAATACGTCAGTATTATCGCCGGCGATGTCGGGGCAGTTCAAGCGTCAATAAAAAACGGTAGTGTTATCGGCGGCATTCATATGTTAGAAGCCCACGTGATACCAAACATACATCCTGAGGTTTTACCGGCCATGTTAGGTGCCGGTGAGATTGGCGATGTAAAATCACTGGGAATTGTTGAAACGATTAATGCAATTTCTTCAGTTTTGATTGGTGATATTTGTGCGAAAGCATCAAATGTCGAACTGCTTGAGATCAGAATTGCAAGAGGCCTGGGTGGAAAAGGTTTTGTATTAATCACTGGAGAAATTTCTTCTGTTAAAACAGCTATCGAGACGGCGATCAATGATATGTCTGAATCAAATTTAATTACCAGTTATTCAGTTATTGCATCACCCCATCGCGATATTATAAAAACACTGTTTTAATGATAGAAAACACAAAATACAAATGGCTTCGGTCATTTGTTTTTTATATCATTTGTTTTTTTTTGTGTAAGCGGTGGGTCGTTTACACAAGGAAAAAGAGGAAAGAGGAGAAAATCATGGCCAGAAAAAACAAAGCAAAAGCAGAAGGACAGAAACAAGGCAATCAGAAGAATGGTGAGCAAGCTATTAAGGAAACGAGCCCCGAATCAAAAATAAGTGTTAAAAAAGCGATTGAAAAATCGCAAGAAGCAGCTGCAAAAGCAGCTGCAGAAATTACAAAACAAGCAGATGAGGTAAAAAAAGCAGCTGAGGAAAAAGCCAAACGGGAGGCCGAGGCAATCAAGGCAGCCCAAGCTAAGAAAGCAGCTGAGGAAAAAGCTAAGCGTGAAGCTGAAGCAAAAATTGCGGCTTTAGAAGAAGCCAATAAAAAAGCTTTGGAGCGGGCGGCATTAAAAGAGCAAGAGGTCCGCGACCAGATGATCAAAAAAGAAGAAGAAAAGAAAGCCCAGCAAAAAACTCGGAAAAAAGAATTGCCCGATTACCTTCTATAAGTCAGAGTCCGACATAAAATGTCGGACTTTTTCGATTTGAAGAAGGCTATACAAAAGACAAGTGGTATACTATAATAAGAAGAGGAAAGTAAAGGAGAAAGAAATGGCATATCAGGCCTTATACCGAAAGTATCGACCCCAAACATTCGATCAAGTCCTCGGGCAGGAGAGCATTAATCGGATTTTAAAAAATCAAATTAAGTACAACCGTGTCGGGCACGCCTATATGTTATCGGGAATACGGGGAACCGGAAAAACCTCGCTAGCAAAAATCTTTGCTCGGGCCATCAATTGTCAGGATCCTCAGGACAGTAATCCCTGTAACCAATGCGAGACCTGCTTAAAAATCACCTCGTCGGGGATTATGGACATCGTTGAAATCGATGGAGCCTCTAACCGTGGGGTCGATGAGATGCGCGAAATCCGGGAAAAGGTTAAATACCCACCGGTGATTGGAAAATATAAGGTTTACATTATCGACGAGGTCCACATGCTGACCAAGGAAGCCTTTAACGCCCTTTTAAAAACCCTTGAAGAGCCGCCACCTCATGTGGTCTTTATTCTAGCCACAACCGAGCCGCAAAAGTGCCCGGCAACCATCCTATCGAGGTGCCAGCGCTTTGAAGTTAAGCCAATCACCAGAAAGGTGATCGTCTCGCAACTCCGAACGATCAGCAGCGACCTTAACTTAAAAATATCTGATGAGAGTCTCGAATTTATTGCTAGCAAGGGTGAAAACTCCATGCGTGATGCCCTTAGTTTAATGGATCAAATGATTGATTTAAAAGATGAAAATGGCAGGATCGATTATCATGATATTTTATCTTTTCTCGGTATGGCCAGTCAAACGACAATTCGTTTAATTATCGAGGGGATGCTTAAAAAAAAGCCGTCGGAGGTTATTCTTCAATTAAGGGACTTGCAAAATACCGGTAAAGAAAGCCAGCATATTCTCGATCAAATGATTGACTATTTGCGAAATATATTGATTATTAAGTCCTTAAAGGGGCCGGACCAGGGGATCTTAAATCTTTCCTTAGAAGATTTAGAGTCCTATCAGGACCTTGCAAAAATGGGGTCACTAGCCGAGTTTTATGGGATGATTGATCACTTTATCGAGGCCAAAAATAAGCTAAAGTATAGCAATCTACAAAACCTGATCTTAGAGATGGCCTGTCTCAAGCTAGCCTATCAGGCCGAGGGCCAAGTATTAGTTAATGAACCACAAAAAGAGAGTAAAAGGCAAGTGCAAACAAAGTCGCCAGTGGTGGCGCAAGCGGTAATAGCCCCAACGGCCATGGCCGCCGAGCAAGAGACCATCGATCCATTGATTGCCCCTAAAAAAGAAATGGCGGCTGAGGACCTTTTAAATCAGGCAAAGGATTCCGGCCATGGTCAGGCCTTGTTTCAAACACTCTGTAACAGCATTGGCTCAGCCCAGTGTATTTTTTTAAAAAAAGGCGTACCTAGCCTGACAGAGGAAGCACTCTTTATTGATTTCGAGGAAAAAGATCAAGATGTTTACGATTTTATTAACCGGCCCGGCCACATTGAAAATTTTGAAAAGATTTTGGAGGACCAAGGGAAGAAAGTTAAGGTTGCTGTTAGACTGCAAAAAGAAGATTTTGATGAACTTGATCTTCTTGAGAAAACAAAGCGAATCATCAATGATGATAAAATCACGATTGTAAAAGATCAATGAATCGTGAAAAGATAGTATCAACAAAGTCGGTTTAATGATATAATAATATCATTAGCAAAAAAATAAAGGGAGGAAATAATGGCAAAGCGAAAAATGCCCGGTAATATGGGTGGTGGTAATATGAATAATATGATGAAGCAAGTTCAAAAAATGCAAGAGGATATGGAAAATCTCCAAGCAAAACTTGATGATCGGGAAGTTGAAGCAAGTGCCGGTGGGGGGGCTGTAAAAGTTGTTGCCACCGGTAAGAAAAGTATTGTATCAATTGGTATTTCACCGGAAGTTGTTGATGATGATGATATTGAAATGCTCGAAGATCTAATCGTGGCAGCGGTTAATGAAGCCCTGGTCAAAGCCGATGAGATGGTCAGTAGCGAGATGGCTAAAATTACCGGGGGTATGAATATACCTGGTTTGATGTAAATGAGTTCTTACCCAAAAACATTGGAGCGCTTGGTCCAAGAATTAGCAAAGCTGCCCGGTATTGGGGAAAAAACAGCTCAGCGCTTAGCCTTTCACATTATAAATTTACCCCAAGACGAGGTTCTTAATTTGGCCCAAACACTAAGCACGGCAAAAGAAAAGATGGTTTTATGTAATCGTTGCTTTACCATCTCTGACCAGCCGATTTGTGACATCTGTAATAATCCTAAAAGGGAACAGGATCTGATCTGTGTCGTTCAAAGCAGTAAAGAATTGTTTGCTATCGAGAGAACGCGCGAATACCATGGCCTTTACCATGTTCTTCATGGGGCCATTTCCCCCCTTGACGGGATTGGTCCACAGGATATTAAGGCCCGAGAACTGCTACTTAGAATTGGCAAAGATGATATAAAAGAAGTGATTATGGCGACTAATGCCACGGTTGAAGGGGAAGCGACAGCCATGTATTTAGCAACCTTGATCACGCCCTTAGGGGTTGAGGTATCGCGGATTGCCAAAGGTATTCCGATCGGGGCCGATCTTGAATATACTGATGAAATTACAATTATTAAGGCATTTGAAGCAAGAAGTAGAATCTGATGAAGTCTAATTAGAGGAGAAAAGAATGTTGAGTAAAAAAGGAATTATTGCATCACCGGGAATTGCAATTGCAAAAGCCCTTGTCTATGAAAAGGCTGAAGTGACGGTTAATAAAGAAAAGATCGACAATCCAGCTGCGGAAATTGAGAAGCTAAACAATTCTCTAAAGGAAAGTGCCAAGCAACTTGAGGTCATTAAGGACAAGGCCATTAGCGAACTGGGAGCGGAAGATGGGGCGATCTTTGAGGCCCATATTATGGTCCTTCAAGATCCCGAATTTACCGGTGCCATCGAAACGGAAATCTTAAGTAATTTTTTTAGCGCCGACTATGCCGTTTCAATGGTGACCGAACGTTATTACCAGATTTTTGATCAAATGGATGATCCTTATTTTAGGGGGCGGGCGGCCGATATCAAAGACGTGGGAAGTCGGGTTCTCAATAATATTTTAGGTGTTGAATTGGCCGATTTAAATAATTTAGATGATGATGTCATCATTATTGCCGATGACCTAACCCCTTCTGACACCGCTCAAATGGATAAAAAAAGAGTCAAAGGCTTTGCCACCAATATTGGCAGTCGGACCTCCCACACCGCCATTATGGCAAGAAGCCTTGAAATACCGGCTGTTCTCGGCTTAGAGGATATTACCACATCGGTTAAAACCGGTGATGTCGTGGTTATCGACGGCCTGCAAGGGATCGTTAGTTTGAATCCGGATGAAACAGAACTCGGACACTTCCTAGTCAAGATGGATGAATACGCTGATTATTTAAAAACCCTGGATGAGCTAAAAGAACTTGAGGCCATCACCTTAGATGGCCGAAAAATCGAACTGGCAGGTAACATTGGTGAGCCCGGTGATGTCGAGGGGATTCTACGAAATGGGGGGACCGGGGTCGGCTTATATCGAACTGAATTTTTATACATGAACGCCGAGAGCTTGCCCAGCGAAGAAAAACAAGTGACAGCCTATCGGTCGGTTCTTGAGGCCTTTCCGGAGGGACCGGTAATTATTCGGACCTTGGATATTGGGGGCGACAAAGAGCTTCCTTATTTACCTTTTAAAGAGGAACTCAATCCCTTTTTAGGCCTGCGGGCCATTCGTCTCTGTTTTAAGGAAGAGGAAATTTTTAAAACCCAACTCCGGGCCATTCTTCGGGCCAGTGTTTATGGCAATGCCTATATCATGTTTCCGATGATCTCTAATATTATGGAGGTTCGCCAAGCAAAGGCCATCTTGGCCGACTGTATGGCCGCCCTCGATAGGGAAAAAATCCCCTATGATAAAGGGGTTAAGGTGGGCGTAATGATTGAAATTCCCTCGGCTGCCATTACCGCCGATATCATTGGTAAAGAAGTTGATTTCTTTTCCATTGGAACCAACGATTTGTGCCAATACACCCTAGCTGTCGACCGCATGAACCAAGACGTGTCCTACCTGTATGATCCCTTTAATCCGGCGATTTTACGCTTGATCAAGCAGGTGACTAGTGCTATCGATGGGGACCCAACCTTTTTTACCGGCATGTGTGGGGAAATGGCTGGAGATCCCCTAGCAACCGTCTTGCTACTTGGCCTAGGTCTAGATGAATTTTCCATGAGTGCCTTGGCAATTCCCCAAATTAAAAAAATCATCCGTAGTGTCCGCTATTCTGATGCCAAAGAAATAGCTGATATAGCCGTCAACTTAGAGTCCAGTGACGCCGTTCACAGTTTTTTACAAAAGCGCTTAGAATCGTTAAATATTAAATAAATATAGAAAAGAGGAAAGAAAAATGGTTAGTAAAGAGGTTACAATATTAAATGCAACAGGATTACACGCTCGGCCAGCATCAATGTTTGTTCAGACAGCGGGGAAATTCAAGTCCGATGTTAACGTGGTTAAAGATGGTAATAATATTAATGCCAAGAGCATCATGGGAATCATGGCAGCCGGCATTTCGCAAGGAACAGTCGTTCATATCCAAGCTAATGGCCCTGATGAGCAAGAGGCAGTCGATACCCTGGTGCAACTCATTAACGATAAATTTGGCGAATAAATTTATTTAGTCGTTAATCTTGGAGTTTTTGGTAAATAGATAAAGATAGACAATGATTAAAAGAATGGAGGAGTAAAGATGAGTAATAGTAAAGTGTATTTTGTCGGTGGTCTTTTTATTGGAACCGTAATTGGTGGGACCTTGGGTCTTTTACTGGCCCCGTCTTCCGGTGATGAAACGCGGAAGAAAATAACTGAAGGTACCGAAGAAGTGCTAGGTAATGCCTATGATCAAGCGATGGAATATGGTGAGAATTTAAAAGAACAATTTAAAGACATGCAAGAGCAATTTACCGATCGCGTCAACGAATATAAAAGTCAGATCGAAGACAAAATCGAAGAAATTCAAGATGAAGTTCAAGAAGATATTCAGAATTTAAATGACCAGATGCAAGCAGCTGTCATTTCCGGAAAAGAAACAGTCGGCGACGTCGCTGAAGCAATTAGTAAGGACTAGGTCAGGCTGTTAGATGATAACTTTAAATTTCAGTATGTGGGAATTAGCAATTTTACTCGTTGGTATCGCTTTTGTCATTGGCGTCATTTACCTTGTTAAATTATTTAAAAATATTGGTGAAGCCCTGAGTGCGACGACTAAATTGATGGAAGAAAATCGGCTGGTATTGCATAATATCTTAAATAATGCCGAAATGATAACAAAGTCATCGTCAGAGGTGATCGAAAAAGCTAATGGCATGGTCGATGAAGTTGAAGGTGCCATTGGTCTGATTAAAAATGATGTGATCGATCCGGTCGTAAAAAGTGCCACAATGCTCAAAAAAGTGACGCAAGCCCTGCAAACGGCCTTAAAGCCCGATAAAGGAAAAAAGGCAAAAGTCAAGAGATTGGTGTAGAAAAAGGGTAAACCTGGGTCCAATGAGAGGCGAGCTCTCATTGGACCTCATTTTTAGTTGAAGTGAAATGGAGCGATAATGAGCGAAAAAAATACAGTAGACCAAGTGATAATCGTGACAATTAAAGGTGAAGTCGATATTTATTCGGTTGATACATTTAGAGGGTCAATTGAAGAAACCTTTGATCAGGGGGCCCGTGATATTATTTTAGATTGTAGTGAATTAACCTATATCGACAGTATTGGTATGGGGGTTTTAATTGAAATGCGTAATAAAAGCCAAGAGTTGGGGAAAAAAATTGCAATGAAAAATCCTCGGCCTAATATAAAAAAACTACTAAGCTTAACAGGCGTAGATCGGATTATCGAGATTATCGAAAGTCCCAGTTTAGAGAGGTGAGAAGGAGTGATGATGGATGAGATTAAACTGACATTACCGTCTAAGCCAGAATATGTCAGTCTTGCCAGGCTGACCATTGCTTCGGTGGCGAGTACCATGGGCTTTTCGGTTGGTGATGTGGAAGATTTAAAGGTGGCGATTTCAGAGGCTTGCACAAATGCCCTTAGTCATAGTCAGAATAAACAGGAAAATTATGATTTGAGCTATTTAATTGGCGATCGGCATTTAGAATTTACTGTCTCTGACAAGGGGATGGGTTTTGAACCCGATGCGATCACGCCACCCCACTTAGATGGCCAGCAAATCGGTGGTTTTGGCTTGTTCATTATTAAATCACTAATGGACCGAGTCGAAATCGTAAGTAAAAAAGGATCGGGTACATCAATCACCATGATCAAAAACCTGTCAACTTATGATGAAGTATGAGCGAAAAATCTCTAAAGAAGAGGTCAAAAAACTTTTTGAGGAGTATGATAAAAGCAAGGACCGGGCCATCAGAGACAAATTGATTGAAAGCCACCTCTACATCGCCAAGATCTTGTCTCGTAAATACGGTCATAAAAGTGGCGATAATGATGATATTTTTCAGGTCGCCTGTCTGGGTTTAATGTATGCCGTTGAGCGTTTTGATGTCAGCCGGGGCTTTCAATTTGATACCTTTGTGACACCAACCATTGTCGGCGAGATTAAGCGTTATTATCGCGACCGGGAGTGGCTGATTCGGATTCCCCGAAAAGTCCAGGATTTAAATCGGGAAATCAATCAAGTCCGAGCCTTGCTTGAACATCGCTTAATGCGGTCGCCCAAGATCAGTGAGATTGCCGAATACATGGAAATTTCCGAAGAAGCGATTATTCGGGCCATGGAGAGCGGCCACGCTTATTACCCGAAGTCACTGTCAATGGAGTATGAAAGCAACCAAGACGGTCAAGAAGTGAGCCTGATGGACTTGTTAGGCGATGACGATCTGGGGATTGAAAATGTCGGTAATATCGAATTGATTCGCAAACGGATGAAAACTTTAAATCCGGTTGAAAAAATTATCATTGAGGAGCGCTTTTTTCAAGGGAAGACCCAAAAAGAAGTGGCTAAAATAATTGGCAAATCCCAGATGACTGTTTCGCGAATTGAGAAGAAAGTCATGTTGAAATTAAAAGAAGGTCTTGACGATTAAAGAAGAAAATTATTTTCGAAGATTTTGTGGTATAATAAGTCAAAATAATATAAAATAGCACTAGGATCAAAACAAATAGACAAGTGGCAAAAATTTGAGGAGGAAGAAGCATGAAAACGTATCCAACTAAAAACATCCGAAATATTTTAATTCTAGGACATGGTGGAAGTGGTAAAACAACATTGACAGAGGCCCTAGCCTTTAATGCCGGTGTCGTCGACCGGATGGGAAAAATTGAAGAGGGCAATACCCTGTCGGACTTTGATCAAGAAGAGCGAAAACGAAAAATATCGATTTCGTCAGCCATTGTCCCGGTTGAGTTTGGTGGTCATAAGATTAATCTTATTGACACACCCGGTTATTTTGATTTTATTGGCGATGCCTATGCGGCCCTTCGCGTAGCCGATGCGATTGTCATTGTGATCGATGCGGTTTCCGGTGTTGAAGTCGGTACGGAAAAAGCCTTTGAGCTTTTAAAAAGTACAAATATCCCGGGTTTTATTGTTGTTAACAAGATGGATCGCGAAAATGTTGAATTCCAAAAAGTCATGGATGAGTTAAAAGAAAGTTTCGGCAACCGCGTAATCCCCTTTGAATTACCCATGGGTGAAGGAGAAGAGATGGAAGGGGTCGTTAACATTGTTAGCATGACCGGCAGCTTGCGAAAAGAAAATCGCTGTTTTGATGTGGAAATATCTGCTGAGATGAAAGAAAAGTTAGCCCCCTACCGGGACATGATTATGGAATCGGTGGCCCAGACCAGTGAAGAATTGATGGACAAGTATTTTGATGGTGAAGAATTAACCGAAAATGAAATCCACACCGGCATCCGTCAAGGGGTTTCCGATTGTGAACTGATCCCTGTTCTATGCGCCTCTGCGGTTCAAAATATTGGCGTGGAAACGCTGGAAAACATGATTATTTCCTACCTGCCATCGCCAGGTGATGGTAAATTTGAAGTTGGCAAAGATTTGCGGGATAATCGCGAGATCGAACGAAAATGTTCAAACGATGAGCCTTTTTCAGCCCTAGTATTTAAAACCATTGCTGACCCTTATGTGGGAAAACTATCGATCTTTAAAGTCATGTCAGGAATTCTTAATGATAAGGTAGAGGTTTTTAACTCAAGCCAAGAAGTAAAAGAAAAATCAAATCATATCTATGTTTTAAGAGGCAACAAACAAATTGAAGTCGAAAAATTGGAAGCTGGCGATATAGGGGCCTTTTCAAAATTGGCCGAAACAGTCACCGGCGACACCTTATGCAGTCAGAAAGACCCGATTGTCTACGACCGGATCAAACTGCCCAAGCCAATTATTTCCATGGCCATTGAACCAAAGACCAAGGCCGATATCGATAAATTAGCCACCGGCCTCCATCGTTTAGTCGAAGAAGATCCGACCATGGAAATTTCCCGAAATAAAGAAACGAAACAGACTTTAATTTCCGGTTTAGGGGAGATGCACTTAGAAGCCATCGCCCATAAGCTAAAAAATAAATTTGGGGTTGAGGTTAATCTTGTTGACATGAAGGTACCCTACCGGGAGACGATTAAGTCAAAAGCCACCGCCGAAGGAAAACATAAGAAACAGTCCGGCGGTAATGGTCAGTTTGGTCATGTCTATATTGATTTTGAACCCGGCATGGATCCCAATGCTGATTTTGAATTTGTCGACAAGGTGGTTGGTGGAGCAGTCCCCCGAAACTATATTCCCGCCGTTGAAAAAGGCTTGGAATTGTGTATGGATAAGGGCGTCTTAGCCGGCTATCCGGTTACCGGTGTTAAAGCGACCCTCTATGATGGGTCCTATCATGCGGTCGACTCCGATGAAATGTCCTTTCGAATGGCTGCTAACCTGGCCTATCGAAAAGGCATGAAAGAGGCCACACCGGTTATCCTAGAACCGATTTACCACGTTGAAATCACCATCCCTGAAGATTACATGGGGGATATTATGGGTGACCTTAATAAAAAAAGGGGCCGGATCTTAGGCATGGAGCCGGGAGCTTTAAACAAACAAACCATCGTTGCCGAAGCCCCCTTAGTGGAAATGTTTAAATATGCCACCGAGTTACGGTCGATGACCCAGGCCAGGGGTGAGTTTAGCATGGAATTTGTCCGCTATGAGGAAGCGCCGATGATGATTGCTGAAAAAGTTATCGCTGAGGCCCAAAAGGAAAAATAAAGACTAAAGGAGACCGAATTTTAATTCGGTCTTTTTTTATTTCAAAATCTTGATCATGTGATATAATAATATAACTATAATAAAGGAGCAAATGATGCAAGCATTGAAAGAAAAAATTATTAAAGAGGGAAAAGTAAAAAGTGGGTCAATTTTAAAAGTTGATTCTTTTTTAAACCATCAATTGGATATCACTTTATTTGAAGAAATGGGGAAAGAATTTGCCAGACGCTTTGCCGGAGAGGGAGTTAATAAGATCCTAACGATTGAGACCTCAGGGATTGCCATTGCGACCTGTGCGTCTAAATATTTTGACTATTGTCCAGTGGTTTATGGCAAGAAAACAATCTCTTTAAATCTGGATAGTGATATTTATTGCTGCGATGTTTACTCGTATACAAAACAGCAGGCCTATAAGATCATGGTATCAAAACGCTATATTAAAGAGACGGATCGAATCTTGATCATTGATGATTTTATGGCCAACGGCAAGGCGGTCGAAGCCTTGATTGATGTAATTAAGCAATCGGGGGCCCACTTGGTTGGGGTCGGCATTGCCATTGAAAAAGGCTTTCAGCAAGGTGGCGATCACTTAAGAAAGCAAGGGGTCCATCTGGAGTCCTTGGCCATTATCGATGCCATGAATCCCGAGGGGATCACCTTTCGCAATGGAAAGCTGTAATAAGATGGTAAAAGCGGCGCCCATTGCCTTAATTGATTCAGGCATCGGGGGCTTTACGGTCCTGGCCGAACTGCAAAAGCGCCTTCCCCATGAAGATTACCTCTACTATGGCGACTCCTTACGAATGCCTTATGGCGAACGAGAAAACAGTGAATTGATTGTGTTAGCCAATGCAATTATTCGGGATTTAGAAGAGCAGGGGGCAAAAATGGTCGTCTTGGCCTGTAACACCCTGTCGTCCTTGATCAGGCAATTAACATCTAAGGTCCCCTTATTTTCGGTGATCGAAGCGGGTATCGAGGAAACCCTCATGATCAGGGACCGGGGCCTAGTCGGCTTGATTGCCACCACAGCGACGGTCAGAAATAAGGGCTATGAGAAGGAAATGGCCTTTCGCACCAGGGACCTAAAATTTATTGCCCAGGGGACCCAAACACTGGGAAAGGCCATCAATGATGATAATAAAAAGGATTTGATCAATTTAAAGCACAATATTAGTGAAGCAATCGAACCGATTTTGCGCCAAGCCTTGCGCCAAGGGGTCCTGATTGAAGAATTACTCCTGGGTTGCACCCACTTTCCGATTGTATCGGGGACCATTGCCGATATGTATCCCCAGCTTTATCAGATCAATCCGGCCAATGGCCTAGTCGCCATGCTAAGACGCTTTTTAGACGAACGCAACCTTTATAATGATCAGGATAAAGTCGGGCAAACGGTTATTTTAACCACGGCCGACTACCCCGTCTTTAAGCGGATGATTGAAAAATTAGACCTTAATTGTGACACCTTAAAAATGACAAAACTAACCATTACTTAGAGAAGAAGGGACAAAGCGGAGAAAAAATGAAAGAAAAAACAGCTGAAAAAAAAATAGTCTACAGTGGTATCCAGCCCTCGGGGACCTTTACCATTGGCAATTACTTTGGGGCCATGAAAAATTGGGTCAAACTGCAAGAGGATTACCGGAGTATCTTTTGTGTCGTTGACCTGCACGCCATCACCACGCCCCAAGACCCGGTTGAACTGAGAAAACGGACCTACGAATCACTGGCCCTCTTGTTGGCCCTGGGGATCGACCCTAAAAAATCAATCGTATATGTCCAGTCCATGGTTCCTGAGCATTCGGAATTGACCTGGATTTTAAATTGCCACACCTATATGGGGGAACTGGGACGAATGACCCAGTACAAGGACAAATCAAAGCGCCAGGGGGAAAACATCCGGGTTGGCTTATTCGATTACCCGGTCTTGATGGCCGCTGACATCCTCCTGTATCAAAGCGATTTTGTCCCGGTCGGAAGTGATCAAAAACAACATGTGGAATTAGCCCGGGACATTGCCGTTCGTTTTAATTCCCAATACGGCAAGACCTTTACGGTTCCCGAGCCGATCTTTGGCAAAACCGGTACCCGGATTATGAGTCTGCAAGATCCGACTAAAAAAATGTCCAAGTCGGATGAGAATTTAAACGGTTTTGTCTCCCTCCTTGATGAGCCCCAAAAAATGATTAAAAAATTCAAGCGGGCGGTGACCGATTCCCAGACCTTGGTTCACTACGATCGAGACAATAAGCCGGGCGTTTCGAATTTAATGGAAATTTATTCCTGCGCGACCGGAAATTCTTTGGCTAGCATTGAAGCGGAGTTTGTCGGCAAGGGCTATGGGGACTTTAAGGCTCTGGTTGGCCAAGCGGTGGCGGAGACCATCCGGCCGGTCCAAGACGATTACTACCGGCTCTTAAAGGATAAGGCTTATCTGGAGCAAATTATGCATAATAATGCCGAAGCGGCATCACAGATTGCCTGGCGAACCTTGGCCAAGGTCAGAGAGAAAGTCGGCTTAATGATTTAAGAGTGGCCAGCAAAACCGGTGATTCCCTGTGAATGCCGGTTTTTTTATCAGGAATAAGAGGGGGTTAGCTATGGGACTAAGGATAATAAGTGGCAGGCGGTCGATGGCCTTAAGCCAGTGGGTCTATGATCAGATTGGCCAAGACCTCGCCAAGCAAGAAGAGCACCTCTATCTGATGGTGCCGGAACAATTTACCCTGGGAGCAGAAGCCCAGCTGATGGCCTACAATGACCTAAAAGGCCTACTGGGGGTTGAGGTCGTCTCACCTAAACGCTTAGGGATACGGGTCCTAAAAGAAACCGGAGGTCTTAATAAGAGTCACATGGACCGTCATGGCCGCAATATTTTATTGCAAAAAGCCATGACTCAGGTTCAGGACCAACTTGGCCTCTATAAGAAGGCCATTTATAAATCAGGGTTTTTAGAGAAAATTGGCAAGCTGATTTCAGAGCTGAAAGAAAATGAGCTTGGCCCTGAGGACTTTGTCGGCCTTGGGACGGGAATATTGAATCAAAAACTGGCCGACATCGGCCTGATTTATCAAAGTTATAGTGGCTTGATGGGGGCCGACCGGCTCGATGAGGAAGACCGCCACCAATTATTTTGTCAAAAGATTGGTCGCAGTCACTTTTTAAAAGATGCCAAAATCTTTATCGATGGCTTTCAAAATTTCTCTCGCCAGGATTATCGCTTAATTGAAAATTTGATGATCCAGGCCAGACAAGTGGTGATCACCTTGCCCCTTGATTTAAGCCCGGCCGATGCCGAGGTCTTTCGCCTAACGGCCACGACCATGGACCGGCTAAAAGACCTTGCCGCCCGCCACCAGGTCTTTTTTGACCACCAGCAATTAAAGGACCATAATCAGGCTAGTCGAGAAATACAATTTCTAGAAAAAAATCTCTACCGCTATCCGCCGCAAATAATGACCGGGGCGATTGAGACCATTCACCTTTGTCAAAATCAAACCATCTGGGATGAAGTTGAAGAGAGTGCTCGGCAAATCTTAAGCTTAATTCGTGAGCAAGGCTATTCCTACAAAGATATGATCGTCCTGGCCGGGGACTTAGACCTTTACGGTGATGTCATTAAAGGCGTCTTCACCCAATACCAGATCCCCTTCTTTCTCGATGAACTCCGCCCAATTGCTGATAACCACTTAATTGAAGCGCTTATTACGGCCCTGGAGGCCCTGATCAGTCATTACCGTAGCGAGGAGATTCTGGCCTACGTTAAAACCGGTTTCTCGCCAATTTCCTTGGCCGATAGTCGCGATTTGGAAAATTATTGTCTGGAATTTGGCATCCGTGGGACTGATTGGAAAAAACCCTTTAGCCTTTACAGTCAAAATCCGGGACTTGATTTAGAAAAACTGAATCAGATCAGGGCCGCCTTGATGGCTCCGCTTGAAAACTTACGGGCAAAAATTAAGGGCGTCCACTCGGGCCGGCAGATGACCACGGCGATCTATGATTTTTTAATCGAGAGCAAGGTAGACCAGACCTTAGAGTCTTTAATTGAGACTCTAGCCCAAGCCGAAAACTACGAAAGCCTGGAGGCCTATCAGCAGATTTGGTCAATTATGATGACGGTTTTTGATCAAATGGTGGAGACCATGGGGGATGATGAGATTGCCCTTGACCAATACCTAAGGCTTCTCAAAGCCGGGATTTCCGATTATCAATTGGGAGTGATCCCTCCCCAAGGCGATTTTATTAATATCACTGATCTGCGACGGAGTCGCAGCCAGGCCTTTAGCGTCCTCTTTGTCCTTGGTTTAAATGAGGGAAAACTACCCGGCAGCGGGAGTGAACCTAATTTAATCACTGATGCCGAGCGGCGGATTCTTCAAAAGGATGACCTTTATCTGCAAAATAATCTGGCCTTTCAAATGGACCAGGAGCGCTTTTTGATCTATAATCTCTTCACCCGGCCCCAAGACCAAGTCTTTATCCACTGGGCCCTTTCCGATTTAGAGGGCAATAGCCTGCAAGCCAGCCCCCTACTTGGACGGATTTTAACCATCTTTCCCGATCTGGCCATTGATTCGGGTCTGGACCAGACAGCGGAGTCGGTCTGGCAGATGATTAATAAACCCCAGGTGACCCTGTGGAAGCTGGTTCAGCATCAAAAAAGCCAGCGTGTTGATGGGCCACCGGCCATGATCTGGCAAGCGGTTAGGGAGTGGATGGAGACCAGCCCCTATAATGGCCATTACCAAAATGCCTTAAAGGCCCTTTCCTATCAGGGGGCTGAGACCTCAATAGTAGCCAGCCAAGCCGAGACCCTCTACGGCAAAAAAATGCGGACCTCGGTCACCCGCCTGGAGGACTTTGTTAAATGCCCCTTCTCCCACTATGTCAGCTATGGGTTGAGGCCAGGTAAACGCTTAGTCTACGAGGTTGAGGCGCCGGAGATCGGCACTCTTTTACACGAGTTAGTTGAGGGCTTTTTTAAGCAGGCGGAGACGGAAAAATTAGTCTTAAGGAGCTTAAAAGAAGAAAAGAAAGCGGCCATGATTGGCGACTTGATGACAAAGCTCTTGCCAACCATTAAAAGAAATGTTTTTAATAGCAGCCACCAATACAAGTATCTAGGCAAGAAATTAGAAGGGGTGGGCCGGCGGTCGATCGATGCCATTATCGACCAACTGGCAGCCGGAGAATTCAGGCCGGAAAAAACTGAGTTTCAATTTGAAAAAAAGCTAGAAGAATCAATTTATAGAGATGTCAAAATCCATGGGAAGATCGATCGCTTGGATATCTACCGCCAGGATGGGAAAACCTGGGTCAAGATCATCGATTATAAGACCGGAAAAAAAGCCCTTCGTTACGAGGACATTTACTTTGGCCTATCCTTACAATTAGTGGTTTACCTCGATGGTGCCCTTAGCAGCCTTAATGAAGAAGAATTGATGCCGGGGGGGATTTTTTATTTTTATGTCGACGATCCGATCCTGAGAATGGACATTAATCTTGATCCTGAGGCCTTTAACCAAAAACTTCAAGAGGAGCTGAGAAAAGCCTTTAAATTAAATGGCTTGGTGGCAGATGACACCACCATTATTGCGGCCATGGATAAAGAAAGAGACAAGCGCCACTCAGAGATTTTACCCATTTACACGGGCCAGTCCCTCTTAAAGCAAGAGGAATTTCAATTACTCTTAAAGCATGTCCGGGACTTAGTGGTCGACCGGATTGGCCGGATTTATGGGGGGGAAATAAAGGCTAAGCCCTATAAAAAAGACCAGATTACGGCCTGCACCTATTGCCATTACCGGGGGATTTGTCAATTCGACGAGGATATCTCCGACTATTGGTCGCTAAAGAAAAAAATGACAAAAGACGAATTCTTTAAATTGATTAGTCAGGAGGCTGATGATGAAAAAGTGGACCAATGAGCAATTGCAAGCGATTGAAAGCAGGGATGACAATCTCTTGGTTTCGGCCGCCGCCGGGTCGGGAAAAACGGCCTTGTTAATCGAGCGGATTTTTCGAATCGTCAAGGAAGGCACAGGAATTGACCAAGTTTTGGTCCTCACCTTTACTAAGGGGGCGGCCGGAGAGATGAAAAACCGCTTGAACCAGGCTTTTTCCAAGGCCTTAGAATCAGCCCAAGGCCAGGCCCGAAAAGACCTCCTCGTTCAGATGGGCTTGGTCGGCCATGCCTCGATCTCCACCTTCCATAGTTTTTGCCTCAATCTCTTGCGGGTCTATTTTCACCAAGTCGCAATTGACCCCGGCTTTACCATCGGCAACGAGATTGAAATGACCTTGATGCGTAAGGAAGCCCTGGAAGAGGTCTTTGAAAGTTTTTATGAAAGGGCTGAGGATCCTTTTTTAAGACTGGTCGACCAATACGCCGGCAATAAAGATGACCAGGCCTTAAAGGATCTGGTCGAAGAATTTTATTTCTTCCTATCCGCCCAACCCTATGCCAAGGCCTATTGTGACCGGGCCCTGGCCTACTTTGATTTTGACCTTGATCATTTTGAAGAAAGCCACTGGGGCAAAAAACTAAAGGAAATTATCTTTTTTCAATTGCAAGCAGCTGGTGATTACGTCCAAAAAGCCATGGACTTAAGTAATGATCAGGCCTTTGAAAAAGCCTACCAGCTGACCAAAGAGGAATATGAATCGATCCAAGCCTTATTGGCTGGCCTCGATAAAAAACCCTTGTTAACCAGTCTTCAAGCCATTAATGCCTTAGTCTTTAAACGCTTTACGGGCAATAAAAAAGCTGATGAAGACCGGAATGAAAGAATCAAGGCCTATCGAAACCAGGCCAAGAAACAAATTGAAGGGATTAAGACCGCTTATGGCAGTCATTTCTACCAAAAACTTCTTGATCTTAAGGCAACGAAGCCAAGCATAGCGGCCTTGATAGCCGTGACCCGGCAATTAGACCAAGTTTTTAGTCAAAAAAAGCGGGATAAAAATATTCTCGATTACAATGACTTAGAGCAATTAAGCCTAAAACTCTTGGAAGATGCCGACATTGCCAGCGAAATAAAAGCACGCTACGCCTATATTTTTATCGATGAGTATCAAGATACCAACGAGATGCAAGAAACCATCCTGCAAAAAATTGTTAGGCCGGACAACTTTTTTATGGTCGGTGATGTCAAGCAAAGCATTTACCGCTTTCGCTTGGCTGACCCCGGCATCTTTATGGCTAAGTATGACCAATACGACCGGGGGGAAAAGGGCCGGCGGATTGATCTTAATAAGAATTTTAGAAGTTCTAAGGCGGTAATCGACTCGGTTAATGCCTTGTTCTCAAAGATTATGAGTTTAAAACTCGGCGAAATTACCTACGACCAAGGGGTTTGCTTAAATTCCGGCCTGGCCAAGGAAAAGAAAGCCGAGAAAACAGCCATCCACCTCCTCTACCAGGAGACAGAAGAAGACCTATCCCGGGCTGAGCTAGAGGCGACTTTTATCGCTAAAAAAATAATCAGCTTGGTGGGGATCCCCCTTTATCGCAGCCGAGAGGGCCTAACAAAGGCGATTGCCTTTCGTGATTTTGGCGTCCTTCTTCGGAGTGTCGCTAAAAATGGGGAGATTTACCTAAAGATTTTTCGCGACTTTGGCATTCCCACTCATTTTGAAGGGGAAAGTCGCTACTACGAGTCCTTAGAAATCACCACCATGATCAATCTTTTAAAGGTCCTCGATAACGACCACCAGGATATCCCCCTCTTAAGCCTGATGGTTTCGCCAATTGGCCATTTTACAGCTGCCGAGTGTAATGCCATTCGGATTAACCATCCGGATGGTTATTTTTACCAGGCCGTCGAGGCCTATGGCGAAGACAAGGATGATGATTTGAGTGATAAAGTAAGGGCCTTTTATCAGACCCTAGAAGGCTGGCAAGGGGCCTCAAAACGTCTAGCCGTTGATGAGTTTTTGTGGCTGATTTATATGGAATCGGACTATTATGAGTTTGTTGGGGCCTTGCCCGGTGGCCTCCAGCGGCAGAACAATTTAAAGATTTTATTAAAGCGAGCCGCCGATTATAAGCGGTCGACCCTGAGAGGCCTGTATCAATTTGTTCGCTTTATTGAAAATATGAAAAAATACAAGCAAGATGTTTCCCCCTCGCAAAGCATTTCCGACCAAGATAATGTCGTCCGCTTAATGACCATCCACAAGAGTAAGGGCCTGGAATTTCCGATCGTCTTTATTGGTGGTTTAAGCCAGGGCTTTAACAAGCGCGATAATCATAAGCCAATTCTTTTTCACAAGGAATTGGGTATCTGCCCCGACTATGTCGATGCCAAAAAACGCTACAAACGAACCAGCTTGGCCAAGGAAATTTGCAAGGACCAAAATTCTTTGGAACTCTTATCCGAGGAAATGCGCCTTTTATACGTGGCCATGACCCGGGCCGAGGAAAACCTCCACTTAGTGGCCGGCTTAAAAGAAGAAAACAGCCGGCACTGGCGTGAAGACCCCCAGGCCCATCATTTGATGACGAGTTCAAGCTTTCTCGATTGGATCATGACGGCCCTTGTCAAGGAGGAGGATCTAGCTCAGGCAGAAATTGACTTTGAGCATTTTATCCTCCACCAATATGATGGCCAAGCCCTAGAAAGCCTTAAAAAATCAGCCGTCGTCGACCAAGAGCCGGAGCTTAAAAAAGATCCGGCGATCACAAAAAGAGTTGATGACCAGCTAAGTTTTGACTACCAGGGTAAAAGTGGCCAGGTCCTGCCAGGGAAAATGAGTGTGACGGAGGTTGGCCGACTCTTACGAGGTGGCCAGGCCCCCTTAAAACTAGTATTGGAAAAACCCTTATTTCTTCAGAATATCGAAAAAACCTTTAGCCCGGCCCAAAAAGGAAGTGCCCTGCACATGCTGCTGGAAAACCTTGACCTTAAGGTTTTAAAGGGGGCTTATGGGGAAAAATCACCGGCTGATTTTAAAATCTTTTTAAAAGGTTTTTTAGCGGCCGAAAAAACCCGCTTAATGGCTGATGACTACTTGCCAAAAGAATTAGGCCAGACCATTGACTTGACCAAAATTGAGGCCTTTTACTTGGCCCCTCTAGGTAAGCGAATCCTTGAATCACTAAAGGTAAAACGTGAGTGGGCCTTTACCTATCGCCTTGAACCTGATAAGATAAGAAGACAATGGGGCCAAATAAAAGAGTCGGTCTTGGTCCAGGGAATTATCGATTGTGCCTTCTTGGAAGATGACAAATGGGTGGTTGTTGATTATAAAACTGATTTTTTTAAGGATGATCGAGACCGGCAAAGTCGAATTGAGGGCTATCGGCCGCAAATTGACCTTTACGCCCAGGCCATCAGTGGCCTTTCGGCGTATCCGGTTAAGGAAAAAATAATTGCCTTTATCGCCATGGGAGAAACGATTTCATTAGATGATTAGCCTTAAATGAAGGGACGATCAGGACGAGGGAAGAAAATGAAAGCATTGCAAAAAGATACCATTAGAGAAATAAAACGGACAAAAAGTCGATTTTTTTCGATTATGATGATCATCGCCCTAGCCGTTGCTTTTTACGTTGGCGTCAAGGCGACCGGGCCAAGCATGAAATACACGGCTGACGATTATTATGAGAATTTAAAATTAATGGATTTTCGCCTGGTGTCGACCTATGGTTTTAAAGAAGTCGATATTGAAGCGATTAAGAATACGCCGGGGATTGCCGAGGTCATGCCGGCCTATACTCAGGATGTCATTATCAATCAGGGTGATCTTAGACCGGTCATCCGCCTTTATTCCTTGTCGCAAGCGGGGGAGCAAAATCAAGTTGAGCTGGTTAAAGGGCGTTTGCCTAAAAACTCGGGAGAAATTGCCCTTGAAGCCCCCTTAGATGAGGAAACAACGGCCCTTAGTAAGACCGACTTTAAATTGGGGGAAACAATTACCCTGAATCCGGAACTGGGGACGGACAAACGCAGCGAGTCGGTTAGTCCGGACAGTTTAACAGTCGTTGGCTTTGTTAATTCACCCCAATACGTCTCGGTTGATCGGGGGACAAGCTCAATTGGCAGCGGCAATATTGATCTTTTTGGCTTTATTCCCCCCGCCGACTTTGCCTTTGAGCGCTATACCGTGGTCTTTGCCCGAACCACGGCCTCACAAGCCGGTGTATCGGCTTTTTCCGAAGACTATTGGACGACCATTGATGACATGGACAGGCGCTTAAATGACATCGGGGCTGAGCGCATCGAAATCAACCATAGTAAAATTATGAAAGAAGCCCAAGATAAACTTGATGACGGGCGAAAAGCCTTAAATGATGGCCAGCGCGAGTTTTTACAAGGGATTGCCAGTGGCGAGCTTAAGCTTGATCAGGCCAGGCGCGACCTGGCTGAGGGCCAACACCGGTATGACCAAGGCGTCAATGAGCTTAATGCCATGATCCGGACCACCGAGGCCCAACTGCTTGGGGCCAGTGGCGAGCTTAAGCAGGCGGAAATTCAGCTGGCCCGGGGCCAAGAGGAGCTTGACGTGGAAATGCAAGCCGCCAATGCCAAGCTCGATGAAGGCCGGGCGGGGATTGCCCAGCTTGAGGCCGGCATTAAAGAAATGGAAGACAATGATCCGTCGGCCCAATTAGCCGAGCTTGAAGGCCAGTTGGCCCAAGTGGAATTAGCCCTAGCTGAGGGGGAGGCTGGGATGGTAACCTTAGAAGAGCAAATAGCCGGCCTTGAGGCCGTGATTGAAGGCCTTGACCCTGAGGCCGAGGATTATGAGACCCAAAAAGCCCAATTGCAAGAGCAAATTGTCGGCCTTGAAGGGATGATTGCCGGTATTAAGGAGGAATTAGAACCCGCTTATCTGGCCCAAAGCCAACTTCAGGCGGGGATTAGCCAAATTATTAACTTCCAAGAGACCCTCAAGGGCTTAAGGGAACAGTTGAGTAGTTTAGAGAGTCAAGTTGCCCAGGGCGAGCGCCGGCTAGCCAGTGAAAAGGCGGCGGCTGAGGCTGAGTTAAATGAGGGGCGACGCCAATTAAAGGCGGGTCAAATTGAATTAGCCCAGGGGCGGGCAGAATTTCAAAATGGTGTCTACCAGGGCCGCTTGGAATTAGCAGCGGCCAAGCGGCAATTGGATTCGGGTCTAAGAGAAATTCAAGAAGGCCAAGCGACCCTCGAGAAAGAGCGGTTAGAGGGCCAGCTTCTACTTGATGAGAAGGCCCAGGAACTGGCTGATGCGGAAAAAGAAGTCAGCGAAATCGAAAAAGAAAAATGGTATTTTTTCGACCGTAAGGATAATCCCGGCTATGAAAGTTTTGGTGAAGATGCCCAGCGAATCGAAAACATTGCCGCCGTCTTCCCGATCTTTTTTCTATTGATCGCCGCCTTAGTCTCTTTTACCACCATGACCCGAATGGTTGAAGAGCAACGGACCCAGATTGGGACCTTAAAGGCCCTGGGCTATAAACATTATCAAATCGCTTCAAAATATATCATCTATGCCTTTTTAGCCGGAAGTATCGGGTCCTTAATCGGGGTAATCGTTGGTCTTAATACCCTGCCCTATTTAATCACCCAAGCCTATAAAATGATGTACTTGATGCCGGCCCTAAAGGTTGACCCACCCTGGATTCCCATGATTGTCAGTTCCCTAATCGGGATTCTGTGTACGGTGGTGGCCGCCGGGATCGTTACCCATGTGGAACTTAAAGAACATCCAGCCGGCCTGATGCGACCAAAGGCCCCAAAAATTGGCAAAGAGATTTTCTTGGAAAAAATTCCCTTCTTATGGAAGCGGCTGGGCTTTATTGAAAAGGTGACTGCCCGCAATCTCCTCCGTTATAAGGGCCGGTTTTTTATGACGGTCATTGGCATCGCCGGCTGTACGGCCTTAATGCTAGCCGGTTTTGGCCTGCAAGATGCGATCTTTACGATTGTTCCCAAACAATTTGAAGAAATTAATGTTTATGATGGGGTCATGGCTTTTAAAGAGCCGGGCACTCAAGACCAAAAAACCGGCCTTAAGGCTCAGTTGGCGACGGATTCGCGCTTGACCGACACGATGATGGTTTATCAAAATAGTATGAAAATTGAAAAAGTGGGCGAGGCCAATGAGGCCAAAGCGATCTTTCTCTTTGTCCCGGAAACCACTGACAACATTGCCGCCTTTATTGGCCTTCAAAACCGGATGACCGGAGAAGATATCAGCCTAAAAGATGAGCAAGTGGTGATCTCCGAGAAGATATCCCGGGATTTGAGCCTGGAAGTGGGGGATAGCATCCGAGTTTTCGACGATGACCGGTCCGCTGACCTCTTAATTGGGGGGATCACGGAAAACTATATCAACCATTACCTCTATCTGTCACCCCAGATCTACCAGACGGCCTTTGGCCAAGAAGCCAAGTTTAATGTCGTCTATATCAACATGGAAGGGGGAGGACGGGGCCGGGAAAGTCAAATTGCCAGCGATTGGCTGGGGGATGATGCCATCGTCAGCATTAATTTTACCGGTGACATTGTCGCCACTTCGCAAGACAGCATGAGCTCTTTAAATATCGTCGTCCTGGTTCTGATCCTGTCAGCCGGGGCCTTGGCCGGAGTCGTCCTCTATAATTTGACCAACATTAATATCTCCGAGCGAATCAGAGAAATAGCCACCATCCAGGTCCTTGGTTTTTACGATATGGAAGTCTATAAATACATCTTTAGGGAAAATATTGTCCTTTCTATTATCGGGGTCATGGCCGGAACAGTTCTCGGGACCTATCTGACCAGGCTGATTATCAATACCGTTGAGACCGACCTGATCATGTTTGGTCGGGGTATTCAGCTTAGAAGTTATCTCTTCTCCATTCTTTTAACCCTGGCCTTTAGTTTGATCATCAATGTTCTCATGACGCCGATTATCAAGCGCATCAGCATGGTCGAAGCCTTAAAATCGATCGAATAAAATTTTACTCTTTAAAAAAAAAACTCCATGTGATATACTATTGTCATTGAATGATAATATTTACCTGACAGAAAAGAAGCTCTGATTTGGAAGGAAAATTAGCACCCTCAAGGGATAGTGATGACTTCTTGCTTCGGCGGGAAGTCTTTTTTTGTGGTAGGTAAGGTGAGTTTTTAGCGAAGGTGAAAGAGGTGAGTCCAATTAAACGCGTAGCGGTTTTGACAGCGATTCTCGATGATCCCAAGGCAATTCAGGAGTCCTTTAACCGAATTGTTGCCGACTACCAAGGCATGGTCATTGGACGGATGGGTATTCCCCTTAATGATAAGGGGATTTCAATAATCTGCATCAGCCTTTACGGGCAGATGGATCAGATTAATTCTTTAAATGGTCAATTAGGTAAATTAAAGGATGTTCATTCAAAATTAACAATTTCTAAAAAAGAATTTACAGAAGAGAATGGAGAAAAAGATGAAAACTAAAAGATGGATGTTGATAATTGGCATGTTGATTAGCCTTGTTCTAATGGGAACGGCTTGTCAAAGTGAACCGGCGGAAGAGGTAGCAGTCGCGCCGGAAGCGCAAACGGTAAAGGTCGCCACCCTGGCTGGCCCGACCGGCATGGGTATGGCCCAGATGATCACCGATGGCGTTGACCTAGGTGAAGGGGTCGAGGCTGATTTTTCAGTCATTGGCGCCCCCGACCAAGTAATCGCCAGTGTTATTAATAAAGACGTTCAGATTGCTGCTTTGCCGACCAATGTGGCTTCAGTCCTTTATAATAAGACTGAAGGTCAGGTTATCCTCGGGGCGGTTAATACCCTTGGGGTTCTTTATATGGTCGTCGATGAAAGTGAAACCATCACTAGCATGGCCGATTTAAAGGGAAAAACGATTCTTGCCAGTGGTCAAGGGTCAACCCCGGAATATGTCCTTAATTATCTTTTGACGGAAAACGGCTTGACACCGGGGACCGATGTGACCATCAATTATGTTGGCGAGCACAGTGAAGTCCTAAGCCAGATGGTGGCGGGAACTGCTACGATCGGCCTCTTACCGGAACCCTTTGTAACGACCATCCAAGCAAAAAAACCATCGATCACTGTCGGTATCGATATGAATCAGGCCTGGGCCGACGCCAATGATGGCCTTGACTTGCCTATGGGTTGTATTGTTATGGATAAGGAATGGGCGGTGGCCAATCCAAGTATTGTTGCTGACTTTATGACTGCTTATGAAATGTCCGTTGATGCCATCAATGATGATCCGGTTACCGGGGCAAAAAATGTTGTCGCCCTCGACATTATGAAGGATGCCGACCTTGCTGAAAAGGCCATTCCGACTTCCAATATCGTCTTTATTCCGGCTGATCAGGCCGAGAAAGCCCTAGGCGAGTATTTTTCAGTATTAGCCGGTTTTGAACCAAAATCGATCGGAGGAGCGATACCTGGTGAAGACTTCTACGGGATTGCTAAGTAAAAAAGAGCTTAAGAAACTTACTATAAAGGTCGGGGCCATTTTGTTTTGGCTCTTGCTTTGGGCTATGGCAGCACAATGGGTGAATAGCCCCTTGGTGCTGCCATCGCCATTTCTAACCGTCCGGGGCCTTATTGACTTGGTCGGTGAGCCGGGTTTTTTGCTCAGCCTGGTAACCACCCTGGTGCGGGTCTTTGGTGGGGTCTTGTTATCCGTTGTCCTCGGCCTTGTTCTGGGGATTATCGGGGGCCTTAACCGGCCTTTTTATGAGTTGATGAGCCCTTTTGTTTCAACCATAAAATCCCTGCCGGTGGTATCGGTCATCATCTTAATTAATTTATGGATTTACTCGGGCATCGTCCCCCCTGTGGTGACTTTTTTAATCTGTTTTCCGGTCACCTGGACCAATGTCGTCCAAGGCATCCGGGCAAGCGATCAGGGTCTTCTGGAGATGGCAAAAATCTATAATGTTGGTCCGACTAAGGTTATTTTTGATATCTATATTCCCTCGGTCAAGCCCTATTTTATTTCCGCCCTAATGAGTGCCATTGGCCTGGGCTGGAAGGTGACGGTAACGGCGGAGGTTTTGGCCAATGCCCTGCCCTCGGTCGGGATGAACCTTTACTATGCTAAAATTTACCTGGAAACAGGCCGACTCTTCTCTTGGACCCTAGTGATTGTTCTTTGTAGCATTATTATTGAAAAAGCCAGCCTTTATGGCCTGAATAAAGTAAAGAAAAGAGGTGAGGTCAGTGGACATTGTCATCAAGAAACTTGATAAGGCCTTTGGCGACCAAGTTATTTTTAAAGATTTTGACTTAACCTTGGAGAGGGGAAAAATCACGGGGATTTCGGGGCCATCGGGTTGTGGAAAAAGCACCCTGCTTAATTTAATCGGAGGCCTGATCAAACCCGATGCCGGTGTCATTATTGGGGCTGATCCTCAAAGTATTTCGTATATCTTCCAAGAACCCCGCCTCTTACCCTGGCGAAGTGTCCGCGAAAACTTGCGTTTTGTCTTGGCCGGGTCCAAGACAAGACGAGCCGGCAAGGATGAGGAAAACATCGATGCCATGCTTGAATTGGTTGGCTTAGCCGACTTTGCAGATTATTATCCCGACCAATTAAGTGGCGGCATGCGGCAACGGGTGGCTATTGCCAGAGCCTTTCTTTACCCGGCGAAACTCTTACTTATGGATGAGCCTTTTAGCAGTCTGGACCGGGCCTTAAAAGAACAATTAATGGCAGCTTTCTTAAAAATTTGGCAGGTCAATCGGCGAACCGTCCTTTTTGTTAGTCATTATGATGAGGAAATCCAAGCCCTTTCCCATCAGATCTTGCGCTTTTCGCAAAAACCGATCAAAATCTTAAAAAGAGAAGCAGGCATTGTCAATGTGTAAAGGCTAACAGGTGAAATAAAGCCCTACTTATGGTAAAATAGGGGTATTATAAAAGGATTGGAGTAAAAATGAAAATTAAATTAATAGCCTTAGATATGGATGGGACCCTCCTCCTAGATGATTTTAGGTCTATCTCGCCGCGAAATAAAGAAGCCCTGGAGGCGGCGATTAAAAAAGGGATCGAAGTGGTCCCGGCCACCGGACGAATCAGGGGGCACATTCCGGAATCGGTTACCGAGATCGAAGGCATGCACTATCTGATTTCGTCAAATGGGGCGATTGTCTATGATCTTAAAGCCGACGCCTTGATCTCGGCTAATTATATCGGCTCAGGAACGGTTGAAAAAATAATATCTGTTCTCAACAAAAGACAATTGTTTTATGGGGTTTACTATAAGGGTGACAATTATATTCAAAAAGGAGCCTTTGACCGCCTTGAAAATACCCAACAATTTGATCCCGGTCATCTTGATTTTGTCAGATCTGTGTCGCTCACGGTGGATTCTCTTTACGACTTTGTCCTTGAACACCGTTCAGCCATTGAAAAAATTGATATTCCTTTTCTATCGGACCACGAACTCCGCGTTCTCTGGCAGAAATTTTCAAATTATAAAGGGATTGTCTTAACTGGACCGATCCCCAATACCATTGAAGTTAGCCATTATAAGTCCAATAAACGCGAAGGTTTAAGAGAGCTGTGTCACAAACTAAAGATCAACCCCCAGGAAGTCATGGCCATTGGTGACAGCGACAATGATCTGGAAATGTTTGAATTCGCGGGCTTCACCGTGGCCATGGAAAATGCTACCGATGAATTAAAGGCCTTGGCAAAAGAACATACCCTCCACTACCTAGAGGATGGGGTCGCCCACGCGATTGAAAAATTTGTCCTATAAAAGAGCCAGAGGCTAATAGAGAAAAGAATGGAGAAAGAATGAAAATCAAGTTAATTGCCTTAGATATGGATGGAACGACCTTGTTAGATGATTATAAATCTGTTTCAACGCGAAATAAAGAAGTAATTGAAGCGGCTATTAAAAAAGGGGTAAAGATTGTACCAGCAACGGGTCGAACCCGTTATCAAGTCCCTCAATCAATTATGGATATCGAGGGAATTGCCTATTCAATCACCTCTAATGGAGCGATTGTTTCTGATCTTAAGTCTGATCAAGAGATTTTTGCCAATTATATTGGCTCTGGAACAGCAAAAAAAATATTACCAACCCTCAATAAAAAAAATATCTTTTATGGGGTCTCTTATAAGAGTAATAATTATATTGAAAAAGGGGCCTTTGAGCGGCTTAAAAATAGCCAACAATTTGATCCTGGTCACCTTGATTTTGTCCAAAACAAATCGATTCCGGTGGAATCCCTTTATGACTTTGCCCTTGAAAATATATCATCCATTGAAAAATTTGATCTTCTTTTTTTAACTGATCATAGGTTGCGGGTTTTGTGGCAAAAATTTTCTAACTATAAGGGTGTTTCATTAACGGCTCCGATCCCCAATTTCATTGAAATCTGCCATCGTAATGCAAATAAGGCTGAGGGCTTAAGGAAACTTTGCCACCACTTAAAGATCAATCCCCAGGAAGTCATGGCCATTGGTGATAGTGATAATGACCGGGAGATGTTTAAGTTTGTCGGTCTGCCGGTCGCAGTGGAAAACGCCACTAAGGAATTAAAGGCTTTAGCCCGAGCAGAAACCGGCCACTACCTAGAGGATGGGGTGGCCCAAGCGATTGAGAAATTTGTCCTTTAAATTGTAAGGATCCAAAAAGGAGAATAAATGGAAAAAAAATGTATCAGTGCAAAAAAAGCGCCGGCGGCCCTGGGGGCCTATTCCCACGGTGTCCTAGTTGGTGAGACCCTTTATGTTTCCGGCCAGCTAGGCTTAAATATGGAGGGCCAGCTCGCCGAGGGTCTGGAAAATCAGGTTAACCAGGCCTTGGAGAATTTAAATCAAATTTTAAAAGAGGCCGGCATGACAGCCAAGAATATTGTCAAAACGACCCTTTTTATTAAAAACATGGCTGATTTTGGCAAGATTAATGCCATTTATGCTGATTTTTTAAAAGACGTTGCTGTTTTTCCGGCTCGGTCAACCATTCAAGTGGCGGCCTTGCCAAAGGATGCCCTTTTTGAAATCGAGACGATTGCCAGTTACTAGAAGAAGCAAGCGTTCTCACAAGCATTTTTTAAATGAAAGGCCTCGGTTTGTCCGGGGCTTTAGTCTTTTTTGGAAACTTAAATGAAACTTGGATAAGCAGATGATGGGGATGGGCAATTTACAAATCAAGGAAAATAACATATAATAAGGTCAAGCTAAAAGGACCATAAGGAGAAAAGAGGAAAAGATGACAAGCCAACATAATCGCCTACCTGAGCATATTGCCATTATCATGGATGGAAATGGGCGGTGGGCCAAAAAACGGAATCGTCCCCGCTTATTCGGCCACCACGCCGGCATGAAGGCCCTTCAGAAGATTGTCCGCAAATCCTCAGAAATCGGCATTAAAATTTTGACTGTCTATGCCTTTTCAACCGAAAATTGGAAGCGCAGTCCGGAAGAAGTAAATGGCCTGATGGCCATCGCTGTTGACTATTTTAAAAAAGAAATTGATGAATTAAATGATAATAATGTCAAGGTCCGGGTCATTGGGGATTTATCAGCCCTTAATCCAAGGGTCTTATCAGCGGCCCAAAAGGCTATGGATGCGACCAAGGATAATACCGGTCTAATTTTTAATGTCGCCTTAAACTATGGGTCGCGGGCGGAAATTATCAGCGGGGTAAAAGCCCTGCTTGCAGCGGGGGTCAAGAGTGATGAGATCTCCGAAGAGGCCTTAAATGCCCGTCTTTATACGGCCGGTATGACAGACCCGGATATGGTTATCAGGACCTCCGGTGAGCAGCGAATTAGTAATTTTATGCTTTGGCAGGCCGCCTATGCGGAATTCTTCTTTACCGAGACCCTCTGGCCCGACTTTGATGAAGCGGCCTATCTGGAACTGATTGAAAAATATAAACAAAGGAATCGACGCTATGGTTCAGCCTAAAAAAAAGAAGCAAAAAAGCAGTTTAAAGGTCCGCGTTTTAACCTCAATCATTGGCCTGCCACTCCTGGGGATCATTCTTTATCTGGGACAAGGGGCCCTGGTGATTGGGGTGTCCTTGCTAACCTTAGTCGGTACCCTAGAATATACGGCGGCGGTTAATCACGTCCTGAAACCAAGAATCCGCTACACCCTGATGCTTAGTCTTTCACTTTTAATGGTCTTGACCATTAAGCTTGATTATAATTTTGCCCTAGCCATGTTGTTAATTTGTTTTATCCTCTTGTCCTGTTATGAAATTACCAGCAAGAACATCGGTTTTGAGCGGGCCGGTGCCATGCTCTTAGGCCTCGTTTACGTACCGATCATGTTTGGTCACCTTTTCTTATTTGAAACCCTTAACAAAGGGGTCTACTATCTCTGGTTGATTTTTATTATTGCCTTTGCCACTGATACGGCCGCCTATTTTATAGGAAGTACGATTGGGCGAAAAAAATTAGCCCCGCGAATCAGTCCTAAAAAAACGGTCGCCGGCAGTCTGGGCGGGATTTTAGCAGCCGCCATTGTTGCGGTTATCTACGGCCGAATCTTAAGAAGTAACTTTGACCTTGACTTGGCCTGGTACCTCTACTTTGCCATTGGCATTGTCGCGAGCATTGCCGGCCAATGTGGCGACCTTCTGGCCTCGATGATTAAGCGCCGGGTTGGTATTAAAGACTTTAGTAAAATTCTACCTGGACATGGGGGGATACTCGATCGCTTTGATAGCATTATCTTTATCATTCCCATTATTTATATCTTTGCCCGATTAACCTCAGGCATCGCATAGGAGAGAAATGAATATAATTGTAACCTTATTAATTTTAAGTGCCCTCGTTGTGACCCATGAATTTGGCCACTTTATCGCGGCCCGTAAAAATGGTGTCTTCGTCGAAGAATTCGCCATTGGCATGGGCCCTAAATTATTTAAACGCCAGGGCAAAGAAACCCTCTTTACCTTGCGGGCCCTGCCCATTGGCGGCTTTTGTAAAATGCGCGGGGAAGAAGGCGAGCGAGACGATGAGGGCAATTTATTGCCCAAAGATCCTGACTATATTCCTGATCCGGCCAGCTTTCAAGCCAAGACAAAAAAACAAAAACTGGTCATCTTGGTGGCCGGCTCAGCCATGAACATTATTTTTGCCTGGGCCTGTCTCTTGCTTTTGGCCCTGATCGTCGGCGGCAATAATATTTTTGAAGCCATTGGTTTGGCCTTTATCAATACCGGTCGCTTTGCCGGGATTATCTTTGATTCCCTGGCCATGATCTTTCAGGGCCAGGTGGGAATGGATGATGTCGCCGGCCCAATTGGCATGGTCCCCCTAGTGGGCCTCTTTATCGACCAAGGGGTGGCTGGGATTTTGACCTTTACCGCCCTGATCTCGGTTAATCTGGGGGTCATTAATATGCTGCCCATACCGGCCCTCGATGGGGGCCATGTCTTTATCTTATTAATCGAAGCGATTAGTAAAAAAGAAATCGACCCGAAAGCCCAAGGCCTGATTAATATGATTGGCTTTATCGCCATTATGGGTCTGGGCCTCTTGATTGCCGTTAACGATATCATGCGGCTATCAAGCTAGGAGAAAAAATGATAAAAAGAGCGTTAACAAAAACGATAAAAATTGGAAATCTTTTAGTCGGTGGCAATCAGCCCATTCGGATCCAGTCCATGACCACCACTGACACCCGTGATATTGGGGCAACCACTCGCCAGATCCACGCCCTTGAGGCGGCCGGCTGTGAAATCGTCCGCGTCGCCGTGCCCGACCAAGCTGCGGCCCTGGCTCTTAAAGCAATCAAAGCGGCTATTTCCATTCCCCTTGTTGCCGACATTCACTTTGACTACCGCCTGGCTCTTTTAGCCATGGAAGAAGGAGTCGATAAACTCCGCATCAATCCCGGCAATATTGGTCCCAAGCTAGGGGAAATGGTGGGGATGGCCAAAGACTTGGCCATCCCCATCCGGATTGGTGTCAATGCCGGCTCGCTGGAAGAAGTAATCCTGCAAAAGCATAAGGGCATTCCCACTGCTGCCGGCATGGTGGAATCGGCCGAAAAACACATTGGCCTGCTGGAAGACCTGGGCTTTGATCAAATCCTCGTCTCCTTAAAGGCCTCAGACGTGGGCCTAACCATTGCCGCTAACCGGGCCTTTTCGAAAAAGCACCCTTACCCCTTGCACTTAGGGATCACTGAGGCGGGCTTATTAAGAAGTGCCACCGTTAAGTCATCGGTTGGCCTGGGTTACCTCTTACTCAATGGCATTGGCGACACCCTGCGGGTCTCGATTACGGGGGATCCCAACCATGAAATTGCCGTGGCCAAAGAAATATTAGCGGCGACCGGCCGGGCTCATCAAAAAAAGCCAACCATTATCGCTTGTCCCACCTGTGGCCGAACCGAGATTGATTTGATTAAAATTGCCGGGCAAGTTGAGGCCGGCTTAAAAGATCTTGATAAAGACATCACGGTCGCTGTCATGGGTTGTATTGTCAACGGCATCGGTGAGGGCAAGCAGGCGGATATCGGCATCGCCGGTGGAAAAAATAAGGCCGTCCTCTTTAAAAAAGGGCAGATTATTAAAACCATCGCCGAGGCCGATATTGTCCGGGAATTATTAAATGAAATAGAAAAAATGTGAGGTAATCCCTTGAGCATCTATAAAAAACAAAATCATTATCAAGAATTAATCCAACGCTATCAATTGCAAACGGAGGATATAAAAGTCAATTCCCGGCAAAAGGAATTGACTTTTAAATTTAAGACATTTAAAAAAGAGGTCGACCGGGAAATGATTAAAAAAGACCTGGTCGCCATCTTTGATTATGCTAGTAAGTTAGAGGTGGAGATTAGCGAAAAATCCTATCAAAATGCCGAAGATCTCTGGCAAGCAGAAGAGCAAAAAATCACGGCCCTACTAGCAGAAATTAATGTCAAAATCACCAAGGTCCTGCTGATTAACACTTTGGCGGCCAAGGATCAGACCTTTTTAATCAAGGCTTCAGCAAGTGACGTAGTTGACCCGGACAGCTGGACGATTTTTAAAAATTGCTTCACCCGGTCAGTCAAAGAAGCCTTTGGCCTGACAACGACACTCGAAGTCGCCTTTACCGACCACGAAAAAGTATCCTTAGAAACCCAGGCTGATTTGCAAAAACGCCTGTCTGGCATCAATCCCCATGCCGTCTCAGAAGTCAAGGCAGAAGCGACCAATGGAAAATGGGGCAAGAAAAAAGAAGTCTTGAAAAAAGCTCAGAAGCCCGGCGATATTATTATGGGCAAGGCCATAAAAAAAGACAGTATCCCCTTGAGTACGGTTGATTTTACCCCTGGTGGCCAATCCGAGGGTGAGACCCTCAGCCTTTGGGGCTGGATTTTTGGCGTCTACAGCCGGGAATTAAAGAATAATAAAACCCTGCTAACCTTTAACTTAACCGACAATACCGGGTCCATTACGGCCAAGATCTTTACCGACCAAGCGGCCATTGTTGACACCATCAAAGAGGGGACCTGGATTCGCCTGGAAGGCCGACTTAATTATGATGACTTTAATCAGGAACTGACCCTGGCCCCGCGAAACATGGTCTTAAGTAAGGAGCCGATTAAGGGTGATGCGGCCCCGGTCAAACGGGTGGAACTCCACTTGCACAGCCAATTTAGTGCCATGGACGCCGTTAGTAAGATTGAAAAAACCATGAAGCAGGCCAAAAACTTCGGCCACGATAGCATTGGCATCACCGACCATGGCGTTTTACAGGCCTATCCGGAAATGATGCGCCTAGGCGAAAAGTATGGCATCAAGGTCCTCTATGGCCTGGAGGGCTATTTAGTCGAGGACCAGCTCCATGTGGTAACCGGGCCAAAAGACCAGGATTTTGACCAGGAATTTATCTTCTTTGACTTAGAGACGACAGGCTTAATCCCCGGCAACCACAAGATCATCGAGATTGGCGCCGTCCGAATTCGCAACCGGCAAATTGTTGACCACTTTCACCGCCTGATTAATCCCCATTGCCATATTCCCCCTAAGATTGTTGAACTAACCGGTATTACCAGTCAAATGGTGGCCGAAGGGGTGGAGGAAGCCCAGGCCCTAGATGATTTTTTTGATTTTTGTGGTGAGGCCATTTTAGTCGCTCATAATGCCCCCTTTGATATGGGCTTTATCCAAAAGGCTATCAGCCTGCACGGCTTTAAAAAAGAGCCCACCTGCATCGATACTCTGGCCCTGGCCCGCTGTCTCTTGACCCAGATCAGTCGCCATAATCTAAAGAAATTGTGTTCTCATTTTAAAATTGACATGGGTGACCACCACCGGGCCTTGGATGATGCCATGGCCTCGGCCAAGGTCTTTTTAAAGCTGCTTGACCAGGCCGAGAAAAAGGACTGCGACCGGGTCCAGGCTTTAAATAACCTGTCCAGTCGAGACCGGAGTATTAAAATTAACCGGCCCAATCACATTATTATTTATGCCAAGAATCAAGCCGGCATTAAGGATTTATACCGCCTGGTGTCAGAGTCCCACCTTCATTATTTTTACCGCCGGCCCAGAATCCCCAAGTCCTTGCTGGCCAAAAATCGCCATAACCTCCTGCTGGGCTCAGCCTGTGAGGCCGGCGAGCTGTTTTCGGCCTTGTTAAATCAACGGCCCCGCGAAGAAATCATCCGGATTGCCAAGTTTTATGACTTCTTAGAAATCCAGCCCCTGGGCAATAATCAATTTCTAATTGACAATAATGCCCTGCCTGACCTTGAGGCCTTAAAAGAGATCAACCGCCAGATCATAGAAATCGGGGCAGAACTTGGCAAGATGGTCGTCGCCACCGGGGATGTTCACTTTGTCGACAAGGAAGATGCTTTGTATCGCGAAATTCTCTTTACCGGCCAGGGTTATAAGGACGCCAGCCGGCAGCCGCCCTTATACTACCGCAATACGGCCGAGATGCTTGATGAGTTTGATTATCTGGGAGAAGACCTATCCTACCAAGTGGTCGTCGAAAACACCCGGAAATTAGCCGACCAAATCGAGGTGGTCACCCCCATTCCGCAAGGGACTTTTCCGCCGATTATGGAAGGGTCTGACGAGGAGATTCGCCAGATGGCCGAGGACCGGGCCCAGACCCTCTATGGCAAGCCCTTGCCGGACTTAGTGGCAGCTAGAATGAAGCGTGAACTGGATTCGATTATTGGCAACGGCTATTCAGTCCTCTATCTGATTGCCCACAAATTAGTCGCCCATTCCATGGAAGACGGCTACTTGGTCGGCTCGCGGGGGTCAGTCGGCTCGTCTTTTGTCGCCACTCTTTGTGGCATCACCGAGGTCAACCCCCTGGCCCCCCACTACCGGTGCCCGGCTTGTCAGTACACCGCCTTTTTTGATTCTAATGAGGTGGGGGTGGGACCGGACCTTAAGGATGCCTCTTGCCCTGAGTGCCGGACCAGCTTGGTCAAGGATGGCTTTGACATTCCCTTTGAGACCTTCTTAGGCTTCGAAGGTGACAAGGAACCGGATATCGACTTAAACTTCTCCGGTGATAACCAGGCCGAAGCCCACCGCTACACCGAAGAACTCTTTGGCAAGGGCAAGGTCTTTCGGGCCGGAACGATTTCGACCATTGCCGATAAGACGGCCTTTGGCTTTGTTAAGAATTTTTTTGATGAACACGACAAGACCATTCCCAAGGCAGAAATTGACCGGGTCGTCGCTTGTTGTGCCGGGGTTAAAAAAACGACCGGCCAACATCCCGGAGGGATCATGGTGGTCCCGGATGATAAGGATATTTATGATTTTTGCCCGGTCCAACGGCCGGCTGATGATGTCAATAGTGAGGTTGTTACGACCCATTTTGACTATGAGTCAATCTCCGGCCGCCTCTTAAAGCTGGACATCTTGGGTCATGACGATCCCACCATGCTAAAGATGCTCAAAGACTTTACCGGCGTCGATCCGGTTAAAATTCCCTTAGACGAGGCTAAGACCATGTCGCTCTTTACCTCGACCCAGGCCCTTGATTTAATCGATGAGGACTTTAATTCCCCCCTAGGGGTCTGTGGTATTCCGGAATTTGGGACTAACTTTGTCCGCGACATGCTAATCGACACCAAGCCGACTGATTTTTCCGACCTGATTCGGATTTCCGGCTTATCCCATGGCAGTGATGTGTGGCTTAATAATGCCCAGGATTTGATCCGCGAAAAAAAAGCGACTATTAAAGAGGTCATTTGTACCCGTGACGATATTATGATTTATTTGATTTACCGGGGAATAGAAGCCAAGATGGCCTTTAATATTATGGAAGCGGTCCGAAAGGGAAGAGGCCTGGAGCCGGAATGGGAAGAGGCCATGCGGGCCAATAAGGTCCCCTCTTGGTATATTGATTCTTGTAAAAAGATAAAGTACATGTTTCCCAAGGCCCACGCCGCCGCCTATGTAACCATGGCCTTTCGGATTGCCTGGTATAAGGTCTACCATCCCTTGGCCTATTACGCCACTTATTTTACCGTCCGGGCCGATGAATTTGACGCCCAGTATGTCTGCCAGGGTAAGGGCCCCTTGTTAGAAAAAATAAAGGCCATCCAGTGCCAAGGGGTCAAGGCCTCCAATAAAGAAAAAGCCTTGTTAACGATCCTAGAAGTTGCCTACGAGATGGTCTGCCGGGGTTACAGCTTTATGAATGTCGACCTCTACACCTCCCACTTTAAGAATTTTGCTATTGTCGGCAAGCAATTACTACCACCCCTAAATGCCCTGGAAGGGATTGGTGAAAAAGCGGCCCGGCGGATTTTCGACCAGGCCGGTAAGCGCCCCTATATTTCCTGTGAAGACTTGCAACAACGGACCCGGATTAGCAAGGCTAATATCGAGACCCTCAGCCGCCAAGGTTGCCTTAAGCAATTGCCGGCGTCCAACCAAGTCAGTTTTTTGTAAAGGGTGAATACAGTAAAAAAGGAGAAATGATGAAAACAATTAGTATTATTGGATCAACCGGTTCGATCGGGACCCAGGCCTTAGAAGTGATTGGGGCCTATCCCGATAAGCTATCGGTTTCCGGCTTGTCAACCAATCAAAACATTGACTTGCTGCAAGAGCAAATTGAAATATTTTCACCCCAAGCAGTGGCTGTTATGGATGAGCAAGCGGCCATGACCCTGGAAAAACGCCTAAAGGCTAAAAAATCTCCGGTCCAAGTTGTAACCGGCCTGGCCGGCCTTGAGCAGGTGGCCACCCTGGCTAAAACAGATATCCTTTTAACGGCCGTCTCGGGCATGGTCGGCCTGACCCCAACCCTGGCCGCCATTGACAAGAAGATTGATATTGCCCTGGCCAATAAAGAAACCCTGGTGGCGGCAGGAGACCTGGTCATGAAGGCCGCGGCCGCCAAGCAGGTTTCAATTCTGCCGGTCGATAGCGAACACTCGGCCATTTACCAATGCCTGATGGGCAACCGCCAGTCCCAGGTCAAGCGCCTGATCATCACCGCCTCGGGTGGGCCTTTTCGCGGTAAGACCTTTGAAGAGTTAAAGCAGGTCAGCCTCAAGCAGGCCCTAAAGCACCCTAACTGGGCCATGGGCAAAAAAATTAGCATCGACTCGGCCACCTTGATGAACAAGGGCCTGGAAGTGATTGAAGCCAAATGGCTTTTTAATGTCGAACGTGAGGCCATTGATGTGGTGGTCCATCCGCAAAGTATCATCCATTCCATGGTTGAATTTATCGACCACTCGACCATGGCCCAGTTGGGCATGCCGGACATGAAGTTACCCATCCAATGGGCCTTCTTTTACCCCGACCGTCTGGCTAATGACTTAGCCCCCCTTGATCTTAAAAAAGCCGGTTGCTTAACCTTTGAAGAGCCGGACTTAGACAGCTTCCCCTGCCTGCGCTTGGCCTATGATGCTTTAGAAATCGGCGGGACCATGCCCTGTGTCCTTAATGCCGCCAACGAAGTGGCGGTTGCCCGTTTCTTAAAAGAAGAGATTGCCTTTGTTGACATTGCCGCCATCAATCAAAAAGTCATGGCAGCCCACTCCCTGACCGCCAAACCCGACTTGGAGGCCATCTTAGCGGCCGATGCCTGGGCCCGGCAAGCCGCCAAATGACTCATGCCCCTGCATGAATGTATCTTTGAAGAGCCAGATATTTCATTTAGGCCGGACCTACTTTGTGATAAGCTTGTCACATAGTAAAAAATGGAGGTAGAGAAATGGTTAAAACATATTATTTTCCACCGATTGTGATTCTTGGTCCCGGTGCGGTTGAACTGATCGTCCCCGAGATCAAGCGGATGAAGGTCAACAAGGGTCTGATTGTCACCGACCAAGTCCTGATCGAGGCCGGCATTGTCGCCGAGGTGCAAAAGGTCCTTGATGACGCCAAGATTGCCTATGCAATTTTCTCAGACGTCAAGCCAAACCCGACCGTTAAAAATGTCAACGATGGTTACCGGGCCCTGCAAGATAATGACTGTGATTTTGTCATCAGTATCGGTGGTGGCTCGCCCCAAGATACCGGCAAAGGGGTGGCCATCTTAGCGACCAACCCCGGCGATCTTCGCGACTATGAAGGGGTTGGTAAAACCGCCAACAAGGCCCTACCCATCGTCGCCATCAACACAACGGCCGGAACCGCCAGTGAGGCGACCATTAACTATGTCATCACTGACGAAGAGCGAAAGGTCAAGATGGTTATTGTTGACCCCAATAGCATGGCGACGGTAGCGGTTAATGATCCCGTCTTAATGCTCAAGATGCCCAAGGCCTTAACGGCGGCAACCGGCATGGACGCCCTAACCCACGCCATCGAAGGCTATTCCAGTACTGGGGCGACCGACTTTACCGACTTATTCAACCTGGAAGCCATCAAGGTGGTATCGGCCAGCCTGCGCACCGCCGTCGCCGAAGGTGACAACTTAGATGCCCGCGACCGGATGGCCTATGGCCAGTTTATTACCGGCATGGGTTTCTCCAATGGTGGTTTAGGAATCGTTCACTCCATGGCCCACCAATTGGGTGGTTTCTATGACCTTCCCCACGGTGTTGCCAACGCCGTCTTACTGCCCCATGTCTTAAGCTTTAATGCTGACGCTCTTGGTGACCGTCTCCAAGATGTAGCCGTGGCCATGGGCCTTGATATTTCCCGGCGGGAGCCCAAGGAAATTAATATCATGGTGATCGATGCCATTAAAAAATTATCCAAAGACGTGGGTATACCCAGTGGCTTAGGCGAATTAGGAGTCAAGGAAGAAGACTTTGCCGTCCTTGCCGACCTGGCCCTTAAAGATGCCTGCACACCGGGCAATCCCAAGTGCCCGACCAAAGAAGAGGTTATCGCTATTTACCAGGCGGCCTTTTAAAAAGACATAAAAAAACAAGCTGCCCGGTGTGATGTTACCCCCTAAATCCGGACACGGAATTAGGGGGTTTTACTATGTCAAAA
>CAZWEU010000012.1:0-43996 GCA_964632785.1 uncultured Lachnospiraceae bacterium | reverse complement strand
TGCCTTACAAGCAGGGGGTCACAGGTTCGAGCCCTGTTGCGACCACCATTTTTTTATCGCATTTACAAACTGGTGTTAGCATGGAGAATAGAGTATTAAATTATATAATCAAGCATCACATGATAATAGCTGGCGATCGCGTGCTTATCGGAGTATCCGGTGGGCCAGATTCGCTGGCTTTATTGTATTTTTTGGACAAATATAAAGGTGTATTAGAAATTGAACTGGGCGTTGCCCATTTACACCATCAGCTTCGTGGAAAACAAGCCGATGCCGATGAGGCTTTTGTAATGGAATTTTGCCGTGAACGGGGAATTCCATTTTTTTCGACTAAAAAGAACATCGCTAAGATTGCTAAAGAAACGAAAGTATCAATTGAAGTTGCCGGCCGCCAAGAGCGCCATGCTTTCTTCCGGGCCTTGGCCGAGAAAGAGCGTTTTAACCGGATTGCCCTGGGCCACCACCTCAATGATCAGGCGGAAACCATGCTGATGCGCTTGATCCGCGGAAGTGGGATCAAAGGGGTTATAGGAATGAAAGCCAATCGCGATTCATTACTGATTCGACCATTTTTAGGCTTAGAAAAAAAAGACCTGATCGCCTATTGCCAAGACCATAAGCTGGCTTTTCGGACCGACGCCAGTAATTTTGAAGGCGATTATACCCGCAATAAAATTAGACTTGACATCATGCCGGCGATCCGGACCATTAACCCCAAAGCGGACCGGCATTTTTTTGATTTTAGCCAAATCGCTAGCGACTATGAAGACTTCTTACAAAGCTATGTCGATAAAATTGAAGATCAGATCCTTGCTAAAGACAGGGGCATCGTTTATGTCGACCGCCTAAGCTGGCTAAAAGAAGAGTCGATTGTTCAGGCCGAAGTCCTCAGACGCGGAATCATTCAATTTAAGGGTAGTTTAAAGGAGATTGAGTACAATCATATCATTGCCCTTCAAGACTTATTAAGAAGTGACAAAACAAGCGGTGAAATTCATTTGCCGGGCGGCATTAAAGTGGTCAGGCGTTATAACCAGGTGAGAATAGAACAATTAGCGATACCATCACCATTATTTTATTCACCGCGTTTGATTATTCCCAATAAAAGCTATATAATATCTTTTTTCAGACTCATTTTAGAAGTACAGCGATTAAATCAAGGCGATCTTGAAGAAATTAAAAAGAATTCCTTAAATCATAAAAATGATAGTGAAAAATATTTTGATTATGATAAAATGGGTGGAGATCTTTATTTACGAACGCGACAAGTTGGGGATTTCTTTTATCCGCCGGGACTGGCAGGGAAAAAGACCATTAAGAAATTTCTGATTGATCGAAAAATTGAGCGTGAAAAAAGAGCGTTTATCCCATTGTTAGCGATCGAAAATGAGGTCCTATGGGTGATCGGCTATGGGATTAACGAGCGTTTGCTCATTGATGAGACTAGCAGAAAGATACTAAGAATAAAAATTAGATTGTGTTAGGAGAAAAGAGTGAAAGCTGACATTCAGGAAGTTTTGGTAGACGAAGCTGCTTTGGAAAAGCGAATCCGTGAATTAGGGGAAGAATTATCAGAAAAATACCGGGATAAAAATCCGATTTTAATTGGCATCTTGAAAGGGAGTTCGATCTTCATCGCTGATTTGATCAGGGAGATGGATATCTACTTGGAAATTGATTTTTTAAAAGCATCGAGTTATGGCTGTGAAGTAAAAAGCAGTGGTGTTGTTAAATTAGAGAAAGATCTTTCCATGGATGTCAAGGGTCGCTACATTGTTCTCGTTGAAGATATAGTCGATACCGGAAACACCTTGAAATACCTGCTCGATTGTTTTAAAAGTATGGGTGCAAAAGAAGTTGAAGTCTGTTCGCTTCTTAATAAGGCCGCCCGTCGTGAACAAAAGGTTGTTGCCGATTATATCGGCTTTGAAATTCCTGATGCCTTTGTGGTTGGCTATGGACTGGATTATGCACAGACGTATCGCAATTTACCATTTATTGGGATCCTTAAAAAAGAAATCTATGCGTGATTAGATAAAGAAAGGAGAGATGATTTTTGAATAAATATCTTAGAATGATTGGGTTTTATGTGGTGATTTTACTGGTAATTGTCGTGGCAGTGACTTTTTTGAATCCTGCTAAGGATGAAGTAAAAACCATTATTTATAGTGAATTATTAACTGAACTTGAAAATGATCAAGTTAAAGAAATTGAGATTAACAATGCCAATGTAAGCGGGGTCCTGCGTAACAATGAAGCCTTTGAGGCGATTGTCCCGCAGTTTATTATTGACCAGCAGATTGCTCCCTATATTTTAGCCAATGACGTCAGTGTAACGATTGCCAAACAACAAGATTCCTGGTGGATCTCCTTGATCCCCTCGGTCGTTATTATTATTTTGATGGTTGTCTTCTTTATGGTCTTTAGCCAACAAGCCGGTGGTGGTGGTGGCAAAGTCATGTCATTTGGTAAAAGCAAGGCTAAGCTCCATGTGGAAGGCGAAACCAAGGTCAGCTTTAAAGACGTGGCCGGAGCCGATGAAGAAAAAGAAGAGCTCGAAGAAATTGTCGACTTCTTAAAGGCCCCGGACCGCTACCGCAAACTGGGTGCGCGGATTCCCAAAGGGGTTTTATTGACCGGCCCGCCGGGAACCGGAAAAACCCTACTGGCCAGAGCCGTTGCCGGTGAAGCCGGGGTTCCCTTCTTCACCATCAGTGGCTCGGACTTTGTCGAAATGTTTGTCGGTGTCGGTGCCTCACGGGTCCGCGACCTCTTTGAAACAGCTAAAAAGAACGCCCCTTGTATTTTGTTTATTGACGAAATTGATGCAGTTGGCCGTCATCGTGGGGCCGGTTTAGGCGGTGGCCATGATGAGCGTGAACAAACCCTTAACCAATTACTGGTTGAAATGGATGGCTTTGGCGTCAATGAAGGAATTATTATCATTGCTGCCACCAACCGACCGGATATCCTTGATCCGGCCCTCTTACGACCGGGCCGGTTTGACCGCCATATTATCGTCGGCGTTCCGGACTTAAAGGGACGAGAAGAAATCCTCGAAATTTATCAAAAAGATAAGCCCCTCGATTCCTCGGTTGATTTAAAGATCATTGCCAAGGGGACACCGGGCTTTACCGGTGCCGACCTGGAAAACTTAATGAACGAAGCGGCCCTTTTGGCGGCTCGGGAAAAAGCCCGAGTCATCACCATGAAAGAGCTTGAGGAAGCGATTAAGCGAGTTATTGCCGGACCGGAGAAAAAGAGTCGGGTGATCAATGAGGATGATCTGGTTATTACGGCCTACCATGAAGCCGGCCACGCCATTGTCCTCCATCTCCTGCCGCTTTGTGACTCGGTCCATGAGATATCGATCGTCCCGCGGGGAATGGCAGCCGGCTATACCCTGTCGCTACCTGATGATGACCGTCAACATGTCAGCAAAACCAAGCTGCTGGAAAACATCTGTGGCCTTTTAGGTGGCCGTGCGGCCGAGAAGATTGCCCTTGATGATATTTGTACGGGTGCCAGCAGTGACATTGAACGCGCGACCAAGATGGCTCGCAGCATGGTCACCGAGTGGGGAATGAGTGACCACTTAGGACCCATGACCTTTGGCCACGCCGATAGTGGTGAGGTTTTTCTTGGCCGAGACTTAGGCCGATCGCGAAATTACAGTGAGGAAGTCGCGGCTGTTATTGATAGTGAGATTAGAGATATTGTCGAAAATGCCTTTCAACGAGCCTGTCACATTTTGGAAGAACAACGGGATAAGTTAGAGGAAATTGCCCAACGCCTACTCAAAGATAAAACGGTCACCGGGGAAGAATTTAGGGCTTTATTTGAAAGTGACTCTAAAAAATTCGTCGAGGCGGAAGCGATAATTGAATAAAAACATAATAAAAAGCCGTTATCTAATAACGGCTTTTATTAATCAGAAGGGGAATAAAAACAATGAAGAAGAATGAAAACAGGTGTGATTTTCAGGTGGGATCATGATCCTTCTTATTGATGTCGGAAATACCAATACGGAATTGGCGGTCATGAAGGGTGATACGATTCTTAATTCATGGCGCTTTGTCAGTAAAACCCCACGGACGTCAGATGAATATGGCATCCTCCTGCGTAATTTATTCGACCATGATGGGGTTTCGCGAGAGCAGATAAAGGATGTGGTTATTTCATCGGTTGTTCCCAATATCATGTATTCGCTCAATAATGGGATTCGCAAGACCATTGGCTTTGAGCCGATCATGATTGGGCCGGGTATTAAAACCGGTATGCCGATTCACACTTCCGACCCCAGTGAGGTGGGGGCCGATCGGATTGTCGACGGGGTAGCCGCTTATCAGATCTATGGTGGTCCAGTGATTGTCATCGATTTTGGCACGGCGACGACCTTTGATTATGTGACTAGGCAAGGGGTTTTTTCGGCAGCGGTGACGACACCGGGCATCCAAATTGCCATTGACGCCCTGTGGCGAAATGCCGCCAAGCTTCCTAATATTGAGATTAAGAAACCGGCCTCGATTTTGGCCAAGGACACAGTGACCAGCATGCAGGCCGGCCTTGTCTACGGTTATATCGGCCAGGTTGAGTATATTATCAAACAGATGATCAAAGAGACCAAGGTCAGTGATATGAAGGTGGTGGCCACCGGTGGTTACGGCCGGATGTTTTACCAAGAAACCGACCTAATTGGCGTCTATGATCCCCAGCTTTCGATTAAGGGCCTAAAGATTATTTACGATAAAAACCGGAAGAAAGCCTAGCGAGAGTTTTAGATGATGAAATTAGCAGACCTCTTTAAAGAGAAAAAACCCTTGTTCTTAGGGCCCATGGCCGGCTACACGAATTTACCTTACCGCTTGATGGCAAAACGCTTTGGCGCCGATGCGGTGGTTACCGAAATGATCTCGGCTAAGGGCCTCTATTATCAGGACCATAAAACCTTTGACCTGATGCGGACCCGCCCTGAGGAAGCCCCGGTCGGCATTCAAATTTTTGGGTCGGACGAAAAAATAATCACCGAGGTGATCAAAACAAGCCTCAATCAGACGACCTTTGATTTTATTGATTTTAATGCCGGCTGTCCAGCCCCTAAAATCACTAAAAATGAGGAAGGCTCAGCCCTCTTAAAGAAGCCCGACTTGCTTTATCGGATCGTTGAAAAAATGGTTGCCGCTTCGGCTAAGCCGGTAACGGTTAAAACCCGCCTGGGCTGGGATGATGATGCGATTAATATTGAAGAAGTTGCCAAGGGGATTGAGGCCGCCGGGGCAGCGGCCTTATTTATCCATGGCCGGACCCGGGCCGCTTTTTACTCGGGCCAGGCCAATTGGCAGCCGATCAAAGCGGTTAAGTCCAAACTAACTATACCGGTGGTCCTTAATGGTGATATTACTAGCGGTCAAGCGGCTCAGAGGGCCCTTGACCAAAGCCAGGTTGATGGCTTGATGATTGGCCGGGCAGCGATTGGCAATCCCTTTATCTTTGCCCAAGTCAGTCACTATTTAAAGACCGGGCAGGACCTCTTAAAACCGACGGCGGCCAAGCGCCTGGAAATTGCCCTTGACCACTTGGACGCCTTGGCCTATTTGAAAAATCAGGAAGCTGCTGCTCGGGAGATGCGTAAGCATCTAGCCATGTATATCCGGGGCATGGATCGGGCCACCGTTTTACGGGATAAGATTTTTAGAAGCCCGGACAAAGAAGCCTTAAGGGACCTTCTTGACCAAGCTCGCTTAAATGAATTAAAAAATGACAAGGAAAATAAGGGGAAAGTGATGAATCGATGAGACGGTCCAAGCCGAAAGTTCTAAAGAAAGAAAAAAAACAATTTTTTTATGGCTTAGGCCTCCTGGTCCTGGTCTTTGTGATCGGGTTTTTTTTGTTTGCCTTCTCATCGCTAAGTGCTTTTTATTGGTTAAGTGGGATTTTTTTGGGCTATCTCTTGCAACGGTCGCGATTTTGTTTTACGGCCGCCTTACGAGACCCCTATTTGACCGGCAGTACAGCTCTTAGCCGGGCCGTCTTGGTCGCCTTATTTGCGACCACGCTTGGCTTTAGCTTGATTAGCTATTGTTTTTTTGTTAATGGCCAGGCTATACCGGGCCAAGCCTTTATTCAAGCCATTGGTCTAAACACAATTGTTGGTGGCCTGGTCTTTGGCATCGGCATGGTGATTGCTAGTAGCTGTGCTTCGGGCCTCTTTATGCGCATCGGCGAAGGTTTCTCGATTCAGCTTTTGACCCTCTTGTTTTTCTTTATCGGCCATTTTTTGGCAAGCCTCAATGGTGATTGGTGGCAGAGCCACTTGATCTTAAGCCCTGAGGGCATCTTTCTTCCGGATGTCTTGACTTGGCCGGGGGCCTTGATCATGCAATTGTTTTTTATCCTAGTCCTCTATGCCTGGGCCATAAAATGGGAGGAAAACCATGAAGATTGATTTTAAAAAGATCCACCAAAAATACGTAAAGAATTCTTGGTCTTATCTGGTCGGGGCATTATTGTTATCTCTTGTTCAGATTATGACCCTAGTGGTTACCGGTCTTCCTTGGGGGGTGACTGGAGCCTTTAGCTACTGGAGCCAGCGCTTAATCGATGGCCTGGCTGGCCGCCCTTATGGTGGAATGACTTGGTTTTTAGAAAATCCCGTATCCCTTCGCAATCTTGGCATTATTGGGGGAGCCTTGCTGTCGGCATTACTGGCGACGCAATTTCGCCTTAAGAAGATTAAATCCCATAAACAAGTTCTAGGGGCCATCATTGGTGGACTCCTGATGGGCTATGGCTCAAGGATTGCGATGGGTTGCAACATCGGGGCCTTCTATAGTGCCGCCGCATCCTTGTCCTTATCGGGATGGGTATTTGGCTTCTTTCTTTTCGTGGGGGCCATCATTGGCGGGAAATTGTTGATAAATTATTTTATCTAATCGGTCTTAGCCAGTCCTGAGAGAAAAATTTACCGCCATTTAGGTGAAAATTATGATAAGATAAAGTGACAATTAGAAATGATAAGGAAGTGATAATTCTTGCATATCGAATATCTGGAAAATTTTTACAAGGTGGCGACGGCAAAGAGTATTTCGAAGGTGGCAAAAGAGATCCATATTTCCCAATCGGCCTTAAGCCAGCAAATTTCAAAATTGGAGAATGACTTTAACGCAATCTTGCTGGAGCGAAGCAATAAGGGTGTTAAGTTAACGGAAAAAGGGAAAATAGTGGTTCAATACGCCGAAAATATGGTTAGAACCTATAATATGATGCTTGAAAAATTAGAGCAAAGTGATCATAATATCAGAGACATTAAGATCGAAGCTTTTTGGACGATTGCCAATTATTCCCTGCCCTGTGTCATGTATAAGGTGAAAAAGCGCTTTCCCCAAAATAATTATGAGATTAAATCGAATAAAGCCCTTGAAATTGAAGAAAATATCCTAAATAATATCTGTGACCTGGGGGTGATTTATGGGAAACCGAAAAACCCTAAATTATCCTACTATCAAATCGGCATCGACAAACTGGTCTTGATTGCCATCGATGACTATCCAATCCCCGATCAGATCAAGCTTGAAGACTTACCCCACCACCCCTTGATTATCCTTAATGACAATATGGATTTAGCCATGATGATTTCCCAAAAAATGAAAAAAACAGGAAAAGACCCCAAGGCCCTCAATGTCATGTTTAAGAGTGATTCGGTTGAGTCGGTCAAGGCCTCGGTCTTAAATGAATTTGGCATTGGCTTTTTACCCTATATCTCGATTAAAAAAGAGCTCTATAAAAAGCAATTGAAGATTATTGAAATTACCGATATGACCATTGAATATCAGATGTATCTAATCTATGAAGAAAATATTAAAAATCAGGCGCTTAGCGATTTTACCCGTTATTTCAAGGATATCGCGAGAAAAAGCCTCTGTTAGGATTTAGTCAAAAAGATTTCCCAAACACCGTTGATGACTTCTTCCGACCTGATCTGGTGATTTTTGAATTTACTGGATAAGGATTCGAGGACACAACTGTGGTCGGTGATGATTTTAAGGGTCTGGCCCTTGTCAATTTTTTTTAATTCTTTTTGTGTTTTAAGAATGGGAAGAGGACACATATCGCCCAGACAATCAATTATTTTCATCGGACACCGCCTTATTTTTTTAAATAAGAGTATACCATAAATTTTATATAAAAGTTAAAAAGATTAAATGAAGGATTTTATAGTAACAAGAAGAGATGGTGGAAAATGCAAGTAAGTATTGTCATTCCCATCTATAATAGTGTCCGGTCCATTGAAGAAATGGTCAGGCGGCTTATTATAGTAATGGAAGATAAAAAAATAAGTTTTGAGATCATCCTCGTCGATGATCATTCCAGTGATGAATCCCTTAGTCTGCTGCAAACACTGGCGGCCGGGGATTGGCGCATCCGGGTCCTGAGCCATAAAAAAAACCAAGGCCAACAAGCGGCCACAAAAAGTGGCCTGGCCCTGGCCAAAGGGGATGCCATTGTGACCATCGATGATGACCTGGAGCAACAACCGGAAGATATCCCGTGCTTGCTTGAGACCTTAAAGCAGGGCTTTGATGTCGTTTATGGGGTTATTAATCGCGACTCTTATCCCTTTTATCGCCAATGGGGCAGTAATCTGGTCGATTTATTTTTAACCCATTGGTTGGGTAAAGCGGCCAAGACACGGGTTAGTTCTTTTCGGATTTTAAATCGAAAAACCTGTGACCTGATCGTCGCCGACCAAACCCCTTTTGTCTATGTTACGGCGATCACCTTAAAAGTCACAAAGAATATTGGCAATGTCGATGTGTCTTATCAAGAACGGCAGTATGGCCGGTCAAATTATAATTTAAAAAAGCTGATGAAGCTTTTTTTTAACTTATTTTATCATTATCGAAAGGCAATCTAATATGCGAATACAAATTTTAGGTGGCGGAAACAATCAATTAAATGCGATTATCCGAGCCAAAGAAAAAGGCCATGAGGTGGTCTTAACCGACTATTATAAGGACCCGCCCGGTCGCCCTTACGCCGACTTTAGTGAATGCATCAGCACCTTTGATGTGGCGGGAAATATGGAAGTGGCCAAGGCCTACCAGGTCGATGGGATTATGACCATGGGGACGGACCAGCCGGTTTATACGGTCGCCTGTGTGGCTAAAAAACAAAACCTACCCCGCTTTCTAGAGCCGGAACTGGCCCGGGCGGTCACCAATAAAGAAAAAATGAAGGCCATTTTTAGCGAAGCTAAAATCCCCTCGGTGGCCTATGTCTTGATTGGCCAGGAGGCAGTCGAAGCCGACTTAGCCGGACTTGACTTTCCCGTCGTCCTAAAACCGATTGACAGCCAAGGCCAGCGGGGGATTTTTAAATTGAATTCTCCTAAAGCGGTCATTGACCACTTGGGTCAGACCCTCAGTTTTTCCCGGTCGCCCTTGGCCCTAGTGGAAGAATATTATCAAAGTGATGAATTAACGGTATCGGCCTGGGTGGAGAATCAAAAGGCGACTGTCCTGACCATTACTGATCGCTTGAGTATCGAGATGACAAAACACATTGGCATTTGTTACGCCCATGAATTCCCCTCAAAACACCAAAACCGCACTGAGGAGATAAAGGGCCTGATCGATGCTATTAGCCAAGCCTTTGCCATTAAAAATGGTCCCCTCTACGTGCAATTATTGGTTGGCCCGGGCGAAATTGTCGTCAATGAGGTGGCCTGTCGGATCGGCGGCGCCTATGAAGATGTTTTTATCCCTTACCTGACCGGTTTTGATATCTTGGAGGCAGTGATTGATTATTCCTTGGGCCAAGAGGTGGCCCTGACCCTTGATGATTCTTTAGACAAGGCCGTATCGGTCCAGTTGTTTTTTGCCCGGCCGGGCTTGGTTAAGGCCTTGACCCCGCTGGCGACCCTTAAAGAATGCCCCGGTGTGATCGGGGCCGGCTATAATATTGTTTCTGGTCAAAGAATTAAAGAAATTAGCAATGCCACCGGCCGGGCCGGTTATTTGGTCATTACCGGCCGGACCCAAGCGGAGCTTGCCAAAAATCGCGACCGGGTCTTGGGCCAATTGATGATTATGGATGAAAAAGGCGACAATCTTTTAATCCGTTTTTAAGCGATAGATATCTTAGATAAAAAGGAAAAAGGATGGAAAAATGAAAAAAATAGGACTTATTTTAGGAATTTTGTCTTTGTTTTTGCTGCCTGCTTGTGGAAGTGAAAAGGACCAAACCGGTATTCGGATTGCCGAACAATATGGCATTGCCTATGCGCCGGTACAGATTATGCGCGACCAGAAATTTTTAGAGAAAAATGCCCCCCATGTGCAAGTGACCTGGGAGCAATTGGGAAATACCGCTGCCATCCGCGAGGCCATGATCTCAGACCGCTTGGATATCGGCTTTATGGCCATCCCTCCCTTTCTAATTGGTTGGGACAATGGCATGGATTGGAAGATCGCCACCGGCCTTTCCTCGGTCCCGACGGCCTTGGTCGGCAAAAAAGAAATTGCCTCATTGGCCGATATTGATAGTGATGACCGGATCGCTGTGCCCCAGCCGGGCAGTGTCCAGCATATTCTCCTGGCCATGGCCTGTCAAAGAGACTTTAATGACCCCCAAAAAATGGATAATCTCTTAGTCACCTTGTCCCATCCCGATGGCATGAATGTTCTCTTGGCAGGAAATGAGATTAGCGCCCACTTCACCTCGACCCCCTACCTGGAGCTTGAATTAGAAGATGAAAACCTTCATCAAATTCTCGATGGCAAAGAGGCCTTTGGTGGTGACTTTAGTTTTATCGTGGGGGTGACGACTAAAAAATTCCACGATGATCAAGCCGACCTCTATCAAGCCTTTCAGACTTCCTTAAAAGAGGCCATTGCCTTTATTAAGGCCTCGCCTGAGGCGGCGGCCAAAATCTTGACCAATTATTATGACTTATCGGAAGCCGAGATTCTTGGCTACTTAACTTCAGATGGGGTGGTCTACGAGACGGGAGTAAAGGGGACCCGGCATTTTTCTGATTTTATGGCAGAAACCAATTATCTAGACAAGTCCTACCAGGCCGCCGACGAGATTTTTTGGGAAAACACCCAATATGACGATTAAAAAGCGTTTAAACAAGCCCCTTTCCAAATACGCCTGGATTGTCATGATGCTGGTTATTTGGGAGTTGGTCGCCCGCTTCTCAGGGGTTAGCCCCCTGGCCTTTCCCTCGCTAGAAGCCGTTGGTCGGTCCCTTGTCGAGTCGATCATGACCGGGGCCATCATTAACCAAATGCTCTTTTCCCTGGCCATAATCTTACTGGGGATTTCTATCGGGGTAATTTTATCGGTGATCATGGCCTCGCTTTCGGTGGTCTCTCCCTTGATTGAGAGTTTTGTCGACACCTGTGTCTCGATTTTTCACCCCCTGCCGGGAATTGCCCTCCTGCCCTTGATCATTCTTTGGATTGGCACCGGCAGCAAGGCCATTTTGTTTGTCATTGTCCACTCAGTCTTATGGCCAATGATCTTAAATATGATCGCCGGCTTTAAAGCCATACCAGCCATTTATAAAAAAGTCGGCCGTAATTATGAGTTTAATTTAGTCGAAATTATTTTTAAGATCTATATTCCCGCCTCCCTGCCTTACGTGATTGCCGGTCTTAAAATTGGCTGGGCCCGGGCCTGGCGGGCGACCATCAGTGCCGAGATGATCTTTGGGGCAAGCGGTGGCATTGGTGGCATCGGCTGGTATATTTTTAATAAACGGGTTTTTATGGATACGCCGGGCATTTTTGCCGGCCTGGTCATGATCATTGCCGTGGGCATTTTGGTTGAGGATTACATCTTTGCCAAAGTCGAGAAGAATACCGTTAAAAAGTGGGGACTAGCATGAGCGAAATGATTAGGATTAGTAATCTGTCAAAAGTCTATGACGAGCGAATGATTCTTCAAGACATCGACCTGGAAATTGAAAAAGGCGAATTTGTCTGCATCATCGGGCCGTCAGGCTGTGGTAAAAGCACCCTGCTCAACTTGGTCGGGGGCTTTTTGGAAAACGATGGCGGGTCAATCACGATCAAAGGCCAGCTGGTGGAAAAACCCAACCGCCAGTGCATTATGGTCTTTCAAGAATTTGACCAGCTCTTTGCTTGGAAAACAGTCAAAAAAAACGTCGCCTTTCCCCTGCAAAAAAGCCACCGTGTCCGGACCAAAGAAGAAGTCGATGACTTAGCCGGCCATTACCTTAAGATGGTCAAGTTAGAAGGGGCAGTCGATTTGTATCCCCACCAACTGTCCGGCGGGATGAAGCAGCGGTGCGCCATTGCCCGGGCCCTGGTGACCACGCCGGAGGTCCTATTAATGGATGAGCCCTTTGGTAGCCTTGATATCCAAACCAAAAAGGACCTGCAAGCGACCCTCTTGGATATTTGGGAAAAAACCCAAACGACCATCTTATTTGTCACCCACGATGTTGGCGAAGCCCTTAAGCTGGCTGACCGGATCGTCATCTTGGGCGGGGGGGAAATTAAGGCCCTTATTGACAACCGGGATAAAAACCACTATGATGAGAAGATGAAAGAGATCATTGGCTTTATGGCGACCTAGTCGGGCCAGACCTGATAAATGGTGATGGGCCAGTCTTTTTTATCAATTTGATCGGCCAGATTGGTCCCATAAGTGGCATTGGTAAAATAATCAAGCTCTTGGCAATCGGTCTCAAGAAAGGCTTTTATTTCCGGCAGGACACCGCTTAAGTCTCCGTACATATTATTGTAGTAGGGCTGGGCCTCAACGATGTAATCGAGTTCACCATAGTAGATGATATAGTCGATGTCGCGCGACCGGATGTAATCAGCAAAAGTCAGGTCATGGTATTGCAGGTATTGCAGGTTACGATAAGCAAAAAAACGGCCGTTTTCAAAAAGATATTCGCTATTTAAGTTGGCAAAAACCCGGCTATCAGGAGCAAGGGTCTGAGAGATGGCATTGAGATAATCTTGGTAGGTCGAGTCGTAGCGGGGGATAAAAAGAAAGGTATTGATAAAGACGACCAGGATTAAGAGGCCGGCGACCAGTCTTTTTTTCTCTAATTCTTTAAGCCATAAAACGCTTAAAAGATACATAAAGGGAAAGAGAAAGACGATACTGGTGACATTGAAACGGCCGATTAGAAAAATACCGGCATTGATGGCAAAAACGGTAAGGACCAGGGGCTTTAAATAAGGCCGGTAAGATTTATTTGGTTTTTGCCAACAGTCGATCAGACTAAGTAAAAAAACCAGGGCAAAGAAGAGCAATTGAAATTTAATTTGTGGCAGGTAGTATTCAGAGCTGGTTCCCCAAAAGATATTTTTATAAAAGTTAAGCAAGCTAGCAGCTTTATTCAGCAGGCCATCAAAAACCCCAAAATTTTGCCCATGTTCAAAATAATGTGAAAGGTAAAGAGGGTCCATATAAAGGCTGATGCCGATAAAAACAAGGGCAAAAAAACCAACCGTGGCGATTAAAGCCAAGAAGTTTTTAGGGCCGAGTTTTTGCTTATGGAGGTAAAAAAGATAAAGAAAGCCAAGGCTAATAGCGATGATAAAACTATTAGGATGAAGGCCGATTGAAAGCCCAATAACCAGGCCGATTTTAATGTCTTGGCCATAATCATGATGGTCAATCCCTCTAAGCAATAAAAAAACGGCAAAAATAAGGGCAAAGAGGATAATGATTTCCTGGCGGGCTAAATGACTAGCATAAAGATATTGGAGATCGAGCGAGACTAAGATGGTCGTAAATAAAGCAAGATTTTGATTTTTTAAGACGATTTTAGCCAGCTGATAAAAAAGCCCCAGGCTAGCAATCGAAAAAAGCAGGGAAATTAGGCGAAAAGAAAAAATATGATAGCCAAAGACCTTAGTAAAGGCCGCTTGAAGGAGGTGAAATAATAAGCGAATGGCATGGGGATTACGGCCATAGACATCAAAGAAGGGTTCGGTCACTTTAAGATCACCGGTCAACAAAATATTTCGTGAGAGGCCGCTAAGCCAAGACTCATCCGAGTGGACATAGGGAAAGTCACTAAGAAAGACAAGGTTGATTAAAAAGTAAAGAAGCAGATACAAGATGATGCGATAGGGGGGCTGGGTAATTTTTTTTAGCAATTTCATGACAGGCTCCAGTAATCGTAATGGTTTTTAGCTATTATCGAGTATACCATAAGCAAAGATAAGTTAAGTAAATAATGGCTATTAGAATTTATAATACAGTATCATAAAGATTAAGAACAAAGATTTGCATTGTCTGTTATAATGTAGACAAATAATTAACAAACGGAGGAAAAGAAATGTTAAAGAAAACACGTTTATTGGTATTACTGGCCGTTTTATTATCGGTAGTGACCCTAAGTGCTTGTAACACCGGGACCACAGACACCGTTGATACGACAGAAGAAACACAGGAAACAGAACAAACCACCGAAAGTACGGTCGTTGAAGACGCGGTAAATAATTACTTTGCAACGATGCCGGAAGATATTAACATTGTCAGTGAAAATGATTTTGTTGAAAAAGTAAAGGCCGGCGAAGACATTACGATTTTAGACATCAGAAGTGCTGATGCCTATGCTGAAGAACATATCAAAGGGGCCGTCAACATTCCTTGGGGACCTGAATTTGGAAAAAGTGTCAGCAGTATTCCCAATGATAAACCAATCATGCTCTATTGTGTCACCGGTCAAACAGCCGGCCAAACCGTTGCTATTTTAAACATGGCAGGCTTCGACGCAAAATCTGTAAAATTTGGCTTTTCAAGAGGACTTAAAAAGGTTGAAGGCATCGAGGAAGTGATCACTACTGAAGTGGCTGAATTTGATCCGGCAAGTAAAACAGAAATCGATCCCGAACTTGAAGAAGCAATCGTCGACTATTATGCCGGACTTAAGGATGTTGCTGAAACCAATTACAAAAACTTTATCGTTAGCGCCGAAAATGCCAAGGCATCTCTTGACGCTAATGATGGATCAGTGGTATTCGTAGATATTCGAAAAGCGGATGACTACGCAGCTGGCCACATTGAAGGGGCCATCAATATTCCCTTTGGAAAAGGCATGGAAAAAGAATTTTCCACCCTGCCAATGGATACAAAAATCATTGTTTATTGCTACACCGGCCAGACTGCCGGTCAAACCGTGGGCGGCCTAAGAATGCTTGGCTATGATGCCGTTTCCCTTAACTCAGGAAAAGGAACAGAAGCGACTGATACAGCTGGCTGGGTTAATGAAGGATATCCCTTAGTAACCGAATAATTATTTTTAAATAAGGGATAGGATCTAATTGGACCAGTAAAGAAAGTGACATTTTATAAATGCCACTTTCTTATGAGTTTAAGTTAAAACTTTTAAAAGGGGAAAAAGATGGATTTGACAAAGAAACAAAAGATTCAACCACTTGTTGGCCTAGGCCTTTTAATTGCCACGGCGGCATTTGCAGCCTATAAAAGTATGGTTGATCAAGAACTGGCCTTGTTCTTAATAACAGGCTTGATGTTAGGCTATATCTTAACCCGGGCTCGCTTTGGCTTTGCCGGTGGGATTAAACGTATTTATATAACCGGTGAAGGAAGCTTAAGTACCACACTCTTGGTCATGTTTGCCATTTCAATGGTTATGGCAGCCGGAATTCAGTGGGCTGCGGCCCGCAACGGAATGGATTTACCGGGCCTAAGTTCGGTCAAGTTTTTAAATATCACGGTGATGATTGGTGGCTTTATCTTTGGAATCGGGATGATGCTGGCCGGTGGCTGTGCCTCCGGAACCCTAAGTGATTTAGGTGAGGGTGAGGGTCACGCCCTGATTGGCATTACCACCTTTATTTTGGGATCGATTCCCGGTGTTTTGGTGCAAGATGCCCTTAATCAAACGGCGATCGGAAAAATTGGCATTCAATTATACTTACCCGATGTCTTTGGTTATACGGGTTCCTTAGCGATTTCATTTCTGCTTTTATTAGGCTTATATGTAATCGTTCGAAAGTATGAAGATTTTCGCCGAAAAGAAGGCTTTTATCAAGAAGTTGTTTACGAAGAACAGGAGCTGCCAAGGGGTGAGGGTGAAGATTTTAAATTATTCTCTTATAATACCTTTCATCGTTTATTTGTCCAACGCTGGAGCTTTATGCTGGGAGGGATCCTGCTCGCCATTATGTTCGCCTTTATTCTGATTACGACCGGCCATAGTTGGGGGGTAACCGGACCATTTACCAGTTGGGGAATTGCCTTTTTACAAATGTTTGGACTTGAGTTTACGGCCCCGGTCTTTGAACCCTTTGTCTGGACGGCTAACAATGGCATTCTTAATGATGCTTTGTCACTGCGAAACTTCGGTATTGTTTTGGGGGCGATGATCGCCTTTCTTTTTGCCGGACGCTTATCGACGAAATTTAATTTCAGCTTACGAAATGTTTCATATTATCTAATTGGTGGCTTCTTAATGGGCTTTGGCGCTCGCTTAGGTGGTGGCTGTAATATTGGAGCCTTATTTTCAGGAATTGGGAACTTCTCAATCGCCGGCTGGGGTTTCTTTGTTGCCATTAGTTTAGGTGGGATTGTTGGCTTAAAACTATTTGCCGGCAAGGTGGACATTATTCCGCCAAGTCGTTATTCAAAATAATCAAAAATTTTTAATAAAAGGTATTAATGATTTACCAGATAAAATAAATCAAAGGAGAGAATAATGGAAAGAAAAGTATTAATAATTGGTGGTGTTGCCGGTGGGGCTTCAGTTGCAGCCAGACTTCGCCGCCTCGATGAATCAGCGCGGATTATCATGTTTGAAAAAGGACCCGATGTGTCTTTTTCCAACTGCTGCCTACCCAACCATTTAAGTGGCATGATCGTCGAGAGTGAAGATCTGATCCTAATGGGACCGCCAAATTTTAAAGATCAATACAATATTGAAGCCCGGGTCAACAATGAGGTTTTAGCGATTAACTCCGAGGAAAAAACAATCGAAGTCCGCAACTTATTAACCGGCGAAGAATATATCGAATCCTATGACACCTTGGTCTTATCCCCAGGGGCAACACCGATTGTACCACCGATTGAAGGTTATGACCGACCCAATGTCTTTACCATTAAAAATGTCGTTGATATCGATAACTTAAATCGTTTTATCCAAAAGGATGTAAAGGATATCGTTGTTGTCGGTGGTGGTTTTATTGGCGTTGAAGTAGCTGAGAACCTGGTCCTTGCCAACAAGGGTTACAAAGTAACCTTGATTGAAATGGGCGACCAGATCATGCGGACCTTTGACTATGACATGGCCCAAATTCTTCACAAGGAAATGCTTGATAAAGGTGTTGATGTGATTGTCGGTGACGGCATTGCCAAGGTTGGTGATGGTTACGTCGAAGTCGCTTCCGGTCGCAGAATTGATGCTCAAGCGGTCGTTATGGCCATTGGTGTCCGACCGGGAACCCAATTAGCTAAAAAAGCCGGACTGGAACTGGGTAAAACCGGTGGCATCCTGGTTAATCATAATTATGAGACTAATAAAAAAGATATCTATGCCGTTGGTGATGCCATTGAAGTCTTTAACCAATTGACTCGGACCAAGATCCGCTTAGCCCTGGCCGGTCCTGCCCAAAGACAAGCCCGAGCAACAGCCGGTCACATCTGTGGCATTCCCCATCGCAATACCGGGGTGATTGGTTCATCAGCCATTAAGGTCTTTGAAATGAACGCCGCCTCAACCGGTTTAACCGAAAGAGATGCGGAGCTTGATGGGATTCCCCATAACTCTGTTTATATTATTCCCGGTGATTATGTCGGGATTATGCCGGGCAGTAGTCCAATCTTCTTAAAGCTCGTTTTTGAAGAACCAACCGGACGGATCCTCGGTGCCCAAGGCATCAGTAAGGGCGATTCGGTTAAGCGAATTGATGTTCTAGCGACAATGATTATGTTAGGCGGAACCTTAGAAGACTTAAAAGAATTAGAGCTTTGCTATGCACCGGCCTTTTCTACCGCTAAAGACCCGGTTAACTTTGCCGCTTTAGTGGGCTTAAATATTCTTAACCGTGAATACAAACAAGTTCCCGTGACCATGGTCCGTGAACTGGTGGAAAATGATGCCTTTATCATCGATGCCCGAGAAGTTGATGAGTATGAAGAGTCTCATTTGATTAATTCGGTTAATATACCACTGAGCGAATTTAGAGACCGCCTCGATGAGATCCCTAAGGATCGACCGGTTTACGCCCATTGCCGTAGTGGCCAGCGTAGCTACAACATGGTCCGCGCCTTGGGTCAATTAGGTTTTGATAATGTTTATAATATTTCCGGATCCTTTTTAGGGGTTTGTTATTATGAATATTTCAACGATCAGATGACCGGTCGCAAGCCAATCGTAACCGGCTATAACTTCGAATAAAGAAAGTCTTTAGTTAATACTTAAATAAAGCAGGGGATGCAGATAAAAGATCGATAGCCATGGCTATGATCTTTATCTGTGTTCCCTTTTTATTTTTAAGCCAAGAAAATATTTAATTGAAGAGAGATCTTCTCCATGGTAAGATAGGAGAAACAAGGAGAAAAGGAGACTTGATGGGAGAAAGTAAGAAAAAAAATAGCTTAACGAATCGGATCCTGACGATCGCCACCTGGGGGACGATTATTTTATTATGGTTTATCATTACCAAGTTTGAGATCGTCTCACCACTAATTGTCCCCTCGCCGGCGATGGTTTATCAGACCTTTATAAGCATTGTCCAGAATGGTTACAGTGGGGTTAGTCTCTGGTCCCATTTAGGGATCAGTTTTTACCGCCTGATCGTCGCCTCACTACTGGCAGTGGTCACAGCCATCCCCCTGGGCCTGCTCAGCGGCTACTTTGAAAAGGTTCGGGCGATTGTCGATTCAATCGTTCAGTTTTACCGGCCCCTGCCACCCCTGGCCTACTATGTGGTCCTGATTTTATGGCTGGGAATTGATGAATCGTCGAAAATCACCCTTCTTTACTTGGCAGCCTTTGCCCCGATTTATGTGTCCTGCGTGTCAGCCGTCAACAATATCAACCAAGACTATATTCTCAGTGCCAAATCCTTGGGAGCAGACCAGCGCGAGGTCTTTTTTAATATCGTCTTGCCGGCCTGCCTACCGGATATTTTCACCAGTATCCGAACAGCCATCGGCATTGCCTATACGACCTTGGTCTCGGCCGAGATGGTTGCGGCTTCATCAGGAATTGGTTGGATGGTCATCGATGCATCCCGTTATTTAAAAAGCAGTGTGATCTTTGTCGGAATTATTTTAATGGGCATTACCGGTGTCTTGATTGATTTAAGCTTGCGGATGATGGAAAATAAAATTGTATTTTGGAAGGGATATCAATAGGTGAAAAACAATGACTAAATGGATGAAAAAAATAGCGATTGGCTTAGTGCTAGCCGTCTTGACCATGGCCTTAATGGGCTGCCAAGGAGAAGAAAGTGCCGGCGGGGACCGACCCGCCCAAATAAACATTGGCTATTTACGCGTACCCAATGATGAGATGGTGGCCAAGACAACGGGAATTTTTGATAAATATTTTACGGAAAAAGGGATAACATGTAATTTTGTCGCCTTTGATTCAGGGGTTGATGCCAACAAGGCCTTGGCGTCAGATTCGATCGACTTTGCCTCTATGGGTAACACCAATGGGATCATTGCCTTTTCACGCGGCCTAGATGTTGAACTGATCTGGATTCACGAAGTCCTTGGCCAGATTGAAGGCTTAGCGGTTAAAAATGGCTCAAACATTAACAGTGCCCAAGACCTAAAGGGGCAAAAAATTGCCACCCCTTTTGCCAGCACTTCCCATTATAGCCTGCTTAACTATTTAAAAAACCAAGGCATCGAAGATGATGTTGAGCTTCTGGATATGCTGACACCTGATATTGTCGCCGCCTGGGAGCGAGGCGACATCAATGCCGCCTATACCTGGCAGCCGACCCTGGGCCAATTGCTGGAAAACGGCCGAACCCTTGTCAACTCGGAAGAGATGGCCAAAAAGGGCAATTTGACGGCCAATGTTTGCCTGACCCGAAAAGGATTTTCCGAGGAATATCCAGACTTAGTAGCCGACTTTATCCGGGTCTTAACTGAAGGAGGCCAAGCCTACCGTGATAATCCGGAGGAAAGTGCCGAGGCTGTAGCCAAGGAATTAGAGATCACCAAAGAAGAGGCCTTGATCCAAATGGAAGGGTCCAGGTGGTTAACGGCCGAAGAAATGATCACAAGTGACTTTATGGGAAGCACTGACCAAGCCGGGGCATTTTCCAATGTCATGAAAGATACGGCTGATTTTCTGGCCAATGAAAAGTCGATTGATGTTGTTCCCGACCAAGCCGGCTTTGATTTATTTATCAACCCCCTCTACATTGAAATGATGTTGGAAAATTGAGAGATGAGCGGATGAATGACTGTTTAATCGAGATTAAAGACTTAAGTGTCACCTACGCGACCAGTAACGAGCCTTTAAAGGCCGTTTATGATATTGACTTAAACATCTACAAAGGGGACTTTATCTGTGTCCTTGGCCCATCGGGCTGTGGTAAGAGCACCCTATTAAAGGTCTTAGCCGGCTTTTTAAAAGAGACCCAAGGAAGCGTCTTAATGAAGGGCAAAGAAATTCAGGGGCCGGACTGGAACCGGGGGGTCGTTTTTCAATCGGCCTCCTTGTATCCCTGGATGACGGTTCGAAAAAATGTCGAGTTTGGCCCGCGGATGAAGGGTCTGGCTAAGGAAGAGATTAAAAAAATTGCCAGTCATTACTTGGAAGAGGTCCACCTGCTAAAATTTGAAGACCAGGCAACCTTTGAATTGTCCGGAGGGATGAAACAACGGGTGGCCTTGGCCCGGGTCCTGGCCAATGAACCGGAGGTCATGTTGATGGACGAACCCTTTGGGGCCCTCGATGCCTTGACCCGGATTCATATGCAAAAATTGGTACGGGGAATCTGGCAAAAAAACCATAATACTATTTTTATGATCACCCACGATGTTGACGAAGCCCTATCGCTTGGGACTCGGGCGATTGTCATGTCGAAAAGTCCGGGGACCATTATTAAAGAATTAAAATTAGATTTTTATGAAAAGGCCATTGATGCCAGGACCGGTCGGGTCCATATGGATGAAGAATACATCAAGATGAAAGAAGAGATCTTGGATCTGATCGATATTTAAAATGACAAAATTTTCCAAGCGAGGACGAATTTAATGATACCTTTTAATAAGCCGCTTTTTTTAGGCAAAGAAATGGACTATATGCATGAGGCGGCAGCCATTAATCGTCGCATCAGTGGCGATGGGGTTTTTACAAAAGCCTGCGCCGATTGGCTGAGTGACAAGACCCAGGCGAAAAAGACGCTTTTGACCACCTCCTGCACCCATGCCCTGGAGATGACAGCCCTCCTGTGCGACATTAAAGAGGGTGACGAGGTCATCATGCCCTCTTATACCTTTGTCTCAACGGCCAATGCCTTTGTTTTAAGGGGGGCAAAAATTGTCTTTGTCGATATCAGACCGGACACCATGAATATTGATGAGAACTTAATTGAAGCCGCCATTACGGCAAGAACCCGGGTGATTGTCCCCGTCCACTACGGTGGCGTGGCCTGTGAGATGGATAAAATCATGGCCATCGCTAAAAAACACCGGCTGGTGGTGGTTGAAGACGCCGCCCAAGCTTTAATGGCGACCTATCGTGGCCGGCCCTTAGGGGGGATTGGTCATTTTGCCACCTTTAGTTTCCATGAATCGAAGAACTATTCAATGGGCGAAGGGGGGGCCTTAGTGATTGGCGACTCGGCCTTTATTGAACGGGCAAAAATTATTAGAGAAAAGGGGACCGACCGCAGTCAGTTTTTATCAGGCCGGCGGGATAAATATTCTTGGGTCGATTTAGGCTCCTCCTACCTGCCCAGCGAACTCAATGCCGCCTATCTTTATGCCCAACTTGAAGCGGCCCAAGCAATTACCAATAAGCGAAAAAGTTTGTGGAATGATTACTTTAGCCTCCTTAAGCCCCTTGAAGACCGGGGGGAGATAAGCCGGCCCGCCATTCCTAAGGGGTGCGACCACAATGGCCACATGTTTTATATTAAGGTCAAGGATTTTGCCCAGCGCCAAGAGTTAATTGCTTACTTAAAAGGCCAGGGGATCTTAGCCGTCTTTCACTACATTCCCCTGCACACGGCCAAGGCCGGTTTAAAGTTTGGCCGCTTTGAAGGGATCGACCGTTATACGACAAAAGAGAGTGACCGCCTCTTACGACTCCCCCTATTTTATGATTTGACACCGGACCAAGTGATAAAGATCGTTGGAAAAATAGAAGATTTTTACCAAAAATAAGACCCTCAGTCTTCTTGTTTTTGCTTGGTCGCTGATTAGTTAAGGTCTAAGCGTTTACGGATATGGCTTCTGGCCTCACCAACCATATAGAGAGAACCGACAAAGACATGGATGGCATGGGCTTTTGACAAGTCAATGGAAGCAACGGCTTCCTCGACGCTGTTATAATAAGTGACCGTCTTGCCGTAGGAGTCTTTAATCAGCCGGGCCATGTCAGCCCCGGTCATGGCCCGGTCACTCTTGGGGCTTAGGGGGTAAATGGTCTTAGCCACGGGGACTAAATAAGCTAGGGCGCTTTCAATGTCTTTATCAGCCAGCATGCCCAGATAAAGGGTGATGGGCCGGTCTTTAAAATAAAGCTTAAGATTAGCGACAAAGGCTTCAATCCCATCGCGATTATGGGCCCCATCGATCAAAATGATCGGGTCCTCAGCCAAAATCTCAAAGCGCCCGGCAAAGACGGTTTTAGCCAGGGCCCGGGTGATCTGGTCAGGGCTAATTAAGTAGCCCTCTTGGATAAGGACGTGAACCACTTCTAGGGCGGTTAGGCAATTAAGGCTTTGGTAGCTGCCTAAAAGCTTGAGTTTAAAGGTGTCTAGGGCCAGGTGGTCGCCCTGGTACTTAAGCCATTGAAAATGCCGGTTTTGGGATAATACTTTAATATCCAAGGGATTAACTAGGCTGACGGGGGCATTTTTTTCTTTGGCAAAATCGGTGATGACCTTTAAGGCCTGAGCTTTTTGGGGATAGACAATAACCGGTCGCCCTTCTTTGATAATGGAGGCTTTTTCAAAGGCAATTTCAGCCAGGGTCTCACCCAGGTAGTCCGTGTGGTCAAGGCCAATGCCCATCATCACCACTGCCAGAGGCTTAGTGATGATATTGGTGGCATCTAGCCGGCCGCCCATGCCCACTTCCAGAACCACGCAAGCGACTTTTTCTTGGCAAAAGTAGGCTAGGCCAACAGCCGTAACCAGTTCAAATTCAGTGGGGTGGGGATGGCCTTCTTTTACCAAACGCTCAACGTGTTTTTTGACCGTGGACGTGGCCAAAATAAGGCCGGGGTCATCGATCGGCTGATTATCAATTTGGATGCGTTCATTAAAGGACTCGAGAAAAGGCGAGGTAAACAGCCCGGTCTTGTAGCCGGCCGTTTTTAAAATGGTCGCGATCATGGTGGCCGTCGAGCCCTTGCCATTGGTTCCGGCAATGTGGATAAAGTTAAGCCGGTCCTGGGGATTGCCCATGGCCGCAAGCAGGCGCTTCATGCTGTCAAGGCCCAGGCGGGTGCCAAACTGATGGGTCGATTCAATGTAGGAAATAGCGTCAGATGCTTTCATTTAAGCCTCCTTAAGAGAAATTTTACGGGCTTCAGTGATCAGATAATTAACTCTTTGGTCATGGGCTTCAAGGGGAATATCAGTAAAGACAAAGGCCTCGCGGACCAGGCCGACACTGAGGCAGTCGCCCTTGAGCCTAGCTAAAAAGCGGTCGTAGTAACCGCCACCAAAACCGAGCCGGTAGCCTTCTTTGCTAAAGGCGCAGCCGGGGACGATGACTAAATCAATGAGGGTTGGATCAACGATTCGCCGGCGGTCGGGCCGGACTTCTAAAAGGCCAAAATGCCCCTTTTGCAAGTCGTCAGGAAAATGGCTGATCTCGGAGAGAATCAAGCTATAGTCATCTTTATGGCAAATGGGAAGGATGACCTGCTTGCCATCTTTAAGGGCTTGGTCAATCAGGGGGTGGGTATTGATCTCAGTATCAAAACTGACATAGGCCATCAGAACATGGGAGTCCTGATAGAGGTCACTTTCCAAGAAACGTTTAACGATTTTTTCATCGATGGCCGGAGCATAAATCGCTTGCCGGCGGGCTAATACTTTTTTACGAAACAATTGTTTGTCCATGGTATCCTTTCTAGGTCTAGTGGGTAAATAAACCGATCAGCTTTTAATTATATCATAAAGGATGGGGTAAGAAATGACACAATTATTAATTGCCTGTGAAACCTTGCGCCATGAGGTTGAATTGGCCTTAAGTAAGACCAAGGTAGACATAGCGACCCGGTGGATGGCCAATGGCCTGCACGAAAAACCGGACCGTTTAAAGGCGGGCCTGCAAGAAGTCATTGATGCGGTCGAGGACGACTATGACACCTTGCTTTTTGCTTATGGCTCGTGTGGTAATGGCTTAGTCGGCCTTAAAAGTACTAAAGCCATGCTGGTGGTCCCCCGTTTTGAGGATTGCATTGCCATCTTATTGGCTAATCAAGGCAAGCTTAAGCAAATGCGGACCACGACCTATTTTTTAACACCGGGCTGGATGGCCGGGGAACGATCGCTGGAAGTCGAATATGGCCAGGTGGTTAAAAAATATGGTGAAAAAAAAACCAAGAAGATTTATCAGATTATCTTTAAAAATTATCAAGACTTAATGCTGATCGATACGAGCGCCTACCAGGTCGAACCATGGATGGACCGGGTTAATAAGATTGCTGACCAAGTCGGCCTCGATGTTGTGGTCGGCCGGGGATCGGTCAGGGTTCTGGAAAAACTGCTAAGGGGGGATTGGGATGAGGACTTTTGCCAGGTCCCGCCCGGACGACCGACGACCCATGAGGATTTTTACCAAGTGAGGGCTAAAAAAGGATGAAGGCCTTACGAGAACCAATCAACGCATTAAGCCACCTGGGCGGATTATTTTTATCCCTGTTAGGGATTGGCTTAATGTTTGCCAAGATCATTATCACTGATCATGTTAATAGTTTGACTATTACTTCCATTATCGCCTTTGGGGCCGGCCTTATTTGCCTCTACCTGTCGAGCTTTTTATACCATGGCAAAATCGGGCCGGAAGAGGTCATCATCGGCCTTAAAAAAATCGACCATGCCATGATCTTTGTCTTGATTGCCGGAAGCTATACCCCCTTTTCCCTTCTTTGCTTAAGCGGCAACCAGCGCCTGGCCATGATGGTCGGGGTTTGGTCAGTGGCTATTGTGGGGATAATCTTAAAGGTAAAGTGGGTCTTTATGCCCAGGTGGTTGGGAACCGGTTTGTATATTTCTCTGGGCTGGTTTGCTCTTTTTGTCATTAAGCCCCTTTACCTGGCCTTAGCAAGAGGAGGATTTGCCCTCCTCCTAGGAGGTGGCCTGATGTATACCGTGGGGGGTGTGATTTATGCCCTTAAAAAACCGAGTTTTTCAAAGGATTTTAGCTTTCATGAATTCTTCCATCTTTTTGTTATTCTTGGGTCATTTTGCCATTTTCTCTGTGTTTTTATCTATTTGCTTTAGAAGAAGTGTAAAAGCCTATTGAAATTTTTCTAAAAAAGGGTAAAATAGAGGGTAGGTGATCACTGCAAAAAAAAAACGTATTTTTTGCAGTGATTTTTTAATTGAAGGATAAAAAAAGACAGCAAGGAAGAGATCTAAAAGTGAAAAGAAGGAGTTTTATTGATGCAAACTAAGTATATTTTCGTGACGGGTGGGGTGGTTTCTTCCTTAGGAAAAGGGATTGTCAGTGCCTCTTTAGGACGCTTGCTAAAGGCAAGAGGGATGAAGGTGTCGATTCAAAAATTCGATCCTTATTTAAACTTTGACCCGGGAACCATGAGCCCCTACCAACATGGTGAGGTTTTTGTTACCGATGATGGGGCGGAAACCGATTTAGATCTGGGCCACTATGAACGCTTTACCGATGAGAACTTGACAAAGTATAGCAACTTGACAACCGGTAAGGTCTATTGGAATGTCATTTCCAAGGAGCGACGGGGGGACTACCTAGGCAAAACCGTTCAGGTGATTCCCCATATCACCGATGAAATAAAAGAGGGGGTCCATCGGGTGACCGACCACAGCCATCCGGATATTGTCATCACAGAAATTGGCGGGACCGTCGGGGATATCGAAAGCCTGCCTTATCTTGAGGCCATCCGCCAGTTTCGGGGGAATCTAAAGCCGGAGAATGTCTTGTATATCCATGTCACCCTCTTGCCCTACTTGGAAAAAGCCGGCGAATTAAAAACAAAACCGACCCAGCACTCGGTAAAAGAATTAAGAAGCATCGGCATCCAGCCGGATATTATTGTCCTGCGGTCAGAACGCGAAGTCGATGAAAGTTTAAAGGCGAAAATTTCCTTATTTTGCAATGTCGATGAAGAGGCCGTGGTGACCAATATGGATGCGGCCGAACTCTATGAAGTCCCCTTGTTGCTGGAAAAAGAAGGTTTGGCGGAATTAGTTTGCCAAAAAATGCAGATTGACTGTCCGGATCCCGACTTAAGAGAATGGAAGGACCTGGTTAAGCGAGCCAAAAATCTGGAAAATAAGGTGGTTATCGGTTTGATTGGAAAATATGTCGAGCTCCACGATGCCTACCTATCAGTGGCCGAGGCCTTACGCCACGGGGGGATTGATAATAATACCGAGGTGGTCATTCGCTGGATTCATTCGGAAGATATTAATGAAGAAAATATGGACCGAATCTTAGGCGAACTCGATGGGATCTTAGTCCCCGGTGGTTTTGGCCATCGCGGGGTCGAAGGCAAGATCCAGGCCATCGAGTATGCCCGGAAAAAGAAGATTCCCTTTTTAGGCTTGTGCCTGGGCCTGCAATTGGCCGTTGTTGAATTTGCCCGCCATGTCCTTGGTCTTGACGGAGCCCATAGCATTGAACTGGACCCCGAGACCGCCCACCCGGTGATTAACCTGATGGAAGAACAGAAAAAAGTGAGTGAAAAAGGGGGGACCATGCGTTTAGGCCTCTATCCTTGCCAACTAGTAGAAGGGACCAAGGCTTTTGAAGCCTATGGCCAGCAAGTCATTGAGGAACGCCACCGCCACCGTTATGAGGTCAACGCCGATTACCTGGAGGCCCTGGGTCAGGGGGGCATGGTTTTTTCCGGCATGTCACCCGACCAGGTCTTAGTGGAAATGGTGGAACTAAAGGACCACCCTTGGTTTGTCGCCACACAGGCGCACCCGGAATTTAAATCACGGCCAAATAAACCCCATCCCCTCTTTAAAAGTTTCGTCAAAGCGACTTTGTCGGCCAAAAAATGAGTTTTGTCAAAAATCGAGATCCTAGATCTTGATTTTTTTGTCAAGCTGGCCACTAGATTTATGCTTTTTAAAAATGTGAATAAGTTTATTGCTGGCGGGGATAAGGGGGAAGTAATGTGGATAAAATGATAAATAGCTGTGGACAATGTGGATAAGTTTGGGGATAAGCTGGAGAAAGCCCAAAAAACAGGACTTGTAGCGATTTCTTTATAGTCCTATCCTGTCTATAAAATAATGTTGAAACTGGGTAAAGTGTGGACAAGTAAGAGAAGACCGAGAAAATTAGAGAAGCATGGATTTTAGATCAAGAAAAAGGGAACAATGATAATAAATCGATAAAGGGGAGTGTAATGCATAAATTTGGACTATTTCGAGTCGCTTGTGGCCTACCCCAAGTAGAGGTCGGAAATTGCGATTATAATAGCAAAGAAATCATCAAGCTGGTTGATCAGGCCGGTGAAAAAGAAGTGGAAGCCCTTCTTTTTCCGGAATTGGCCATCAGCGGCTATAGCTGTGGTGATTTGTTTTTTCAAAAAGAATTGCAAGATAATGCCCGCAAGGGCCTTAAAAAAATCGTCGACCACACCAAGGGCAAAAAAATCCTTGTCGTGGTTGGCTTGCCCCTGGCCTGGGGCGGCCAAGTCTTTAATGGGGCCGCCGTCATAAATGAGGGTCGGGTTTTGGGCCTTGTCATCAAGACCTATCTTGCCAACCACGAGGAATTTGCTGAGAAACGCTGGTTTCAATCCGCCTGGGATTTAGAGGTCGAGGACATTGACCTTTTTGGCCACAAAACCCCGGTCGGGACCAGACTTTTGTTTGGCCATGAATCCTTAGCTCAAGCCGTCTTAGGGGTGGAAATTGGCCAAGACCTGTGGGCTCCGATTCCGCCCTCGAGTGACCACGCCTTAGCGGGGGCGACCTTAATTTTAAATCCGGCGGCGGCCAATGACCTAGTCGGTAAAAATGATTATCGCCGGTCCCTGATTATCCACCAATCGCAAGGACTCAATTGCGCCTATCTGTCGGCTTCCGCCGGCTTTGGCGAATCGACAACCGACCTCGTTTTTGGCGGCCATGCCATGATCGCCGAAAAAGGCCAAGTTTTGGCTGAGGGACCGCGTTTTAGCCCTGACCCGGTCTTAATATTAAGCGACCTTGATCTGGACTTGTTAATTCATGACCGCCAGGTCAATCACGGCTACCGCGATGCCAGGCGCCTGGTCAAAGAAAAAAAGTACCGCCGCATCCCCTTTCAAACCGTGGCCGCTAAAAAAATGATCCGCCCGCTTAACCCCTACCCCTTTGTGGCCGAAGGAGACGACCGGCGCTGTCAAGAGATCATTAATATTCAAACCATGGGCTTAGCCAGCCGGGTCAAGCACATTGGCCAACCGGCCATGATTATTGGCCTGTCCGGTGGCCTGGACTCGACCATGGCCCTATTAGTGGCCATCAATGTCTGTGATCAATTTGATATTCCGCGGGAAAAAATCCACGCCATCACCATGCCGGGCTTTGGAACGACCGACCGGACTTATACCAATGCCAAGGCCTTGATTAAAGAGTTTGGCATTAGCGACCGGGAGATTCCCATTGCGGCGGCCTGCTTGGCCCATTTTAAGGATATCGACCATCCGGCCGACCGGCGTGATGTCACCTATGAGAATACCCAGGCCCGGCAACGGACCCAGATTTTAATGAATCTGGCCAATCAACTAAACGGGATTGTGATCGGGACCGGTGATCTTTCGGAATTGGCCCTGGGTTGGGCCACTTATAATGGTGACCATATGTCCATGTATGGGGTTAATAGTGGGGTGCCCAAGACCTTGGTCCACTCCTTGGTTAAGTGGTGGGCCAAGCAGCAAGATGGTCCCATTCGCCATATTTTGGACGATATTTTAGCGACACCGGTATCACCGGAATTATTGCCACCCGACCGGGCCGGTCTCATCAGTCAGATAACCGAGGAGGCGGTTGGCCCCTATGCCCTCCATGATTTTTTTATTTACAATATGGTCCGCTGTGGTTTTTCACCGGCAAAAATCTACTACCTGGCCTGCCGGGCCTTTGCCGGTTTATATGATGAGGCGGTTATTTTAAAGTGGTTAAAACATTTCTACCGTCGCTTCTTCAGCCAGCAATTCAAACGGTCCTGCCTACCGGACGGGCCCAAGGTCGGGTCGGTCTCTTTTTCACCGCGGGGGGCTTGGGTCATGCCCTCTGATGCTAAGGTGACTGAGTGGCTGGCAGCCCTTGATAAAATGACATAAAAATCCGCCCTAGGGCGGATTTTTAAGAATCTTTAAAACGGTATTGGTGTTTTAAGACATTTTGTTTAAAAGTGATAAAATCGAGGACTTCTTTCTTGGAATCGTCATCGATCAGGGCGTAACCAAACAATCCCAGCAGGTCAGTCATTTCCAAGGCGCTTTGTAATTGCTCAAGGCTTTGGACACTGCCTTTTTCTCTTAAGCGGGCATCGCCAAGAGAGCTGGCATTGTCGGTGCGACAAAGCAGATAATCGACTGAGACATTGAAAAAATCAGCGATTTCAATCAGTAATTGATTCTTCGGTAGATTTTTATCCTTTTCATATTTTGAAATGGAACTCTTATTCAAGTTGAATTGTTCAGCAAAGTCCTGTTGGGTCATATCCATGTTAAGCCGTAATCTCTTTAAACGTGTTCCGAAAGTGGACATTCGATACCTCCAATATAATATAATTGCTTTAAATTGTATTATACACTAAACTTATTTTTTATAATATAGATTTTATTAAAAAAGGCAAAACAGTCAACAATTCTTAAAAATTGACGAAAAAAAAGACCCTTTGGTCGCGATTGGTGAAATAGCTTGTATAAAGACCCTATAAAGTTTATAATAAGGTGTTATATATTTTTGAAAGGATGTTAAATGAAATTTACTGAACTAGAAATTGATGAAAAACTGATGCAAGGAATTGAAAAGATGGGTTTCCAAGAAATGACGGAAATCCAGGAGCGCGCAATTCCTCAATTGATGACGGGGGAAGATTTAATAGGAAAATCTCAAACCGGAACGGGGAAGACGGTGGCTTTTGCAATTCCGGCCATCACCAAAATAGATCCAAATCTTAAAAAGGTCCAGGTCTTAGTCCTGTGCCCAACGCGGGAGCTGGCTGTTCAAGTTTCCGATGAATTTAAAAAAGTACTGCGGTATTTTACCGGGGTAAAAACGGTGGCCATATACGGTGGGGCCTCGATTGAAAACCAAATCCGCGATTTAAGAGCCGGTGCTCAGATTGTCGTTGGGACACCGGGACGGGTCATGGACCATATGCGGCGCAAAACCTTAAAATTATCCGACGTCGCGATGATTGTCCTCGATGAAGCCGATGAAATGCTCAATATGGGTTTTCGCGAAGATATTGAAACGATTCTCGATGACATCAACCATAAGGTTCAAACCGCCTTATTTTCGGCAACCATGCCCAGCGCCATTATTAAGATTGCCCAAACCTATTTAAAAGATCCGGTTAAAGTCGAAATCTCGCCCAAGAACATGGTGGCACCGGGGATTGAACAAAAATACTTCAATATCAATGACCACCATAAATTCGAAGCCTTAACCCGTCTAATGGATGTTTACAAGCCGCAACGGGCCTTGATCTTTTGTAATACCAAGCGCTTTGTCGACCAAACCACCGATGACTTAAAAAAGTTAGGCTACTCGGTTGATAAGATTCATGGTGATATGCAACAGTCCTCACGAATGGCCGTCCTTAAGCAATTTAGTCGTGGTAACATCAGTGTCCTGGTGGCAACCGATGTGGCCGCTAGAGGGATTGATGTCGATGATGTCGATATCGTCTTTAATTACGATGTACCCGATAACGAGGAATATTATGTCCACCGGATTGGCCGAACCGGCCGGGCCGGCAAGAGTGGTTTATCGCTGACCTTGGCCAGAAGCCGGGACCAATTTCGGATGAAAAAAATTACCGATTATACCAAAAAGAGCATTGAACGGGGTTTAATTCCCACCAGTGATGTGATCAACGACATTAAGATTGCCCACTTCCATGAGCGCTTTAAAATCCGCGCTGAAAAAAATGATGAAAAGGGAGACTTGGACAATTACCTGGAAATTGTCGAAGACCTAAAAAAGAAGGGCTATACGCCGGAGAACATTGCCGCCGTCTTATTAAAGGCCCAACTGCCCTTGTCGGAATTAGAAGACTTAAACACCATCGACCGCCGGGGCCGTCGCTATGACAACAGCAGCCGCCGCGATCCCAAGGCCCGTCGTGATGGTCGCGACAGCAAAAGGAGCAAACGCAGCAGTGGTCCGGAAAAAACCAAACGGCTCTTTATTAGCGTCGGTCAAAAAGACCAGGTCCAGAAGCGGGATATTCTCGGGGCGGTTTGTGGCGAGGGCGGTATTTCCTCAGCCATGGTTGGTAACATCGATATGTACGACAAGTTTACCTTTGTCGATGTCGCCGAAGACCAGGCCAAAAAAGTTGAAAAAAAATTAAATGGAAAAACAATAAAAAACAATAAGGTCAAAGTGGAGATTTCACGCAAGAAAAAGACCTTTAAATAATTCAGGAGGGGGCACTTGCAAGCAAATAAAATAATGAAAGAAAATAAATTGGGTGTTGTCCCAATTCCAAAGCTGCTTTTTACCATGTCCTTGCCGGCCATCATCTCGATGATGATTCAGGCCCTTTACAATGTGGTCGACAGCATCTTTGTCGCCCAGTTGGGGGAAGAATCCTTAACGGCTGTTTCCTTGGCCTTTCCGATTCAAATTATCATCATCTCTTGTTTTGTCGGCATGTCGGTGGGGATTAATTCCTCGGTTTCCCGGCGCTTGGGCGAACACAAGCATCATGAGGCCGAAAACGTCGCCGAACACGGCTTTATCGTGGCTCTTATGCTATCGGTTCTCTTAGCCATTATGGGCTATTTAATTGCCCGGCCCTTTATAAGCCTCTTTACCGATAATGCCAATATTATTAATCAAGGCACCAGCTACGTGACAATTGTAACGGTCTTTTGCTTTGGCAGCATCATTACGCACGCCGCCTTTGGCGCCTTGCAAGGCAGTGGCGAGATGATTAAGCCGATGATGGGACAAATTATTGGGGCCGTGACCAACCTAATCCTCGATCCGATTATGATTTTTGGCCTCTTTGGCTTTCCCGCCCTGGGGGTAAGTGGCGCAGCCATTGCCACCATTATTGGTCAGATGCTGTCGATGGTCTTTATGCTGGTCATGGTTTTTAAAGGGAAAAACAATTTACTGAAATTAGACCTTAAAAAGTTTAACTACCAGCCCAAAATTATTAAAGATATTATTGTGGTCGGTTTACCGGCCGCCGTCATGCAGGGGATCGGGTCTTTAATGATCACCGGCTATAATTTAATTCTGGCCGGTTTTGGCATGTCGGCAGTCGCTGTTTTTGGCGTTTACTTTAGGGTTCAGTCGATTATCTTTATGCCCATCTTTGGCCTGGGCCAAGGGGCCATGCCGATCTTTGGTTATAATTTTGGGGCCAAGAATAAAGAGCGCTTTTATCAAACCCTAAAGGTGGCCATCATTACGGCGGTGACGATTATGACTTTTGGCACCTTGATGCTGTGGGTCTTCCCTGAGCAGATCTTAATGCCTTTTAATCCCTCGCCGGAAATGACTGAAATTGCCGTCGTGGCCTTTCGGGCCATCAGTCTGGCCTTTCCCATCGCCGGTTTATCGATTATGATCTCGGTCAGCTTTCAAGCGATTGGCAAAGCCTATGTCAGCATGATTGCCTCTTTTATCAGGCAGATGGTGGTCTTACTGCCGGCCTCCTTTATCCTATCGCGGATTGGCGGCCTCGATTTAGTCTGGTTTGGTTTTATCATTTCCGAGTTCTTCTCGATCACCTACCAGCTGATTATGCTTAGGCGTTTTAAAAGTCAGATCACCGACCAATGGTTTGCCCAGCCGGTCGAAAGCACCAATTAAAAAAACAGCGGATCCTAGCGGATGCGCTGTTTTTTATTGATAATTAAAATACCTTGCCGGCAAAGCCAGTTCAGGCGGGCCTCATCACCGATCAAATAAAGATAGCCAACCAAGGCCTCAAAACCGGTGGCATAGCGGTAGTCCCGGTAGTTTGCATTTTTAGGCGGGCGCGAATAGGTGTTTCGCCCCCGTTTGACGATCCGCACTTCTTCCTCATCAAGCTGGTCGAGCAGGGAATGAATGATTGTGGCCTGGCCACCGGCCTTAACATAGAGGGTGGTGGCCTTGGTCAGCCGGGCAACATTCTGATGGCCCAGGCCAAGCAAGTAGCGGCGAACGGTATTGGAAAAGACACTGTCGCCAATGTAAGCTAGGGCTAGGGGATTCATGGCCCGGGCCTTAGCTTTAGTGTAGGTCTTATCCAGGGCGGCGTCAATGCTAGCCCTTAGATCCGTTTCCATTTAACCCCTTCTCTGGTATCCTCCAGGATAATCCCTTTTTCGAGGAGCAAATCACGGATGGCATCGGCTTCTTTAAAATCTTTATTGGCCCGGGCCGCTTGACGTTTATCAATTAAGCCTTCGATTTCATCGTCAAGGCTGCCTTCCTTTTCCTTAACGGTTAGACCTAAAACAGCGTTTAATTCATGAAAGAGGTCCCTTCCTTTTTTAATGGCCGCCTTAGAGGACCGGTCATCGAGGGAGGAGTTTAGGTCGCGGGCTAATTCAAAGATTGAGGCGATGGCGTCAGCCGTGTTTAAGTCGTCTTCCATGGCGGCCACAAAGGCCTTTTTATAGGTCTCCAGGCTGGCCATCCAGGTTTTTTCGGCTGCTGTCGCATCATCGCCAGCAGTCGTGTGGTCAAGCAAAAAATCAAGCTGGAACTTAGTCGTATAGAGGCGGTCAAGGGCATTTTTAGCCTGGGTGAGGAGGTCATCGCTAAAGTTAATCGGGCTTCTGTAATGGGCCATCAGCATAAACATCCGCACCACTTCCAAGTCAAAATGCTTGGCGATATCCCGAACGGTAAAGAAGTTGCCCTTTGATTTAGACATTTTTTCCTGGTTGACATTGATATAGCCATTATGGACCCAGTAATTGGCAAAGGTCTTGCCGCAGCAGCCTTCCGACTGGGCAATTTCATTTTCATGGTGGGGGAAAATTAAGTCGCGGCCACCGCCATGGATATCGATGGTTTCACCCAGGTGCTGGCGGGACATGGCCGAGCATTCAATGTGCCAGCCCGGTCGGCCTTGGCCCCAGGGGCTTTCCCAATAGGGTTCATCGTCCTTCTTCTTCTTCCACAGGGCAAAGTCGAGGGGGTTTTCTTTTTCGTCGGCAACATCAACCCGGGATCCGGCTTGCAGGTCATCGAGGGATTGTTTGGAGAGTTTGCCATAGTCCTTAAAATTGGCCACCCGGAAGTAGACATTGCCGTCCTTATTATAGGCCAGGTCCTTTTCTTCCAGGGTGGTGATCATCTCAATAATTGGAGCCATATGGCTAGAGACCCGGGGATGGGCCGAGGCCCGCCTGATGCCTAGGCCATCGGCATCCTTAAAGTATTCGGCAATGTATTTTTCGGCCACGGCTTCAGGGGAAATGCCTTCTTCCCGGCTGCGGTTGATGATCTTATCGTCGACGTCGGTAAAGTTTTGAATAAAGGTGACCTCATGGCCGGTGTACTCTAAAAAACGGCGGAGGATGTCAAAAACGATAAAGGGCCTGGCATTACCAATGTGGAAGTAGTTATAGACGGTCGGCCCGCAGGAATACATCTTGACCTTGCCCGGCTCGATGGGGATAAAGTCTTCTTTCTTTTGGGTCAGGGTATTATATAATTTCATGATCTTCTAATCCTTTCATGTTTTCATTAAATAAATATGGTATGCTTACATTATACACTAAAGATAAGATTAGCTGTCAATGGATAAAACTTTAATTTCGAAAGAGTTTAAGAAATAAGGGGATAAGGAAAATGGACAAAAGTAGAAAAACCCTGGCGCAAGCCTTTTTAGCACTGGAAAATGAAGACCAAGTAAACGCCCTTCTGGAAGATCTTTGCACCATTAAAGAAGTGGAAGACATGGCCCATCGCTTTGAAATTGCCGTCTTATTGTCGCAAGGAAAAACATTTATGGAGATCGAAAAATTAACCAAGGTCAGCTCGGCAACCATTAGTCGGGTCAATCGGTCGCTTAAATATGGCCGTGGTTATCAAAAGATCATTAAGAAATTACTAAAAATTGAGGATTTAAGCCAGTAATTGCCAGTTTTTTTATTAAGAGAGCAAAATTTAAGATGCAGGACTTGCTTTTTTAGTCTATAATAGATCAAATACCCATAAAAAAATTGCTATAAAGGAGTTGAGTGTAATGAGAAAATCGATTAAGAAGTCGAGTAAGTTGGACAACGTTTGTTATGATATTAGAGGACCGGTGGTTGACGAGGCGGACCGGATGGTCCGTGATGGCGTTGACATCATTATGCTCAACACCGGCAACCCCTCGCCCTTTCGCTTAAATGCCCCGGACGAAGTCATCCATGATGTCCAGTATAATTTACGCCAGTCGGAGGGCTATTGCCATTCACAAGGCATTTTTCCGGCCCGCAAGGCGATTGTCCAGTATTATCAGACCAAGGGCCTGATGGACTTAAGCATGGACGATGTCTATATTGGCAACGGGGTGAGTGAACTGATTTTGTTTTGCATGCAGGCCCTCTTAAATGATGGCGACGAGATTTTAATTCCCTCGCCCGATTATCCCCTCTGGTCAGCTGCTGTTAACTTAGCCGGGGGCAAGGCGGTTTATTACACCTGCGATGAAGAGTCGTCCTGGTATCCCGACCTTAAAGATATGGAAAGTAAGATCAATGTTAATACCAAGGGCATTGTCGTCATCAATCCCAATAACCCGACCGGGGCTCTTTATCCTCGGGAAATTCTGGAAGGGATCACCCGGCTAGCGGTGGAAAACGACTTGATTATCTACGCCGATGAAATTTATGACCGGATTATCTACGACGATTTAGAGCATATCCCCATGGCCGGCTTAACCGAAGAGGTTTTGGTCATCACCTTAAATGGCCTGTCAAAATCCCACCGGATCGCCGGTTTTCGGGTCGGCTGGATGATTATCACGGGCAATAAGGAAGGGGCCAAGGACTACTTAGAAGGCATTAATATTCTGGCTTCCATGCGCTTGTGCTCCAACGTCCCGGCCCAGCACGCCATTCAAACCTCCCTGGGGGGCTACCAGAGCATTAACGACTTAATTAAGCCCGGTGGCCGCCTTTATGAGCAGCGCGATATTGTCTATAAGCGGATCAACGAGATTCCCGGTTTATCCTGTGTCAAACCGGAAGCGACCTTTTATGCCTTTCCGAAAATTGATGTCGAACGTTTCAATATCACCGATGATGTCCAGTTTGCCCTTGACTTTCTCAAGCGCGAACGGGTCTTGATGGTCCAAGGCAGTGGCTTTAACTGGCCCAAACCCGATCATTTTAGGCTTGTCTTCCTGCCCCATCCCGAGGAATTAGTGGAAACCATGGACCGGTTAGAGCATTTTCTTGACGATTACTACCAAGGATAAAGGAAGCGGGTGAAAATGAAAAAGCGCTTAGCCAGAAATAAAAATAATGCCATTTTAGCCGGCGTCTGCGCCGGTCTGGCTGACTACTTTAAGCTGTCAGCCTGGATCTTTCGAGTCATCTTTTTAATTCCCGTCCTGCCCTTTATCTTAACCTTTTGGGCCGGTGTGGTCAGTGTCCTCATCTATGTCCTCTTGGCGGTCATTTTGCCGGCAAGAGAGCAAATGGACGACCGGGAAGTCATTGAGGTTGATTATGAAGTCCTCGATGATGACGAGGCTGATGAAGGTGGGGAGGATTAAATGAATTTTGACTATCAAATAGAGACGCATTCAGCCGGCGAGACCTTTGCCTGGGCTAAAGCTTTGGGGGAGGTACTTTGCTTCCCCTTTGTTGTCTTTTTAAAAGGTGACATGGGGGCGGGCAAGACCTTGATCACCGGTGGCATCGTCGCCGGCCTAGGCCTGACTGATGATGTCTCCAGCCCGACCTACACCATTGTTAATGACTACCATGACCCCAAGACCGTTTATCACTTTGATCTTTACCGGCTAAAGACCCGGGATGAGCTTGATGAGTTGGGCTTTGAAGACTATTTGGGCGAGGGGGCCGGGATTATTATTGAATGGCCCGACCTGGTTGAAAAAGAAGACTTTGAGAGCTTGCTGGAAATAAGAATCGAAAGTTTTTTAGAAGACCAAGAAAGACGACGCATTACAATCACCACGACTGACGCCCAATTGGCCCTCGATTTACAAAAATTAGGGGGTTAATGGTGAAAATAGTGACCCGGGCAATTATTCCGGCCGCCGGCATGGGGCGGAGAATGAAGACCGCCATCAATAAACAATATCTGACCTTAGGTGAAAAACCGATCCTCGCCCATACCCTTGACGTCTTTGAAGGGTGTTCGCTCATTGCGGAAATTATTTTGGTCATCAAGGAAGAAGAATTTGACCTGTGTCAAGACCAGGTTTTAGGTCCGTATGGCTACCGAAAGATCCGCTTGGTTAAGGGCGGGCAGACCCGGCAGGAATCGGTTTATCGGGGCCTTGCGGCCTGTCAGGAGGACACCGACCTGGTCATGATTCACGATGGGGCCCGGCCCCTGCTAGCGGAGTCAATCATTAGGGCAAGCATTGACCAAACAATCCGATATCAGGCGACAGCTGTTGGCGTCCCGGCTAAAAACACCATTAAGGTGGTTGATGAAAAGGGCCTGGTTAGCCATACGCCCAAGCGGGAGAGTCTAATCGAGATCCAAACCCCCCAGACCTTTTTAATGAGCCTAATTAAAGAAGCCCATGATCAGGCCCGTGAAAAAGGGCTGGAGGGGACTGATGATGCCTTTTTAGTGGAAGCCCTTGATCACCCGGTCAAGATTGTGATCGGGGATTATTCCAACATTAAAATTACGACACCGGACGATTTAATCATCGCCGAGTCAATGATCAGGCAGTTAACAAATAAGCTTAAAGGTGGAGGATAGGATGATTGAATTATCAGAAGATATATTGCTAAAAATGTATTTTAAAATGCATCAGGCCCGATTTTTTGATGAAAAAGTAGCGGACTTAGGCGCGCAAGGCCTGGTCCATGGGCCGACTTATTTATCAAGTGGCCAAGAAGCCGCTAGCGTGGTGACCTGCATGGCCATTGAGGAGGGTGATTTGCTGTCCTTAAGCCCTTCTAGCCACGCCCAGGCGATTGGCTTTGGCCTTGATGTCAACCTGATGATGGCGGAGATTTTGGGCAAGGTGACCGGCTATTGCCGGGGCAAGGGCGGGCCGAGCCACATAGCGGACCCGGAAAATGGCAATCTGGGCGGTAACGGCATGGTTGGGGGCGGCTTTGGCCTATCCTGCGGGGCGGCCTTGAGCCAAAAACTGCAAGAAACGGGTAAGATTGTCCTGTCTTTTGCCGGCGACGGGGCCACCAACCAGGGGTCTTTTCATGAGGCCATGAATTTAGCCGCCCTGTGGAAACTGCCGATTATTTTTTTCATTGAAAATAATGGAAGCAAAGGTCCAGGGTCATTAACCCGTCATATGAAGATTGAAAATATTGCTGACCGGGGCTTAGCCTATGATATTCCCGGCCTAACCATCGATGGCAATGATTTTTTAAATGTCTATGACATCGTCAGTAAGGCCTCCCGCTATGTCCGAGCCGGTAAAGGGCCGGTTTTGCTGGAGGCCAAGATTGATGAGGCAAAAGGAGATCCCATTTTGAGGCTAAAAAAATACCTTAAAGACCACCGGGTCTTTACTGATGATCAGATGATAAAAATTGAAGACGAAGCAAAAAAAACGATTGAAATCGCCCTTGATTTCGCCCTCAAGAGCGAGGGGCCGGACATTACCACCGTCCTTGACCATGTCTATGCCGCTGCAGAGGTGACAGGATGACTAAGAAGATGAAAAAAATGACCTACCGCCAAGCAATCCAACTGGGAATGACCGAAGAGATGAGGGGGGACCAAAGCATTATCCTGATTGGCCGGGACGATGACCTGGAAAAAGAATTTGGCCATGGCCGGATCCTCGACCCCCCTAGCAGTGAAGGGGCCCTGGTGGCCACCGCTGTCGGGGCGGCCATGACCGGCCTGCGGCCGATTTATCAGATGATGGTGATGGATTTTGTCACCTTGGGCATGGACGCCTTGGTTAATCAGGGGGCAAAAATCCGCTATATGTTTGGTGGCCAAGCCCGGATTCCCATGGTCTTACGCCTGCCGGCCGGATCGGGAATAGGGGGGGCGGCCCAGCACTCGCAAAGTCTGGAAGCCTGGCTGTGCCATGTTCCCGGCCTGAAAGTGGTCTGCCCGGCCACGCCCCGGCAGGCCAAGGGCCTGATCAAGGCGGCAATTCGCGATGATAATCCGGTTTGCTTTATCGAGCATGAACTGCTCTATGACGAGGTCGGCCCGGTTCCCTTAAGCAAGGACTTTACCATTGGCCTGGATAAAACGATTGTCGAGCGTGAAGGCCAACATGTCACCCTGGTGACCTATGGGCGGATGCTTAAACGGGCCCAAAAAGCCGCCGATTTTTTAAGTGAAGAGGGAATCGAGCTGGAAATTCTCAACCCCTTAACCCTTTATCCCATGGATATGGGCCCGATTATTGAATCGGTGATTAAAACCGGCCGGGTGATCATCGCCCATGAAGCGGCTAAAACCGGCGGCCTGGCTGGGGAAATCGCCGCCCGGATTGCCGAGAGCGATGCTTTTGATTATCTGGATGCACCGATTATCCGCTTGGCCGGCTTAGATGTCCCGATTCCTTACAATCGGGAGCTTGAAGCGGCGGTTGTTCCGCAAAAAAGCGACTTTGTCCAAGCGGTTTATAAATTGATGAATCGAGATTAAGTAAAATGGCAAAAGAAATAATACTCCCCCAATTGGAAAAGAATATGCGGGCAGCAACGATTATTGACTGGTTGGCCGCGGAAGGTGACCGGGTTAAAAAAGGGGCCCCCCTGGCGGAAGTGATGACCGATACGGATATTATTGTCCTAAAAGCGGAGAGGACCGGTGTCCTGCTTAAGAAAATCGCCGACATTGACCAAGAGTATCCGGTTAATGCCGTGATTGCCTACCTTGGCGAAGTCGGCGAGCAAATCCCGGAAGACACCGATGCCTTTGTCGCTCACTTAGAAAAAATTGGCATCCGGGCCAGGGAAGTGCCCAAAGAGGCAAAAAAATCACCGGCCTATGACTTACGCATTGACCAGACCCTGCCGCCCCAAGAAAAGACGAATGGCGAGGGTCGGCCGAAACCTGAGGCGACTTGGTCGCAGGCAGAGAGAAATAAAATCTTTGATGAGATTAAAAAGGCCGGTCAGGACAAGCAAGCGACTGATGAGCTAAGCGGCGTCCGGGCGACACCGGCGGCCAGGCGGCTGATCCGGGAAAAAAAGATCGACCTTAAAACGATTCTGCCGACCGGTCCCAAGGGGCGAATCCAGCTGGCCGATGTCGAAAAAACCATCAGTACCATCAAGGCCAAGGGCTACGCAATTGAATATGAACCGGTCGTGGTGAAAACAAAGCTCGACAGCCTAATTGGCCATCCGGAAAACACGACCAAGCCGGCTCGGGTCTTTCGGGTGGCCAAGGGCCAGAGTCTCAAAGAACTTATCGATGACCAAGCGGATTTAAGTGAAGAAGAAGTGGTGGTCAGGCAAAAGGAAATGCAGGCAAATCCGGACTTGGATTTTGTCCCCTTTGTCGAAAATGGGGCAGCCGACCTAAGGGAGGAAATTGTCGTTAAGCCAACACCGATTATCGATGGTGAAGTCCGGGTCGTGACCAAAGATCAGACGCCGACATGGAAGCAATCAGCAAAATACCAGCCCCTGGCAGAAGAAAAAGATCTAAAACAAGCCCAAGTGATCCGCCAAGAGCTGGAAGAGCCAAGCCAAGCACAAGCAAGTAAAATAGAGCCAAGCAAAGAAGAGAGCCATTTGGAAAATACAATTACCTTGACAATCGAAATTGATATGACTGAGGCCAAGGATTTACGGCGGCGAATTAGCAAGAAAATTGAAAGCCAAGCCGGTTATCGGGCCACCTATACCGACTTTTTCTTGATGGCCAGTGCCAGGGCCCTGCAAAAGCACCCCCTGATCAACAGCCGCCTGGAAGAGGGGCGAATTGTCGGCCACGACCATGTCAGCATCGGCTTGGCCTTGGACCAAGACCATGGCCAGCCGGTCCCAGTCATCCCCGGCACCCAAGCCCTCAACTTTGTCGACCTGGTCGGAGCCCGGGGCGACCTGCTTAAAAACCTAAAAGACCGGGGCCAAGAGACCTTAGCCAAGACCACCTTTACCATGACCAATTTGGGCATGTACGGGGTCCACGATTTTACGGCTATTATCCATTCGCCCAATTGCGCCATCCTAAGCCTGGGCCAGGTGGTCCAGCGGATGCGGATCATCCAGGGTGAGCCACAGGTTCGCTTTGTCATGAAGGCCAGTTTAAATTTAGACCAGCGGGTGGCCAATGCCATCGACGGGGCCAAGTTTTTGCAAGATTTAAAAGCCGATGTTGAAAACCCGTCCATCCTATTATTTTAAGATTATTAAAAGACGAAGGGAGATACAGTTTGGAAAAGATAATAAAAGAGGGCATCACCTTTGATGATGTCTTACTGATTCCGGGAAAATCAGAAGTCTTACCGGGAGATGTGGATATAAAAACCCACTTGACGAAAAAAATTAAATTAAATATTCCCATTGCCAGTGCCGGTATGGATACGGTCACAGAAGCCCGCATGGCCATCGCCATGGCCAGAGAAGGGGGAATTGGGATTATTCATAAAAATATGAGTATCGAAGACCAGGCCTTTGAAATTAACAAGGTCAAGCGGTCAGAAAGCGGGGTTATTACCGACCCTTTCTACTTATCCCCCGACCATAAGATTACCGATGCCCTGGAACTGATGGCCCGCTACCGGATTTCCGGTGTTCCCATTACCCAAGGGTCCAAATTAGTCGGGATTATTACCAATCGCGACCTGCGCTTTGAAACCGACCTGTCCAAAAGCATAAAAGAGGCCATGACCTCGGAAAACCTGATCACGGCCAAAGAAGGAACGACCCTGGCCCAGGCGGAAGCGATTTTGAAAAAATTCAAAATTGAAAAACTGCCGATTGTTGACGAGGACGACCAGCTCAAGGGTTTAATTACCAGCAAGGATATTGAAAAAATCATTAAATACCCTAACTCCGCTAAGGATAAACATGGCCGGCTCCTCGTTGGCGCGGCCGTCGGCATTAGTGACAATACCTTTGAGCGGGTTGAAGGCCTGATGGCTGCGCAAGTCGATGTGGTGGTTGTCGATACGGCCCATGGCCATTCAGTTGGTGTTCTAAAAATGGTCAAGGCCATTAAGACTAAGTACCCGGACCTGCAATTAATTGTCGGCAACATCGCCACCGGCCATGCGGCCAAAGATTTGATTGAGGCCGGAGCCGACGCCCTAAAAGTCGGGATTGGACCGGGATCCATTTGCACCACCCGGGTGGTGGCCGGGATTGGCGTCCCCCAGGTAACGGCCATTTTAGATGTCGTGGCCGCGGCCAAGGACTACCAGGTGCCGGTTATTGCTGACGGCGGCATTAAGCATTCGGGTGATGTGGTCAAGGCCATTGGCGCCGGGGCCGATGTGGTCATGATTGGTAGTTTATTGGCCGGAACCGATGAAAGCCCCGGTGAGACGATTATCTATCAGGGCCGAAGCTATAAGACCTACCGGGGGATGGGGTCGATCGGGGCCATGAAAGACGGCAGTTCCGACCGCTACTTCCAAGAAGGCCAGCGAAAACTGGTACCGGAGGGAGTCGAAGGCCGGGTCGCCTATAAGGGAACCTTAGGCGATACCGTCTACCAATTAATCGGCGGCCTGCGTTCAGGCATGGGTTATTGTGGGACAGCGGATATCTTGGCCCTGCGGGAAAACTCGCGCTTTATCCAAATTACCGGGGCCGGACTAATTGAAAACCATCCCCATGATATTACCATTACCCAGGAATCACCCAATTACAATAGTGCGATTGCGCGTTATTAAGGAGAGAGTATGATAGAAAAAGAAATGATCCTGATCATCAACCGTGGCGCCGCCAATAGCCAAGCCCTTGCCAGGCAGGTGCGGGCCGCCCATGTTTACTCCGAAGTCGTGGCCTGTGATATTAGCAGCCAGGCCATCAAGGAAAAAAATCCCAAGGGGATTATCCTAACCGCCGGCCAGGGCCAGGTCGATCCGGATATCGATAGCCTCGGCATCCCTATTTTAGGTGACGAGCCCCTGAATCACTTTATTAAAGAGACCTGCCAGTGCCAAGGCTTGTGGACGACGGCGAATTTTGTTGCGGACCAAATTAAGAAAATCCGCGTCCAAGTTGGGGATGGTCGGGTCTTGTGTGCCCTAAGTGGCGGGGTCGACTCCTCAGTGGCCGCCAGCT
>CAZWEU010000011.1:0-46035 GCA_964632785.1 uncultured Lachnospiraceae bacterium | reverse complement strand
GAAATAATCACTGCCGTGTCAAGCGGCATTTCCAAAAGCATCCGGCCCATGGCCAGTTCATCGGGGATCAAAATATCTTCGCCCCGTTCAAAGACATGACTGCTTAGGTCGTAACCATCGTCAACCAGTAACCGGTAGGCTTGTTCACCGGCCGCTTTCCAGGTGTTGTTGTCACTGACCATGTAGACTTGTTGGCCTTTGAATTCAGCGGCCATTTCCGGCAATTCTTTGATCGTTCCTTTACCAATGGCGATCTTTTTAATTGGAAAACTGTGATGACGTCCACAGGAACAATCAAATTCAGCCTCTGCCATCTCATTCATTGCCATATCCAGTATTTCGTTCATTTGTATCCTCCTCATTTTTAATTAATCACTACCGACTCTCTAACTCCAACAATTGTTTGCCACATTCACAATCGATTACCAGCACATTGATGTAGCCTCCTTTGATGGCACCGGCTATGGCCGGTGCTTTTTCTTTTCCACCGGCGACACCAATGCAGTGTGGTACTTTTCTAAGTTTTTTAATATCAACGCCAACAACATTATTGTCAGCGCCGAAGGGTTTGGTATCCCCCGTAATATCAAAAAACTGCATGCAGACATCGCCAACCACTTCTTTATCACGCATTTTCTGCATATCGACTTCATCGTAGTAACCGGTTGCCATAATCGCTGAGCTAGCGTTAGGAACGCCAATCCCGACAAGGGCAATCTCCAGATCATCACCCATTTTTACAATTTGATTGATCCCCTCTTCTTTAAGAAGTTCCTCTTTAATCAAGGCACTCGATACCCGGGCCGGTGCATGAAGCAGGTAATAAAAACCGCCAAAGACTTTTGCCATCGCTTCGACAATAGTATTGGAATGAATTTCCATGCCGGTATGGCCAAGGCCCCCAATCAAAGGGGTGAAAATGGCTTTCTTGCGAAGTCCTTTTTTAACAAATTGTGGCACTTGCGCCAGTGATGTTCCCATCGAAATCCCAACGACGCTATCATCTTTTACCAGTCTCTCCAAGTAGCCGGCAGCAGCCTTAGCCAATTCATTCTTTTGTTCATGGCTGTCGGCCTTGGTCTCGACAATAAAAACTTCCTTTAGACCAAAGCGGTTTTCAATTTTCTTTTCCAGATCCACGTAGCTGTTACCAAAGACCGAGTCAATGACAATCTTGACGATCCCTCTTTCCTTGGCATTTTTTAGGATTCTGGAGATTGTCGGCCGAGACAAACCTAATTCTTCGGCAATCATCTTCTGATTAATTTCTTCCGTATAATACATCTCGCAGATCTTCACCATTAGGCGCTCATCATCAACAACTTTCTTCACTTCCTCACCACTTCCTCTTTGTCAGCCAATTTTTAGACCTTATTTCCACCACTAAGTGAAGATTATTATCTTTACATTCTTTGTTTATAGAAATTTTGTTATTATACCTGTAATTATAAGACATTTCCTTTAAAAGTCAATGGCTTCTTTGCATTTTGTAAAAAACCTGAAAAAACCCCTCCTTATGTTTACATATGTAAACATAAGGAGGGGTTGATTGCTTATCAGGCCTCCGTCATTGTCCGATTGAGACTCGAACATCACTCGTCGCGATGACGCCATCGCGCTCATATTTAACCAAAACCTTCTCACCACCATCTTTGGCATAAAGAATTTCTTTCATTTTAAGCATGGTATTGGTTAGAACGCCATCGATCTCAAGGATGATATCCCCTGCTTTAAGACCCGCTTCTGCAGCCCCATAGCCCGGCTGAACCGAGGCAATATAAATACCACTACTAAAGTCAACCTCAGCATCGGTTAAATAATAATCAGCAATGGCCCGATCGTAAGCGGTAATTCCAATAACCGTCGTATCGAAGCGACCGGTTGTCACTACTTCATTTAAAATCGGTTTTAAAATATTAATGGGAATGGCAAAACCCATGCCTTCTCCCGAATTTAGCTTATAGGTATTAATACCAATCACTTTCCCCTTTTTATTAATCAGGGGACCACCAGAGTTACCTTGGTTAATCGAGGCGTCAGTTTGAATTAAGTCCTCCGCTAAACCATTTTCTAAGGGGATACTACGGTTTAAAGCGGAAATAATGCCTGCTGTTACCGTTCGTTCAAAATTAAGACCAAGCGGGTTTCCCACCGCGACGGCCAATTCACCAACCTCTACGGCATCCGAATCGCCTAGCTCAAGGACCGGTAAGTTCTTAGCATCGACTTTGATTACGGCCATATCCAAAATTGGATCCGACCAAATCAACTCTCCTTCGTAGCTACTGCCATCTTCTAGGGAAACTTGGATGGCGCTTCCCCCGTCAACAACATGGTGGTTGGTGGCAATATAGCCATCACTGGTTAGGACAAAACCCGAGCCGACACTGCTTCCTTGCTGGGGTCCGAGAAGGGTCATGCCGGTCACAATCGTTTCAATCCCGACGACCGACTGGGGGACTACCTGGGCGATTGCCTCGACCATGGTATCAGCCTCCGTCCTGGTCACAATGACCTGCTGCGAGCCACTCTCGACCATCATTTCACCGGGACTAAAAAAACCGACCGCTAAAAAAATACCACCGACAATTAAGCCACCAATCATCGCCCCAAGTAGCGCAATTAAAAACATGCTAAACTTTGATTGTTTGGTCACTTTTAAATCTTCATTCATTGCTTCACCTCAATTTTTGTTTGAAGTTCCTAGAGTTCAATTATTTCACTTACATCACTTCTCTTTGCCACTGATAGTTGGACATCCTTCTTTAAGTCCATGCCGGCTTGAGTTAAGATCCGTGCACTGGTCTCATAAGCAAGGAGGGGGAAATTATTTTCCTGACTAAGATGGGCCAAGACAATTCTGTCGGTTCCCTTATCGATTAAGGCTTTTACCAGATTTCCGGCTAACTCGTTGGATAGGTGGCCATACTTACTTTTAATCCGTTGCTTTAAATGAAAAGGATAAAAACCCGCATCCAGCATATTAATATCATGGTTTGATTCAACGATGGCTAATTGACAGACCCCCAGGGCATCGATCATCTCGGGCGTTACGACCCCTGTATCGGTCGCCACACCAATGCGCTTTTTCCCGTCATTAATAATAAAGCCACAGGACTCGGCAGCATCGTGGGAGGTTTTAAAGGCAGTAATTTCCAAATCATCAATGATTAGCTCATCATTAAAATTAAAATGACGGATATTGTGATCGGCAATTTTCCCTAAATGCCCTGCCATCGCTTGCCAAGTTTTAGCATTGGCGTAAATCGGCAAATCAAAGCGCCTTGATAAAACCCCGACCCCACAGATATGGTCCCGGTGTTCATGAGTGATAAGGATCCCTTTAAGGGATTTTGCTTCTTCATCAATTTTATTCAGGGCCTTTTGAATTTTTATACCACTCAGACCTGAATCAATTAGTAAGCGTGTTTGATTAGCTGAAACAAATAAACTGTTTCCGGAACTACCACTAAATAGACTACAGAATTTCAATCTTCCCTCCTTACTGAATCAGTACATTGCTCTTTGTTGATAGACTCAATTCGGAGTCGATTATTTCTTTATCCTATCGAATTATACTTAAACGTGACTTAACCAAAGATCTCCCTTATTAAGGATGCTTCTACTTCTCGGGTATACGCCGAATGACGGCTCCAAGATTTCTTAAATTCTCTTGTAGATTTTCATAACCACGATCAATATGGACGATATTGGTCACCCTTGTTTCGCCATCGGCCAGGAGTCCAGCCATGACCATAGCCGCGCCGGCCCGCAGATCCGTCGCTCGAATCTTAGTCGAGGACAGCCTTTTAACCCCAATAATACTTGCTGTTCGGCCGTTAATGGTCACATTAGCCCCCATTCGGCGGAGCTCATCAACATATTTAAAGCGACTCTCAAAAATACTCTCAGTAATGGTACTCGTCCCCTCAGCGATCGTCATCAAGACCGCCATTGGCTGTTGTAAATCAGTCGGAAAACCGGGATAAGGCATGGTCATCAAATTACAGGCCTTTAATTTCCGCGTGCGTTTAACCCGAATGCCATCATCCTCTTCCTTAACATCGACGCCCATCTCAATGAGTTTTGCCGTGATCGCTTCCATATGTTTAGGAATGACATTTTTAATCAGGACATTTCCTCTGGTCGCAGCGGCCATCATCATATAGGTCCCGGTAGTGATTTGATCGGGAATGACGGAATATTCACAGCCCCGCATGGTCTCAACCCCTACAACCTTAATCACATCAGTACCCGCTCCCTTGATATTAGCACCCATTAGATTTAAAAAGTTGGCAACATCAACAATGTGCGGCTCTTTTGCCGCATTTTCAATAATTGTTCTTCCCTCAGCGCGAGTCGCCGCTAGCATAATATTGATGGTCGCCCCGACACTGACGACATCAAGGAAGATATGGGCCCCTTTTAGGTTAGGGGCATCGAGCTTGACCTGACCATGTTCAATTAAAACACTGGCACCAAGGGCCTCAAATCCCTTGATATGCTGGTCAATCGGACGGTCGCCAATATTGCAACCACCCGGTAGGGGGACAATTGCTTTTTTATAGCGCCCTAAAAGAGCTCCCATTAAATAATAGGAAGCCCGCATCTGTCCGGTTTCTTCTTCGTAATCGGACACGTCATAAGAAATGACCTTATCAGTATTAATAATAATCGTATCATCTTCACGGTATATTTCAGCTCCTAATTTCTCAAGGATATCAACCATCTTGTTAACATCCTTAATGTCCGGAACATTTTCAATCTTATTTGTACACGCACAAAGGACCGCCGCCGGAATAATCCCCAAAACCGCATTTTTTGCACCTGATATTGAGACTTCGCCACAAAGTGGGTTGCCTCCTTCTATAATAAAAGCATCCATAAGTACTTTCCTTTCAGTAAACATCGCTATCTAATATTCAGTTGGTAATTATACCATAAATTAGTCGATTATCAAGAAAACTCTTGTTATTCAACAACTTATTTTTCGATCCTTAATAAACTTAAAAGAAAGACGAATATCTGTCAAATTATTTTTGATATGTTATAATATCCGACAAAAGGTCATTCTTATCTTGGTAAATATGAAGACATATGCCCACTAAAGTGTTCGACCTTTAAATTTACGTGATCGAGGTCTATTATGAATCATTTCAAACTACTCTTAAACCACGACGATTTAGGCACCACCCCCCTTGAAAATATTTTTATCAACCACTACATGCCATCGGCCCGGGGGGATTATGTCAAGGTCTACTTATATGGCTTGAAACGCTGTTACAATAATCAACTCGCGTCCATCTCCAATAGTGACATCGCCAAGGATTTATCCCTGCTTGAGACCGATGTCAAACGCGCCTGGGATTACTGGGCCGATGAAGGGATCATCGCGATCGCTTATACAGGCACTAACGAAGCCGCCATTTCTTTTTTTAATATTGCCGGTACCTTTCTTTATAAAAATAAACCGATCGATGACGAGGCTAAAAACCGTAACCATCAAAAACTCACCGATCTGGAAAAAAGAATTCAGCGGATGTTTGACACCATTCAAGATATGTACGAAAGTCGCAGTGTGACCAAGTCAGAAATGCAAATGTTTCAGCGGTGGTTGGAAGATTATCTTTTTTCACCCGAAGCGATCATCCTGCTCGTCGAATATTCACTTAATATGATCAATAACAAAGAACAAACCTTTTCACCCGCTCAGGTGATCAGCTATTTAGAAAAAGTCGCCACCAGCTTCTACAGTGCCGGTGTCCGCGACCATGTCGATACTGAAAATCATATTAAGGCCATGGCTGTTCGTCGAAAAACCTATTATCAAATCTTAAACTACTTGGGTCTAAAACGTAATCCCATGGTGTCAGAAATCGAACTTATCGATCGCTGGCTTGATGACTACGGCTTTTCCCTCGAGATCATTAAAGAGGCCCTGACTAGAAGCAACCAACCTAATCTTAAGTATATCGATGGGATTTTGAAAAGTTGGCAGGCAAAAGGCCTTAAAACTCTCGAAGCCATCGAAAAAGAACCAAAAATGGCCTTTAAAAAGAAAGACCCGGTCGCTCCCATCTCGGATGAACGAAAACAGGCCTATGTCGATTTAAATCCGGAATTTGCCACCGATTTATGGAATGAATTGGAGACCAATCATGAAAATAAATAAGGAAGCCCATGCCCTACTCTTAAGAAAACAAAAATCCTACCACAATCAGGTCCGCTTTGAAAAAGAAGGCCTCCATCAAAAATACCCACAACTGGCTGCTTTAAACCAGCAGATGAATGCCCTGGGCATCGCTTTACTAAAATCAACCCACCTGGCCGACGAAAGGCAAAAAAAAACCATCCAAAAGCAGATGGGTGCCCTTGAAGAAAAAATTGCTCTTTTTATTAGCGATCACGCCATCCCCATTCCCTCGCCTTATTTTTGTCCCCTTTGTCATGATCGCGGCTACCGTGACAATAATATTTGTCAGTGTTTAACCCTTTGTATTATGGAATCTGATTCCTTTGACAGCGATTTTAAGCAAGCCGCCCTTAAAGAGCGCTTTTCCGCCTTCGATCTTGCCTTATACTCGCAAACGCCGATTCGCCCCGGTGAGCCCAGTCCGCGCAAAAATGCCCAAACCATTTATCAAATTACCAAACGCTATTGTGACAACTACGATCGCATCGATGATCATCTTCTTTTTACCGGACCACCGGGAATTGGCAAGACCTTTACCTCCAATTGCATTACCAACGCCCTGATCCCAAAAGGCTTTAGCATTATCTATATCACCGCCGCTCACCTGGTTGCTAATGTCCAAGATCAGATTTTTAGGGGGAAAAAAAGTCAAAAATCAGTCTTTAAACCCTTTTTCCAATGTGATCTCCTCATCATTGATGATTTAGGGGCCGAATTATTATCGGCCTACAGTCAAAAACAACTTTACGAAGTGATTGACGGCCGCCTTAATGCCAATCAAAAAATGATTATCTCGACCAATCTTTCGGTTTTAGATATTCAACAGACCTACGACGAGCGACTCTCATCGCGGATCACCGGTAATTTTAGGGTCATTCCCTTTATCGGTGAAGATATTCGCTTGCTAAAAAAGAAAGGCCCAGCCGCCTTGGATTAAAGGCCATATATATTTTTTAACTCCTCTGTATAATCGCCTTGACCGGTGTAAACAATTAAGGGGGCATCGATGATCAGTCCCGGTTTGCCACCCTTTCGGGCCGCAATCAAGACCAAATTTGCTTGGTGATCGATCGTCGAATGAACAAATTGCAAGCTTTTTGCTTCGATTTGATAATGGCGAAGCAGGTATAAAATATCCCCAAGCCGCTGGGGTCGGTGGACTAAATAAAGATGGCCATGGTCTTTTAATGACCGCCGGCTGGCTTTAATCAAGGCCGCAAGTGAACAGCTGACCTCATGGCGGGAAATGGTTCTGATCGGGTCCTTGTTTTTTAAGCCATCGGCAATTCCCAGATAAGGGGGGTTGCTGACAATCATATCGTAATAATTCGCTTTGAGGGTTTTTTTATCTCTTAAGTCCCCTTGGAAAATAGTGATTTCCTTTTCTAAGCCATTGATTTTAAGGCTCCGCCGGGCCATCTCAACCAATTCCGCCTGGATCTCCACGCCGTCGATCTGACAGGCCTGTGACTTTCCATAAAGGAGTAAGGGTAAAATTCCCGTCCCTGTTCCTAAATCAAGGATACGGACATTTTTTTTGGCTTCTTTTGTCGCAAACCAAGATAATAAAACGGCATCCATGCCAAAGCAAAAGTAGTCGGAATTTTGTATTATTTGCAATTTTTTTAAGTTTAAATCATCTAAACGTTCATTTTTTTTAATTAAGTTATCCACATTTCTTCCTTAGAATCCTTTATTAGTCAACTTTTTAGGCCTTTTCCACAGGGCTTGTCCACATACTCTCAACAATTACACACATTTTGTGGATAACTTTCTGCTTTTCCACTTTTTCATGGCCTAAATCCAAGTCTCATCCCATTTCTTCTTTTTTCCTTTAATGACCCAGCTGTTAGCTACTTTTAAAAAACTTATCAACAGTACTCACAGTTTTTTTATTCTTTTTAATCTTGCTTTTTTTTCCCGATAGCCTCGGCCTTTAATAGGTATTTTTTTATTTTCTTACCTGTTAATAAAGACAATTAAACGATGGGGAATTTATTTCCCTTTTCTGTTTTGTATTTCTTTGCTATAATAGGTAGTTGAAAAGTGTCTTTTATCATAACACATTTTTCAATCATCTTTGATTAAAATTCAGTCAATCATGAAATATATGATATTAGGTGAAATAAGATGACAACCAATACACATGATGAAACCATCCAGTCGGAAAAATTAGCCCGTATTTTAGAACGAAAAGAGAATCTCACAAGGGCTATTAAATCAAGTGAAGAGCGAATCGACGAAAAAATTGCCTCGCTTATGGCTGCCGGCTTCATCTCTAATGAAATAGATTCAGAACCGCTTATTCAAACACGGACGGCTTCGCTTATTAATACTAAACAAAATGATATTTTCTCAGAAATCGATTTGTCCGACGATGATGCCTTAGATCAGGCCGTGCGGTCCTCAAAGCCGGCCTCACGTTTGGCCTTTAGTAATGACGACCCCTTTGATCCCTTTGAAGCACCCATTAGCTTAGCTGACGAAAACGATGAGGTCCCAACCCTATCAAAAGTCTTGGGCCACTCTCCTGATTTTGATAAGGCTGCAGACAATCTTAGTTTTGACGAAATCCTCTTGCAAACAAAACCAATTGATATTACCGATGGTTTGACCGAAACAAAACCCGACTTAGAGCAAATAAAACCCGACTTAGAGCAAACAATTGAGCCGGTTTTAGACAAGGTTGAAAGGGAAAAAACCAGTCCTAAGATAAAAAAAGATTCAAAAAGGGCCAGCCAAGAAAAAGCTAAGCCTAAGCGGCTTTATCAGGCAAAGACAGCACCCACCGGCAAAGACATGATCCTCCCTTCTTTTCTCTTTATTTTAGGGATTATTGCCTGTGGTGTCTTTCTTGTTGGCTTTTCCGCCAATTTTAACTTTATCGATTACAGTGTTTTATTTATCTTGTTGACCTGTATGATTTTTACCATTGCCCTCCCCTATGGGATGAGCTTATTCTTTATGGCTTTAATCACGGTCAGCTATGGTCTTTTAATCATCGTCTCAACCCTATCCTTTAACCTTCCCTTTAGTGGCTATCAATTTGCTTGGTTGATCATCATTCCCTTAATTCTTTTTGGTAATATCCTTTTGATCCAACGCATTCGTGAGCTCTACCACTTTAAAAAGGACTTAGAGGCCCAAATTAGCGCCTATGATGTGATGGATCAATCACTCGGTCTAACCACCGAAAAAACCTACTACAAGGACCTTAAAGATGCCATGGATCGGGCTTCTGTCAATGAGACCACACTGGCTGTCGAGATGATCTCAATTTCACATCTGCCTACCCTCCGAGCCATGAACGGGCCAAGAATCTGGGATGAAATTCTTTATAAAACATTGAAAATTATTAAGAAGCATTCCTACAGCACCCATTTAATTTATGTCCTGGAAGGAAATGTCTTTAGCATCATTATGGAAAACACCTCAATGAAAAACCAATTGATGATTAATCAAAGTATTCGCAATGATTTTGAGGCCTTAATTTCCGATTTTGACGTCATCGATGTTCCGGTCAGTCTTAAAGTCGCTGCTATACCGTATTCAAGAGAAATTTCTAACCCCTTTGATTATCGTGCTCTCGGCTTTAAACATTTAGACCATTAAAAAAACGCCGAGAGGCGTTTTTTTAATGGTCTTTTTATGGGTAAGTAATATAGGCTTCTAAATTCTGTCGGCCAAATTGAATGCAGTCATTATAGCTATCCATGTAAATGTCGATGATTCCTTCGGTTACAGCACCACCACGGTCTTCAACTGTAAAGGTTGTTTGCAGGGCCGGTATATAAACTTTTGTTCCAAAGGGTAGTCCGCTCCAAGCGGCAATGGTATGATTGGCTCGTGGCATTACACCGGAGGCGGTCGCATTACCGGTCGCCGTGTAGGCCGTACAATTGAGCACTTGTTTGACACTGCCTTCGGGAATCGTGTTTTGGACCGGTTTAGATTCCTGGGGGACTATTTGCGGTGCTGGCTGGGGAGGAGCTTCAACTACCGGTTTTTCGGTAACCGGTTTTTTCTCAATTGCTTTTACAGTTTCCGGTGCTGCCACCTCAGCGACCGTTACTTCAGCCACTTTGACAAGTCCTTCTTTGCTTCCCACTTCCCGCACTTCATCGACCGGCTCTTTTCGAATCGTTTGATAAATGGTCGAACGCTTTGTTTCTTTCCCATTTTCAAACAAGACCCGTTCGACAAAACTTCTGGAACCCTCTTCACCCTTTTGAATAAGCTTGGTTTTTCCTTTTTCAAGTTCGGGGTTTTCTTTTTCAATAACCTGATAAGCAAGACTCTCTTGAACCGGTAGCTCACTCACCTCAACCCGGATCACTTCAATCTTAGTCACTTGCGAAAGCGACGCTGCCTTAGTTGGCTCAACCCGATCGAGTTCACCTAGTTCAATGCCTTCTTGATCAAGCAGTTGACCCACCGTTTGGGCCCCGGTGCTATAAGGGATGACTTGGCCATCAACGCGCAAACTGCCGGTGTTTTTCTTAACGATTTCCACTTCATCGACGACTAGTAAAAAGGTGTCGGCATCAACATCGACCATATAATCATTACCAAGGATGATCCCATTTTTTTCAAGAACCTTACCGACTTTTTGGAAGAGCTTGCCCGAGACCACCGTCTCTTGCTGGTCTTGTTGAACTGTAATCTCTTTTGCTAAAACAAAAGAACCGGTCGTTGCCACTAAGCAAGTCGCTAAGAAGAATACCGTTCCTATTTTTAAAGCCATTTTCAAAGCTTTACCTTTAAATTTTTCTTTCATTAATACTCCTTTGTAATGGTATCGTGCTAAAATCTATTCTTGTTACATCTTCGTTACAAGTAAATTTTACTTGATCTCTGACCCAATGTCAAGATTTCTTTTTGTTTTGTCCACAAGTCTTAAATTTTAAACCACTTCATAGGGCCAAGCACTGATGCCACCCAGGTCATAAACATTCTTATAGCCAAAATTAACTAGATGTTTTGCCGCTTTGGCTGAACGCACACCCGTTAGACAATAGACAAAAATAATCGTTTCTTTATCCTTAAGCAAATCTTCTACTTGGCCAATTTTACGTGATGATACATTAATACTGGCCGGTATATGGCCTTCCTTAAACTCTTCTTTCTCACGAACATCCAAAAGAACAATTTTTTCACCGGCATTCAGTCTCTTTTTTGCCTCGGCCGGCTTGATTTTAGCGATCTTTGATCTTGATAGAAAATTAAACATATCACCCATCCTTTAAAGCTTAAATTTTCTTTACTTTATCCTTTTAACCCTTTTATCACAGTGACTAAATCACCGCTTTCACCAAGCACAAAGCTAGCCGATTAGTCTTAAAAAGTAATCAGCAATCAGCAAGAGTCAGTAATTTTTTGTTTAGCCTCCTTGTTTAAGGGTAAAAACTAATTAGCATAAGTACCCTTTTAATCGATACTAAGAAAGGAAAAATTTTATGAGTTTTAAAGATCTAATCAAAGATGTCAGTAATTTTGCCCAAGACAGTCTTGATTCATTTCAAGAAGAAGTTGCCTTAAAAAAAGAAGAACAGCAACGTTTACGCGAAGAAATGAACCGCCGCATCACTCATTACAAGGAAGACTTGATGCAAAAATTATTACAAGCCCCAAAAGACAAAGCCCTAATTAATGCTGGTTCTGCTATTATTTCCTTTACAGAGTCTTTTTACCATGATTTGTATCTACCTGCTAGCAATGCGTCACATTTTCAACTGACTTTTTATTCTGGACGCGATAATCCAGTAAAGGATATGACTAAGATATTTTCCGATTTTACCGCTCAAGAACTATTATTAATGGCATACAAAGATTCACAAGAACAACGAATCCTTTTGACTACTGACCATTTGTATTTTAAAGTTCTTTTCCCTGATAATAAAGCCTTTTATTGTCTGGGACACTTAAATTTAGCCGATCTATCCAGTCTTGAGCTGGCCGAAGACGACCAGGAGATCTTTTTTTTAATCAATGATGTTCCTTTGCTTAGGGTCCCTAAAGAGACCCTATCGGCTAGTGATTTATTATCCTTAAAAAATTATTTCCAGCGTCTAAACAATCAAAACTTTGACATTAAACTGGCCGAGATCCACCAATTTATTTTAGCCAAACTTAATTCCCAAACCATAGAGATTCTTAAAGAACATTTAGCCCCTAACGAAACGCTTGTCTACTTCGCTTGGGGACTTGACAGTCGGAATTCCAATAAATTTGTTGCCTGCACCACTAAAAAAATATTTTTTTATGACCGTGAAATTAGTTTAATTCAAGGTTTTTATTACCATGACATCACCGCCATCAGCGCTCAAGCAAGTTCCATCAATTTACTCGATCTCTCTCTTAGCATCGGGACTAATCCCCATGAACTAAAGATTAAAACGGCTGATCAGAGCAAAACAATTAGTATCCTCTATGAAAAAGAAGCCCAAAAAGTGATTGCTATTTACCGGCGCTTTGCTAACGACGTCTATCCAGCAGAAAGTCAACCACTAAAGCCCCAAGATGACGGACTTGCCCTCCTTGAGAAATTAGCCGACCTTAAAGAAGCCGGTATTCTCACTCAGGCAGAGTTTGATGCAAAAAAAGAAGATATTCTAAGTCGCCTCTAAAAAAACGCCATGAAATTGCCCATAAAAAATGGACTGTCACCAGTCCATTTTTTTCTTTAATTTTTCGTCCAAAATGATTTTTTATCCCCGCTAAAAACGACCTTGCTTTCTTGAGTCTTAAAGTAATTTGTAATCACTTCTTCTAATTTCTCATTTTCAACAAATGAATCGTGCTTTAAATCTTCCAGCCACATGCATTGGCCACTGCAAGCATCACTTAAATGCACCTTATAATCAAGATTTTCTTTTTCAATTTGATCGTTTAATACCTTGATATTATCCCATGTTACAATCATCATCATTCTCCTTTTTTTATTCCGGCATCGTTTTAGCCGTACTGTTTTTCTCAGCAACCAAGACACTGGGGTGATTACCTAATCGCTTGATCAAGGCCTTTAAATCGACCTGGTCCTTGACTTCGATTAAGTCAATTCGGTCGGAAAGCCTTCGGCCCGCCTCAATATCGGCCAGCGGAATTAACAACTGACTAATATCGGCCTTTTCTTCTTCACGGTAGATAATCACCACCTGGCGATCGATATTTCCCATTCCCGCAATTTTCGTTACATCCTCTAAGTTCTGGATCATTACTCCTCCTTGATTGACGGCTTCCTGGCAAGCAGAAAAAACAAGTGAGTTAATCAACAGAATTAGGATCAGCCAAATTCCTTTCCCCTTAAACCACCGCTTTTTCGTTTTTATTGTTAACCACAGCCTTTCATTATTTATCCTCTTACTCTAATCTTACCCCTATTTTTATCGCTTAACCGAGTTCGAAGGTCGTATTCCCATATATTTCATCGCGCGGTAATTGAGCGATTGATTTATTATACATCCGGGCTGCTTCAAAGACAAAATTCATTTTATAGCGCAAAACGAGTTCCAAGGCCTCGTTATTCTCTTGAGAAATATCTAAATAAACGGGCATAGACTGGGCCAAAGACGCCAGATTTAGAAATAATTCCTCAGCGATTTTTGGGGTCTCTGCAAAAAGCGGACCAATTTTATAACCACTAAAACATTTGCGAATGGTTGCCATCCCCCGTATCCCCCCTTGATCCTGATAAACGAGACTTTCGGCATTGTCCATGGCCAACCAGGCTTTAAGAAAGACTTGGCGTTGACTGGGAAAGTGATGGGAATCATAGGCTAAAAGAGCCTCAAAATCGACTTGTCCAGCCGATTTTATCGCATCATTGGGCCTTGGCTTGGGGAATCTTGATCCTTCAAAGCGCAAATGGGGATAATGGAAGACAAAACCGGATTTTTTGTAGTCGCTTTGTTGGAGGACCAGGCCATCAAGACCAATATGGCAACCTGACAAATAATCCATGGCATGGTGCCAGAGCTGCAATCCATAGCCCTTGCCACGATGGGCTTTGGCGACAATATAAAAGCCTAAAAAGCCAAAGTGATTATAACGCACGGCCGAAATCGTGGCAATCGGCCGGCCATCAAGCTGGCCAATAAAAAACCCTTTCGGATCAGTCTCATAAAAAACCTCCCCGTCCTTAAGGCCGGGGTTCCACCCTTCTTTTTTTGCCTGTGCGATAAAAAAATCCATATCTTTTTTTTCGGCCTGACGAATGACATAATTTCCCATTGCTTTCATTTAGGTCTCCTCTTTTTTAATGCACTTGATCTCTTTATTGCTGTTAATAATAAAAATACCCATTTTACTACGTCGTAAACGCAATAAAATAGGTATTCAAAGAAGAGATTATAAATATGATGACTTAAATCCTCAACTATTTACTTTTAAATGTTCTAAATTAAACCCATCCTCGTAACTTCATTACATCTGCTACCTTTTTAACGGATATCATGTAAGCCGCTTCCCTTACCGTTACACAATATTCTTCTTTTAAAGCCCATATATCATTAAATGCATTTACCATTTCAACTTCTTGTTTTTCTTCTACTTCAGCTTCTGACCAATGATATCCATACCTATTTTGTACCCATTCAAAGTAAGAAACGGTTACTCCACCAGCATTAGTAAGTATATCTGGCATAACGATGATGCCCTTTTCTTTAAGTATTGCATCAGCCGCTGTTGTGATTGGTCCATTAGCAGCCTCCGAAACTAATTTTGCTTTAATCACTTTGGCTTCTTTTTCATCAATAGCATTTTCAAGAGCCGCTGGAATAAGTATATCAACATCCAAGGCCCAAAATTCTTCCATTGTAATTTGTTTTCCTTTTGGATATCCTGAAAGGCATTTATTTTTATCGATATAGTCTGCCATATCTTGATAATCTAGTCCCTTTTCATTGTATAAGGCAAAAGTACCACAAGCTGAACCCCACTCACTTATTGCGATAATTTTGGCTCCTTGACGTTCGACGTTTTTAACGGTATATCTTCCAACGTTTCCAAATCCTTGCACCGCCACTGTTGATCTAGTTATATCTATCCTTGCTTTCTTAGCCGCTTCTCTTGTTATTACACTAACTCCAAAACCAGTTGCTTCATTTCTTCCCTTAGAGCCTCCCCATGAAACCGGTTTCCCAGTAAATGAACCCATATGGCTTTCGCCAGTAATTTTTATATATTCATCCATCATCCAAGCCATTACTTGGCCATTGCTTCCAACATCAGGTGCTGGTATATCTATTTTTTCACCTAAATATTGGTAAAGACCTTGAACATAACCTCTGGCTAATCTTTCAAGCTCTCCTTGTGATAATTCAAGAGGATCAACTGTAACTCCTCCTTTTCCTCCACCATAAGGCACGCCCATTACGCCACATTTAAAGGTCATCCAAACCGATAAAGCCTTCACCTCATCAGCATTGACATCGGGATGAAAACGAATGCCACCTTTTCCTGGTCCAATTGCATCATTATGCAATGAACGATAACCTTTAAAAATTTTCAATGAACCATCGTCCATTTTTACAGGAATCGACACTTCAATCATCCGTTTTGGTTCCTTTAAATATTCATAGATTGCCGGATCTAAATTGAGTGCCTCACATGCTTTTTTCACTTGCCTTTGTGCACACTCAAAAGGATTTGAATTATTGTTTACACACTCATGAGTTACCAAGTTTAAATTAAGTGCCTCACATACTTTTTTCACTTTTTCTTGTACACTTTCAAGGGAATTTAAATTATCACTTGCCATTAATAGCCTCCATATTAATCTTTTTCTAATCTTAACTCTATTACCTAAAAGAAAATAACCATGAAAAATTATAACACGCTTTTTATTTTTTTGCAAAATCTTAAAAATTATTTACTTAAAAAAAGAATCCCGATCACACATAAAAAAACACCAATCAACTGATAACCACTAATATTTTCTTGGTAAAGTAAAAAACCAACAAAAACAAGGACTAAAGCTAGGCCAATATTGGCAATTAATGAGGCAATATTGATGGCCCATCCGGCCCGGTAAACTAAGATATAACCAAATTCAAGGAAAACAATTGAAAAACCAAGAAGATAGCTAGTCCAATTGACCTTTTGAAATTCCACAAAAACATTTCCACCACTACCGATCAGATAATAAAAAATGATCGACGTGATCATCGCAAAAAAATAAGTCACCGTCAAGCCAGCAAAGGGATCAACATTCTCCGGCATTGATTTAGCCGAAATATTATAAAAAGTATTGGCGGCAATTACAATTAAAAGTGGGTAAATACCGTTCATAAAAACCTTCACTCTTCTTTATTTTACTCTTGCCTAATCATATCATTTTTATTAAATAAAGTGAAGAAATACAATTTCGTTACAAACGTTTACAATTTGTCTATTTACTTATTAAAAAATCATGTTATACTATAATTAATCAAAGATCAACTACACATTTTCAAGGTAGATGATTTCGATCATTGAAAAGTAAACTATTCTTAAATCGCTAGTAAAAACAAGGACAGAATAAAGTGGATCAACAACATTATTACCCCCTCTTTATTCAAAGAATTGCGTTTTATTCATTGTCAGAATTTGCAGGTCCCTTGAAAAAGGAAATGAAAATTCAAGTGATAAGACGTCAAGATCCGCATCAACTATGGTAAGAGCAGTCGCGACGACCATATCACCAATGATCGATCGAAGACTTTAGTCACAAGACAAGAAAAGGCAAGAAAAAGATTTGAACGAAAGAACAAGTTATTCCGAAAGAAAAATCAAGAAAGCGCTAAAACCAATGTCAAATCGGAAGTAGTGAATGACAAAGAGATGAGATCCTTAAAAAAGATCACTGATACTAAGTATCAGCAACTCAAAACATTTATAAGACGAGTAGATTGAAACAAAGGCTAGCAAAAAACTAAGTTGATAAAAGTAAGAAAATTTCTAAATTTAAGAAGATGTTTACGAGAAGAAAATGTAAAAGAAGATTTTTGATAAAATCAAAAGGAGGAATCCAACAGGATGACGACTGAGATTCAAAGCTAAGACCAACTTCACATAATTACTACAGTGGAGTTGGTCTTAGTGATTTTTTGCCTTTTCTTTTCAATAATCTTTTATCTTATAAATTTTGCCCATAAAAAAAGCCGATGCTAAGCATCGGCTCATTGTTTATAAATTAAACAACTTGAATATTTTCAGCCTGAGGTCCTTTTTGACCTTGAACAACGTCAAATGTTACTTCTTGACCTTCTTCTAAAGTTTTGAATCCGTTTGACTGAATCTGAGAGAAATGTGCAAATACATCTTTACCATCTTCTCCTGTAATAAAACCATAACCTTTTTCTGAATTAAACCATTTAACTGTACCACTCATGTGTGCGTACCTCCTAATTGTAGTCCCTAAACCTGTAATACTAATAACAATTTGCATTTCTAAATCAGGATAATACGTATAAACATAAGATCGTGTTAAAAATTTGGATGTTACTTTCTTTACTACTAATTTAAGTCTACGTTATTATAACACGATCATTTCAAAGATGCAAGCCTATTCATTTTATTCTAATTTTCCTTAAGTAAATTAAGATTTGCTTGTTTATTGTAAGAATCCTTATCAATTCAATTGGATTTTTCCTTTTTTTCTGGTAAAATAGCTTTGTAAGGTATCCTTAACCTTTTTTCTTTTTATCGGATATTTTTTATTTTATGAATCTGAGGTTATTATGAAAAAAAAAAATCAAAACTAAAAATTAAATCCCTGCCTCGTTTTATTAGCTATTGTGTGACCGTCCTCGTCGTCCTCGCCTTAGTCGTTACCACGACGAGCTTTGCCATCAGCCATGTCGTCTCCGCTTCGAAAAAGCAACCTTTTCAAGCTAGCCTTGACTCCTACCTAGTTGCCAGCTTAGAAAAGGTTGTGAGGATTGAAGCGGCTGGACAAAGCCAACAAATAAATGGCAGTTTGCAAGATAAAACCACTCAAGAACTAAAAGACCGGCTTCGCGCCAACGATAGCGAGGGTTTAAAAGTTGTTTTCTTAACCCTCGACGATGGTCCTAGTGCCCACACCGATGCGGTTCTCGATATCTTTAAGGCCTATGATGTCAAGGCGACTTTTTTTACTAATCATAAGCAAGGCCAAAAAGCTCAAGATTCTTATCGGCGGATCCTTGCGGAAGGCCACACCTTGGCTAATCATACCAGCAGCCATCGCTATGAGATCTATGATGATGTTAACACCTTTATGGCTGATGTCAACTCTTTGGCTGACTATCATAAAGAATTAACCGGGCTTGATTCGCCAAAGATCTTTCGCTTCCCTGGTGGCTCGACCAATTCGAACCAAGCCTGTATCGATGCTATCCTCCAAGCCGGTTATAATTATGCCGACTGGAATGTTATCGCCGGCGACGGCGTCACTGACGTCCCAGCCCCGGAAGTGGTGGCCCAAAATATTATCGATGGTTGTCATAACTTTGATGTCTCGACTGTTTTGTTTCATGCGGAACTAAAGGAAAACTCCCGCTTGGCCCTGCCGATCGTTATTGAAAGCTTAAAAAGTGAAGGTTACACCTTCCTGGCCATGGAAGAAGATTTTGTTTATCCCCGCCATTGGGAGCAAAGTTAAAAAAAGAATCGGATTTTTCCGATTCTTTTTTTGTTTGCTTTATTTGTTTGCATTAATTTACTTACATTAATTTACTTATATTCTGGGTAAAGCTGACCACGTCTTCAATCTGCAGGCCGGCAATCAGTCGGGCTTGATTATAAAGGAGCTGGGTGTAAAGGGTAAAGAGCTCCTCATCTTTTTCATAAAAACCTTTTAGTTTTTCATAAACAGAATGATTTTTATTGATTTCCAAAACTTTTCGGGCCTTAACCATGTCGTCATTGCCCATGGCCTGCAAGGTTTTTTCCATCTCAATGGATAAGTCCCCTTCGGTCGACAGGTAGGCCACATCGTCTTTTAGGTGACTGGTCGTTTTAACCTTGACGACTTCTTCCCCAATCACTTCTTTCATTTTTTCAAACATCTTTTCTTCATTTTCGCTAATGGTTTCCTCAGCGCTCTTGCCTTCATCTGCTTCATCGAGTCCTAAGTTATCACTTGAGACATTGCGAAATTCTTTTTCATTGTATTGTTTGATCATTTGGATGACAAATTCATCAATATGGTCGGTCAAATAAAGGACATCATAGCCTTTTTCTTTGACAATAGCAACTTGGGGGAGTTTTTCAATCGCTTCATTTGATAGGCCGGCAGCGTAGTAAATGTAGGTCTGGTCCGCGTCCATGGCTTCGACATATTCTTTTAAGCTAACGAGTTTTTCCTCTTTTGATGAATAAAACAAGAGGAAATCCTGAAGTTTTTCTTTGTGTTGTCCCCAATTATCATAGGTCCCAACCTTTAATTGATTACCAAAGGCTTTGAAAAATTGTTCATATTTTTCCCGATCATCCTCTAGCATGGTCGTTAATTCTTCGGTGATCTTGGAATCAATCTTCCGGCTGATCATTTTTAGCTGGCGGTCATGCTGGAGCATTTCACGGGAAATATTAAGCGATAAGTCTTCCGAGTCGACAATCCCCTTAACAAAGCTATAATAATCGGGCAAGAGTTCCCCGCATTTGTCCATGATCAAAACCCCATTTGAATAGAGTTCCAAGCCTTTTTCAAACTCTCGGGTGTAATAATCATAAGGCGCATTGCCGGGAATAAAGAGAATCGATCGGTAGCTAAGTCGGCCTTCGACATTAAGGTGGACATATTTTAAGGGATCCTCAAAACCAAAACGCTTATTGCGATAGAAGTCCTGATAATCCTCATCGTTTAATTCATTTTTATTCTTGCGCCAGATCGGGACCATGGAGTTGAGGACGGTGTCTTCCGTGTAGCTTTCGTATTCCGGCTTTTCTTGGTCTTCTGTCCCTTCTTTTAGGCGGGATTTTTCCGTCTCCATTTTGATTGGATAGCGGATATAGTTGGAATAATGGCTGACTAAATGCTGAATCCGTGGTGTTTGCAAGTATTCGTCATAGTCATAATCCTCGGTATTCTCTTTTAAATAAAGGGTGATCACACTACCGTGGCTGTCTTTCTCACAGGCCTCGATGGTATAACCATCAGCTCCTTCTGAGGTCCAGCAATAAGCCTGGTCTTCCCCAACTGCCTTGGTCCGGACGACAACCTTATCAGAAACCATAAAGGCTGAATAAAAGCCGATGCCAAATTGACCGATGATATCAAATTCCTCGTCCATGACCTGGTCGTTTTTAAAATCATGGGACCCACTCTTGGCAATAACCCCCAAGTTTTCTTCTAGTTCTTGCTCATTCATGCCAATGCCGGTGTCCTCAATGGTTAGGGTCCGGGCCTCTTGGTCGGGGGTGATGCGGATATAATAATCCTCTTTATTAAAACTCTGATCACTATCGACGAGGGTTTTGTAGTAAACCTTGTCAATGGCATCTGATGCATTCGAAATTAATTCTCTTAAGAAAATTTCCTTGTGGGTGTAGATGGAGTTAACCATCAAATCCATCAACCGTTTTGATTCTGACTTAAATTCTTTCTTCATCTTCTATTGTCCTTTCAAAAAAATAGTATCACTGGCACTCATTAGGCGAGAGTGCTAATAATACTATTTTAATGACTTTTGTTAAAAGTGTCAATCTTATTTTTAAATTTCTTTAATTAAGGCTTATTTATTAAGGATTCAAGTCCTTAGTTTTCACGAATTTGATAAAAGGTTTTTAGTTTTTCAACACTCAAAGCTTCTTTTTGCTCGCCCTTAAAGTCGTGGGCGATGACCCCTTGGTCAAGCATGATTAAGCGATTGCCATAGGCCAGAGCATCGTCAAGGTGGTGGGTGATCATTAGGGCCGTGAGATTGTTTTCCTTAATCAAGGCCGTGGTAAAGGCCATGACATCATCAGCCGTCTTAGGGTCTAAAGCGGCGGTATGTTCATCGAGTAATAACAACTTTGGCGGATTAATAGTTGACATAATTAGGGCCACGACCTGGGATTGGCCGCCTGATAAATCCATCATCTTGCTATCGAGTTTTTCTTCTAGGCCCATATTGGCCTTGGCTAATTGCCGGTAAAAAAGCTTTTTAAGGTCTCTCGTCAGGGCCCAATTAAAATGCTTGCGTTTTTGCCGGCCGTAAGCAAGGGCCATGTTTTCGGCGACTGTTAGGCGTGGGGCTGTCCCCATCATGGGGCTTTGAAAGACCCGCCCGATAAAAGTTGACCGCTTATGCTCAGGCATAAAGGTCAAGTCCATTTCATCAAGGCTAATCCGGCCACGATCAGACAGGATACTGCCCGAAATTAGATTAAATAAGGTCGATTTTCCGGCCCCATTATTGCCGAGGATGGTGATAAACTCACCCTTTTCAACCCGGAGATTTAAACCATTGATGATGTGGTTTTGACCACCACCCTCTTTTTTAAAGTGCTTGCATAAATTTTTAATCTCAAACATGGTGGTCCCTCTTCTTTAACTGATAATTCTCCCGATAGTAGCGCATGGCCGGAATGGACAGGGCAATGGTAACGATAATCGCCGAGAGCAGTTTCATGGCATAGGCCGGGAAAACTTGGGTGCTGATGGCCCCGGCCAAGATAAAGCGATAAACCAAGGACCCCAAGACACAAGAGATCATGCCGGCCAGAATGGTCCGCCGCCGGATAAAGGCTTCACCAATGATCACTGCCGCTAGGCCAACGACCAGCATACCAGCTCCTGAAGTCATATCGGCATAACCTTGGTCTGAGGCAATTAAGCCACCACATAAGGCAATTAAGCCATTGCTGACCATCAAACCGATCATCTTATAGTTATCGACATTCATTGACGAGGCCCGGGCCATTTTCTCATTATCCCCGATAGCGCGAATGCACAGGCCACAATTGGTTTTAAAAAAGACAACCATTAGCCCAATCGCCAAAAGGACGATGACCAAGGAGACCAAGATCTTGCTCAAGTCAACGTTAAGGGCGGCGACGGCCAAATCAAAGATCGTATTGACCCCTAAAAGGGTCACATTAGAAGACCCGCCCATGACGACCAGGTTAACGGTGTAAAGGCCGGTCATGGTTAAGATCCCGGCTAAAATAGCCGGAATCTTAAGTTTAGTCTGCAAGAGGGCCGTAACAAGACCAGCCAGAGCACCGGCAAGAGGAGCTAAAAGCATGCCCAGAAGAGGGTGGCCGGCCACAACCATCACGGTCATGACCGCCATCCCCAGGGTAAAACTCCCTTCAGCCGTTAGGTCCGGTGTATTGAGAATGCGAAAACTGATATAAATGCCCATGGCCAGCAGGCTATAAATAAGTCCTAGTTGAAGTGAGCCAATTGCTAAGGTCATTTTTTTCTCCTTTTTTAGCTCGTTTTAGCTAAACTTAATCGATAAAGATGGCTGGTGAGTTGGCTGGAATAATGGCATTAATGGCTTCAGCCGTTTGGCGATTAATAATAATTTGCGTCGCCTCAACATTGACAGCCGGTATATCGGCCGGGGACTCGCCCTTTAAAATGCGAATGGCCATCTTGGCCGATTCTGCGCCAATTTCTTTGTCACCGATAGCAACAGTCGCTAGTGCCCCCGAATCAACCATGACGGCTGAGCTTCCGTAAATCGGTTTTTTAGCAAGCTTGGCCGCTTCAGCAACGGTTGGCATGGCATTTTGGATGACTGAATCATTGGGGATAAAGACGGCGTCTACTTGGGGCAACAAACCGTCAATGGCCTGCTTAACCTCAGACGAATTGGTCACGACGGCTTCTTTTATCTCGTAGCCCTCGCCCTCTAGGTATTCTTTAGCCTGATCAACGGTACTAACCGAGTTGACTTCACTGGTGTTATAAATAATTCCAAAAGTCTTGATCCCCGGCGTTAAGTCTTTTGACAGGTCTATAATTTTTTTAATGGGGATGGGATTAGAGGTCCCGGTAGCATTCTTATCGGGCTCTTCCATGGTCGTTACAATTCCCGCCTTGATGGGATCCGAGACGGTGATAAAAACTTGCGGGGTCTCCGACTTCATATTGACAAAGGTCTGTGAGGCCGGGGTCGCAATGGTGGCGACTAAATCATAGGCGCCACCAGCCATTTCCTGAGCGATGGTGTTTAGGGTCGAGGTATCGCCCTGGGCATTTTTAACAACAATTTCCATTTGCTCCTCAGAGTAGCCTTGGGCTCTTACTTCTTCAATGAAGCCGTCACGCATATCATCAAAGGCCCCATTTTCAATCATTTGAATGATACCAACCTTTATTGTTTTTGTCACATCATCTGCCGGTGCAGGTGGGCTACAGGCCGCTAGGGATAGGGTAAATAGACCGATTAATAGAATAAGTCCTAATTGTTTCACGCGTAATTTCATCTTTTTCTCCTCTTATTCATTTTATTTTTACTGCCTTAAGCCATAAGCCTCTAAGTCCTCAAAGGCTCTTTTTAACATCTTAGGGGTGATCGGATAGGGGTTCTTTTTAATATCATCCATTTGGGTGACCATCTCAAGAACGCCGGAGATCTTTTCTAAGTCCAGATCTAAATCAGCAAGCCGACAGGGTAACTTGGTTTTTTGATTAAAGGCATAAACCCGTTCAAACTCTTCTTTTTGACCGTCCACTAGCAAGAGAATTAAGACCCCAAAGGCAACCATTTCCCCGTGAAGGTGTTCTTCGCTATCAAAACCCGGGACTGTCGTTAGGCTGTAATAAATGGCATGGGCCAGGCCACTATTATAATCGGGTGAATGATCCAAGGTTACCAGAATCGACACTAGGGCCGTGGTCACAATGATGGTCAAAACCGCTTGCTCAAAAGCATCACACAGGTCCTGCTTTTCATTGGCCTGCAAGGCTTCAAGGCCATGGTCTAAGATTGCCTGGCTACAGGCCTTGCTGATATGAACCCCTAGGCTTAAGGGGTGGTTGAGGGTCTGACCCCGAGCCGAAATTGAGGCTTCATAGTGTTTGGCATAGGTATCGCCAAGGCCGGCCCAAAGATACTTAGGCGGTGCTTCAACAAGAAGCTTAGTATGGATAAAGGCTGATATTGGCGGTCCTTTTAAAAACTCCGGCCGGATAAAGGCGCCCGCCGCATCATACATAATCGAGACACTGGTACAGGGTGAACAGTTTGAGGCGATTGTGGGAAAGGCAAAAACGGGCTTGCCCACTTGGTCGCCAAGAAACTTGGTCGCATCGATCACCCGGCCGCCACCGATGGCAAAGAGCATATCAGCCTCGATCACGGCTTGGTCTTTTTTAAGCCGGTCAATGTTTTCATAAGTACACTCGCCGCCATAGTAAAGGGGGTCAAAAAAACTAAGTTTTCCCTCCTTAAAGACCTCTGCTAAATAGGGCTTGGCCTTGTCATAGCCGTGGTCACCAACAATCATAACAACTTTTTTGCCAAATGCCAAGCATGTGTCCACCACCTGGTCGTAGGCTGTGTCACCAACAACATAATTTGATACATTAACCTGACTGGTCATCTCTCACCTCTTCATTTCCTAATGGTTTTATCTTTACATCAAAATGAATAAAAAACAATAAAAAAACTCTTATCCTTATAAAGGACAAGAGTATTATTCCTGCGGTACCACCTTAATTGATGCCTGACAAGCTCTTTTTGAAAAAGCTCAGCTACACCCACCTCATACGTACTATCATACGTTTTCCTGTGATAACGGACGGAAATCCCGTTGAACATTACTCAGCCTAAGGCTTTTCTTTTCACCCTCATGAACCCATTCATCTTTGTGATGACCATTGCATTCCCACTATCTGCAACTCACTGTGGTCTCTTTCAAAGACTACTTTTTTCAATCAAAGGTTTGTTTGTATTGTTTTGAATCATACCATGTTTTAAGGGGTTTGTAAATTAGAATTTTTCAAAACATATAAATCTTTATCTAAGCAAATCGTCGATCTATGTTATAATAAATTTTTAATAAATCAACTAGATACTAAACTAGCCTTAGCAAAAGCCCAAGAAACGCTAAATACTCTTATTAGATGGGGAGCCAGATGATAAAAAAGATGATCCGAAATTTCAAAAGTTTTATGAGCACTTATCCCTTAGAGGTTCGCATCTTGATCCTCGCTGCTATGGGCGGCCTAATATTAGGGGTCATCAGTAGCATTATTAATATTTCCCTAAAACTAGGGACCATAAATATACTGGTTACCTTAGCAACCTCAGGGATCGCCCTTCTCATTCTATACTTTGCCTTTGTCAAAAAAAAATATAAGGCGCCCACTTATATTGGTATTTTACTCTTAAGCCTGGTCATCTATCCCCTATTATGGTTTAATAACGGTGGGAGTCAGGGACCAACCATCTTCTTTATGATTTTTAACGCCATTTTATGTGCTGTTTTGCTGAGTAAATACAAGTTTTTACTGGTCCTCCTGACCCAAATACTTGTCGCCGCTTTACTGCTAGTAATCGAAGTAACCTTTCCTTCTCTTATTACTCTTTATAAAACCGACCTCATTCGCTCCTTTGATATTGCCTCTTCTTTTTTAATTGTCTTTTTAATTAGTTTTATCTTAGTTAGCTTAATTGTAAAAGAGTATAATAGCAATATAAAAGCCTTGAAAAAAACAAAGTCAGAGCTTAAGCTGATTAATGATAAGCTCACAACCATTTCTGAAGTAGACGAATTAACTGAACTTTATAATCGGCGCCATGTCCTTAATGAACTTAGTAAAAATCTCAGCTCAAACACGTCTCAAATCGGTGTGATCATGTTTGACATCGATCATTTTAAAAAGATCAATGACACCTATGGCCACGGCACTGGCGATATGGTTCTTAAAAGAATCAGTCAACACTTAAAGGAGAATGTCCGAGCCGGTGACGTCGTTGGCCGCATCGGTGGCGAGGAGTTCTTAATTATTATTCCTGACATTACCCAAAGTGCATTAATCGCCAAGGCCGAAAAACTGCGCGAGCTAATCGCCGAGCTAGAATGGCAAGATGGTAAATTCAATTTGACCATCAGTGGTGGCGTCTACCTTGTCGACCCTGATGACACCCTAGACGAGGTGCTAGAGCAAGTCGATCTACGCTTGTACCGCTCAAAGAATGAGGGACGCAATCGTATTTCTTATGAGTTAGTGTAATATATCGATTTTAAATACTCTTCATTGGTCTCTTCAATTAGTTTCTCCTCCTTGGCCATCACAAAATAAATAATGGTTAGGTCTCTGGTTTCATCATAGCGCATAAAAAGCCTCCCTTTCATCATGACAATAGGAAAGTCCTCTCCCTCATAATCAGGTGGGGGTGGACCGTATTGCAGGTAGCCCAAACGATATTCTTTCTGCTGATGAAGCGGGGCATTAGTCTCAATCGGTTGCATCAATCTCTAGCCAGTCTGAAAACCCCGACAGTTCTTGGTTTTCTTTGACACCGGTAATCTGACCTTTAAAAAACCGCTTTGACCGGGGACAGCCCAGAGAATCCATGACCAGATCCAGGTGGTCATAGGCTACTAAGTTGCTTATGGCCTCTTCATCGAGGCGGCCATCCGGCTGATAGCCAAAACGTTTCTCTTCAAGCGCGATCGCATAGACTCCATAGTGGGCATTAAAATAATCACTCTTAAGATCATAAAAGCGCGATCGCCCCTTATTAAAATTAGCAAAATTATACAAGATACTCATCTGCCCCTGGTCCGGGCTTTTAAAAAAACCACTGCCGGGGTGGTAAAGTTTCATCTTATGGCACCAGCCACCGGTCTTTTGAGGGTCTCCAGTGGGGATTTCAAAGGCAAGACCCTGCTGGGAAAAGACACTGTCTTTCTCAAATGATTTTCTTTGGATGGACAAGGCTAAATCACTTCGACTTTGGGCAAAAGCAGGTAAAAAAAGAAAGAGGACCACGGCTATTATGCCTAAAAAAACACCTGTTCGCCGCATTACCTTTAAAGGTCCGGATGGACATAACGACCCCGTTTTTTTGTCCCTTTCCCGTATTGAATGGCCTCTTCCGGACAGCGGTTAATGCAGGCTAGGCAGCGGGTACACTGATCGCCCCAGACCGGCTTATCGAAAAGGCTGATTGTGTGAACCGGGCAGACCTCAACACAAAGACCACAGCGAGTGCAGGCATCGGTGGCAAAAAACTTTTTGGTCCCCCGTGCTTGGCTGGTAAAGAAAGGGTGAATCAGCCTTGATTTAAGGCCGGCCATGGTTCCCGGCTTGGTATGAAAGACTCCTCTTACCCTGTTTTTAATGGTAGCATTAATCTCAATTAGCTTCTGGTCGGTTAACTCGAGCTTTCTAGCAATCTCCTCTTTGGAATCAACATCAGCACCAATAATATAATTGTTTGGCATGGTTAGGGTAAAGGCACTGTCTAGCTTTAGTCCCTTTTCGCCTAAAAGTTCCTTAACAAATTGTGTTGTTTCTCCTTCGTCCTGGCCGCAGGTTAAAATCAGGGTTAAATAAGGTTTTTCACCAGAAATTTGCATTTTCTTAATAAAGTCGGTCACCATTTCCGGTGGACCCCAGGCATAAACCGGAAAAACCAAAGCAATCACTTGGTCTTTTTTTACTTGGTAGTTAAACGTATTGTCTTTATCATCAAATTCCTTGGGAATAAAAATTAATTCTTCGTTTTGTGCCTCCGCAATCGTTTTGGCGACGTGGAGAGAATTCCCTGTTCCTGAAAAATAAAATATCATTGTTTTCTCCTTTTGATTTTTTAAGCATTCTTCTAATATCTCGTGTTAGAAAAAGTAACGCTTATTCTATTTATAGCCGTTTTTTAAAATTTTTCACAGGATTCTTGAATAAAGCTAATACTTAAGCACTAATTCCATGCCCACACCCACTTCGTGAATGGGAATGACCTGGTGGATGGCTGCTTTGACAAAAAAAGACGTACAATGACAAGGATAAAGGGCTTTTATTTTGTTTTTTTCCAAGTAATCAATGGTTTGATCCAGCCGGTCGTCCAAATCAAAAAGATGAAGACCACCAAGTAAGCCGGTAATTCGCTGGTCATTAGTCACTGCTTTGGCATAGTCAATGATATTACATATGCCACTGTGGGAGCAGCCGGTGATGATAAAGATACCCTCTTCGCCTTGATAAACCAAGGCCGAATCATCGAGCAGGTAGTCATCTTGCCATTTCCCGCGCTTTTTTTCTTGGCCCAAGGCTTCTGGCTTTTCAAAAGGAATAAATCTCGGGATTTCCCCTAAAAAAGTAATGTTCTTGGTGATTTTAAGGGGTTTTCTACTTAGGCTTAGATGACTAAGCGCCTTCATTTCCCTTTTTGAAAAGGGCGCCCCAATGCTTTCGCCGGCAAAGACCTTTTCATTAAAGGTATCGGGATGGGCAATAATTGAAAATTTCTTTTCCCAATTTTCTTCAAATAAATACTTGAGCCCCCTTGTGTGGTCATTATGGCCGTGCGAAAGGACAAGAGCCGATACTTTTTCAAGACCAATGTCCATGGCCGCGGCATTTTTCAAAAAAACATCCGAATAACCGACATCAAGGAGAATCGCTTGGTCATGGTCCTCAAGATAATAAGATACTCCCGGTTCGCCAAGATAGTAGTCATCAATATAGGTGTAATTATCAACTAGCACTTTTAAACGCATGGCTCTCCCTCTTTTCTCCGTTAACTTATTTCAAACTTGTTACTTATATTTTCCCTACCGGTGCCATATAGATAACAAACTCATCGTCCCCATCAACTTGCAATAATTGATCAGCTCCCGGCTGGTCATAGGCTGCAATGGCGCAAGTCCCGGCATTGATGTTTTCACAAGCCAGATAAAGATTTTGGCAAAGATGGCCGGCATCCAGGGCAATTACCTTGTAAGAGGCCTGGTCATAACGCCATTCCATCCGATAAGGAAGACAGGTCCAGATAAAGGTGACGGCTGCCGTCGCGGTAAAGCGCTGGTTTAAGGCGGCTTTAGTCATCTTTTCTCTTAGGTCAGTCGGTGAGGATTCAAGGACCACTTGATGACTTGATGGCAGGTAACGATAGATCCCTTCTTCAAGCCCGGCAACGTTAAAAACAGCCAGATAGGTCTCAATGGCATGGCGATTGCCTGCAGAGGGAACCATTCGTAAGGCATGTTTCCCTTGCCAGTGGCGGACGCCTTGGGTTGACCAAAGTAAAAAGGAAAGCTCTTCCAGCGATAAGGACTCATCTTTAAATCGTCGCCGCGATTGCCGGTCGGCCATGGCTTTTACAAGCGATAAATCACCAATTTCTTGCCACTCTTGCGGCTTTAATAAATCGATTTTTAAGGCCCCGGCTAAGGCCGGTTTTTCAATCGGCGGAGCTGGCAGGCCTCTATTTTGATCGGTCTGATAAAAGTCTATTTCTTGGCGGATATCATCTTTTAAAAAATACCGCAGCTCTTTTTTGCTTTTCATTTTTCTCCTTCTTTCTAATTTAGCTTTAATCTTGGCTTAAAAACCTAATAAATCAAGCAGCTTTTCCTCTGCATGACGATTTTTTCCTTGATAGGGGTAATTATGAATATGGAGGGCCGGATTAAAGTTCAATTCAATAATCCCATAATTTTTAGCATGGGGTTTTTTATCAATATCCTTAATGATCATATCGACCCCACAAATTTTTGCCCCAACGGCTTGAGTGGCTAGCAAGGCAATCTTTTTATAGTCTTGGCCGATCCGGTCGGTGTAGTCAATGCTATCACCACCGGTGCTGATATTGGAGTTCTTACGCAGAAAAATCATTTCGCCCTTGCCTGGGACATCATCAATGGTCTTTTTTTGCTCGCTAAGAAATTCAATTTCCGGGTGATCAAGCTTAATTTTTTCAAGCGGGGTGACATAACCGTGTCCGCGCAGAGGGTTTTTATTCTTTTGGGCCACAAGATCACTAATCGAATGAATGCCATCACCAATGACATTGGCGGGGACCCGGTGTAAAATCCCCACCACCTCATCACCCATGACTAAGAAACGATATTCCTTACCATGGATAAAATTTTCAATCAGGACGGTCTTATCATAGCTAAAGGCTAGGGTCAAGGCGTCTTTGAAGGTTTTTTTACCTTGCATTTCTTTTAAGATAACAATGCCCAAACCAAAATTAGTGGTATTGGGCTTGACGACGATATCAGCCCCTTGGAATTTTCTGTACTTTCCCATCCCCTCCTCGACCGAGTGAATCATCAGGCCATCGGGGACAATGATCTTATTCTCAGCTAAAATAATTTTGGTGACTTCCTTGTTTTCCATAATTAGTGGGGCAATATAGGTGTCAAGGGCGGTTTTCGTTGCCTGTTTGACATATTCTATTTTATCAGCCTTTTTAAGCCGAAGCACATTGTCATTTTGGTCGAGGATCTCCACGTGGATACCCCGGCTTTTGGCTGCTTTGATCAACATGATGGTCGATAACTCCATTGCCTGTCCGGTCATTGTTTCCCCCATCTTCTTATAATTTTTCAGCAATTGTTCGGACCAACTCTTCAGACGCCTGCCAGCCTAGACAGGCGTCAGTAATCGACTTTCCATAAACACCACCATCAACCGCTTGATTACCTTCTTCTAAATAGGACTCAATCATCAAGCCCTTGACAAACTTTTTAAAATCCGAATTATAGTAACGGTTTCGCAGGACTTCTCGAGCAATCCGTGGTTGCTCGCTAAAGCGTTTATTGGAGTTGGCATGGTTAAGATCAATGATCACCGCCGGTGAGGAAAAATTACGTTTTTCATAGAGATTAATTAAATGGATCATATCTTCGTAGTGGTAATTGGGATAATTGCGGCCATATTGGTCAACCCACCCCCGCATGATACTGTGACTTAAGGGATTACCCGAGGTTTTCATTTCAAAGCCTCGGTAAATAAAGGTATGGTCCGCTTGGGCCGCCTGAATGGCATTAAGCATAACGGTAATATCCCCACTGGTCGGATTTTTCATCCCGACTGGAACATCAAGGCCACTGGCTGTTAGCCGGTGTTGTTGGTTTTCAACCGACCGAGCCCCGACCGCCACATAAGAGAGGACGTCCTTTAGATAGGCATAGTTTTCCGGATAAAGCATTTCATCGGCACAGGATAAGCCGGTCTCTTCAATGACCCGAATGTGTAATTGCCGAATCGCTTTAATTCCTTCGACCATATTGGCTTTTTTCATGGCATCGGGCTGGTGCAGCATGCCCTTGTAGCCCTGTCCCGTTGTTCGCGGTTTATTGGTATAAATTCGGGGGATAATGACGATTTTATCCGCTACCTCTTCTTGCAAGCGGCTCAAGCGATTAACATAATCGATGACGGCTTCTTCATTGTCGGCTGAGCAGGGTCCAATGATGACGACAAAGCGATCATCTATCCCGGTAAAGACATCTTTAATCATCCGGTCGCGGACTAATTTTGCTTTTCTGCCGGCCTCCGATAAAGGCATTAAATTGACGATCTCAACCGGTGAGGGTATTTCTTGAATGACTTCAAAACTCATGTGCACTTCCTTTCTGGTCCTTGGCATTACTTTATTTTTTGTTTGCTTCTTTTAAATGGATACCACTATTATAGGTAAGCATCCTTAATTTAACAATAACTGGATTATTATGATTCTTAGCCTCAGTTGCCCAAATTGATCTTTTCAGGATTAGCATAGAAAAGGCGGCAGACAAAAACCAACAGCCGATCGGATATTACCCCTAAAATGGCAATCGACATCATGGCCACCGGGATCATCTCAATTTGTCCCAGCATCCGGGCATCCATTAAAATAGCCCCTAGTCCTCTTGTGACTCCGGTAATTTCACCCAAAACCAAATAAGCCCAAGAAACGCCCAGTCCAAGTCTCAAGCCAACCACAATTGAAGGGAAGGCTGCGGGGATAATCACTTCCTTGAGTAATTGCATTTTATTAGCACCCAACATCCGCCCAGCTCTCAGATAATTTTCCGGCACACTCGATGCCCCATCAGCCACATTCAAATAGATCGGAAAAAAAGCGGCCAAGGCAATTAGAAAAACGGTCGTCCCTTCGCCAACGCCAAACCAGACCAAAGCCAGAGGAAGCCAACCAATCCCTGGAATGGTCCGAATCATTTGAATTAAAGGATCAATCATCCTCCGTATAAGCAAAGATCGTCCCGAAAAAAAGCCCAATATAAGCCCCCAAAATGACGCCAAGGCAAAACCACTTAGAACCCGCAGGACACTGACCCATAAATTTTCAAACATTTTTCCTGAATAAGGGGTAATGGCCGAATTTCCAAAGACAAAATCGATTAAGACCCTAAAAAATTGTTTAGGTCCAGGAAAGAGATAGGAGGGTAATTGTCCGCTACTCTCTGAAAAAAACCAAATACCTAAAATCAAGAGAGGCAAAATAAAGCCGAGTGGATCAATTTTTATCGGTTTCATCACTAGCATCCTGTTTTATAAATTGTAGATCAAAAAGTTTAGCCATATCCGGCAGTTCTTCAATCAAACCTTGTTTTTTCATCGCTACCGCTAACGCTCTTGCCTGATCAAGATAAGATGCATCGATATCCCAAATAAGCTCAATGTTTTTTGCACTTATTTCCAGCACATCACCTTCTGTCCCAAACTCTTTGGCCTTCTCAAACCAAGGGTCCCGGTCCATCTTCAAAGCCTCTGTTGCCTCAATATGGGCACTTACAAGGGTTTGTATTTTCATGGGATCCTCTTTAATCTTATCTCTTGTCGTGATCATCACACTATTCAAATTCCCAAAGGATTGAGGGTAAGAAAGAATCCGCCCATAGCCCTCCACTAAAGCAATCGATGGGTAAGGCTCACCACTGTAAAAGGCGTCTACCGTTTTTTGTGCCAAGGCCTGTCCCATATCAAAAAAATCAATCCGCATCAGTTCTACATCCCTAATTGGATCGAGGCCATTTTCTGCTAAAAGGTCCAGTAAGAGTAAATGATGGATTGTTCCCGGTACATAGGCAATTTTTTTCCCCAAAAGATCTGCCTCTGTCTGAATATTTGTATGGTTTCCTACCACAAATGCCGATGATTTATTACATAAACCCGCAACAACGACGATGGGTTCACCCCTTGATGCTGCACTAATCGCCGTTACCAATGTCGAACCGGATAAATCAAGACTTCCGGCTAATAGAGCTGCTTTCATGTCCCCGGGATTGCTAAAGGGAAGGACCTCAATAAGTTGACCTTCTTTCATATAATCCTGATAAAAAAAAGGCTGGATGGTCTGGGCTGTTTTCCAGCTTCCAACCTTTGCCTTTATCATCTCGGAATCGTCAACTTTATTACTGCATCCTATTAGACTAAATAGCATGATAAGCATCATTGCCAATCCTATTCTTTTTTTCATTTTAATCCTTCTCCACGGTGACCCTATAGCCACTAGCCTCAAACCACTTGGCCGCCATTTTAGGATCAAAGCCTTGCCATTGTTTTTTAAGATTACTGGAAGAATCTCGGGGAATCGATCCGCTTTCAACAACTGCCACATTGGCACCCCATTTCATGGCTATTTTTGAAGCCGGGTGCACACAGATATCCGGTGCCTGGATTCCAGCTGCCAGACGGGTTACGGCAATAATTTGGGCTAAGCGTTTTTCCCCTAAAGCCTCATACTTCTCAAGCGGTGTCCCTTTAACAGGTACCCGGGCCATGGCTCCCGTAATGATCGCACCGTGCTTTATTGCTGTATAAAAAGAATCGGCAATCTCTTCATTACTATGTTCAATTCCGACGGGTTCGACTAATGATATTAGTTTTAGTGACGACTCTTTAATGGCTTCCATCGTTTTAATCCGGTCCTTTGGCTCAAACTGTGTATCAAGACCTTCTCTAAGCCTTAAACTGTGATAAATACCTTCAAAGCCAGCATCGATTAGTTCTTTAGCAATCACTTGATCAAATTCTCCCGTATTTGCCACTAATTTATAATCACCCGGTATGTCACTTTTAATTTTTTTAGCAAGCGCGATTAACTTTTCAAAGGGATAAAATTGGGTGGTTCGAAGAACAATCCATTGAACATTTTCCTCTACATAAGCTTCAACCCGGTCAATAATTTCCTTTTCACTTAATTCACTTTCCTCTTCTACCAATCCCCAGGCATCGCCTAGGGAACAATAATGGCAATTCATCGGACAAGACCGATAATCAATCCCGATTGCCGCCCATAAGTAAGCCTTATTTTTTGTCACCCGAGCGGCTACTTCTCTAGCTGCCTGCCCCAGTTCCTGACAGGCTTTTGACTCGGGATCAATTGCCAAAAGGGCAATCATATCCTGGCGATTGATAACTCGCCCGGCCAATGCTTCTTTTTTTACCCGATTAATTAATTCCACCGTCGCCCTCCTTCTTTTGCTTTAAGCAATTTTTTGCCTCATCAATAATCTGATCGATCGTCTTTTGATAAGCTTCAAGGGTAAAAATCCAGTTTTCAAGACATTTTTTTCCCTCTGCTGTAATTTTATAGACTCGCTTCGGCGCTTCTAAAACTTCCCAGTTTGACTCGACCAAGGCTTTTTCTTCCATTTTTTTTAAGGTCCGATAAATCCCGGCAGGATCTACCTTCTCGCCATAGAAAAAATCATGTTTTGCAAGGGCTTGAATAATGGAATAGCCATGATGATGATCTTTCCAAAGCAGGATTAAAATATTAGGCTGCAGTAATTTATCTAAATTATAACCTCTACAGGAACATTTGCCTTTTTTTTCGATGGTTTTCTTTACTTGTGTTTCTCTACTATTAGACATGGTCTATCACCTCGCAAATAGTTTAGCATAAATCTCTTTTTCTGACAATACTTTTTATCTAATGACAATGGCACTTTCTAACAAGCCTTGACGATTGCTTTTTTCAAATAAATTAAATAAACTGGTCCGAAGATCCTGAACAATAATCAGTTCATAATCTTCTAAGCCATAGTTCATCATATTTTTTTTAATAATGGCAAGCTGGCCCGGTGTGTAAACCTCGCCGATCAGATCAAGTCTTAGTTCCTTTGATTCTTGAAAAACGGTTACCCGCATGGTTGTTGTTGAGGAGGTGTTGACTTGGTCATCGACAAAGGACTCTACCTGACTATAAATTAGATTGGTCTGATAGGAGGTAAAACCCAGGTAGAGAGATGACAAAAGGGCTGGAACGGTAATTATAATTGCCCCGATGATAATCCCCCGCTTGATGATTTTATTATAGCGTTCCTTGACAAGAGTCGCCTGCTTTAATTGCAGCAATTTACAAAAGATAAAGGTTGCCAGCACGATAAAAAAAGCATTGATGGCAAATAGATAGCCGGCCCCTAAAACAAAGTCGAGATTGTTATTGGCAATCCCATATCCGACCGTGCAAAGTGGCGGCATCAAGGCCGTGGCGATGGCCACACCGGGGATAACATTGCTTTTTTCTTTTCGCGTGATTCCAATGACACCGGCGATCCCGCCAAAAAAGGCGATCATCATATCAAAAAAAGACGGGCCGGTTCGGGACAGTAGTTCATTGGTTGGCTCACGAATGGGGCTGATTAGAAAATACAAGGAAGCCCCAATTAAGGCAATGATGATTTGCGTCCCAAAATTAATTGCGGCATTTCGCAGCAAAATCCCGTCATAAGTCGCAATGCTATAGCCCATGGCGATGATCGGATTCATCAAGGGGGAAATTAGCATGGCCCCGATGATGACAGCCGTCGAATTGATGTTTAAACCGACCGAGGCCACAACAATCGCACAAAAAAGAATAATCAAGGGAGCCCCTTTTAAGCGAACATTTCCAATCATACTGGCATGGATGGCGTCAGCCTCCATTTGATCTTCCCTAATATCAAAGACATTTTTTTTAATATAATCGATCATCTCTATCTCCATTATTTATTTGTTCAAATTATACCCTTGCCGGCCATAAAAGACCAGAAAAATAAAAGCCTCTGGATTAGACAGTCCCAGCTATCAATCCAGAGGCTTTTATTTTTCTCACTAAGCAATCTTTTTAGCCAAAAATCTCCCCCACCTGCAAGTGGTTTGCCTGAGCGAATTCCCCGGCTGTCATTTTTTTCTCCCCTTGCACCTGTATACGTTTAACTAAAATTGCACCATCATCCGATGCCAGCTTGAATCCCTGGTCATTGCTTATGTCTACAACTTCTCCCGGCTGCCTTTTACCGATCCTTTCAGCCTTTTGTCCATCTAGGATCTTAATTTTTTTAGCTCGAAAAAGGCTGTGCGCTCCCGGCAAAGGACTTGCTCCGCGAATCAGATTTAGAATGCTTGGTGTGCTTTTTTGCCAATCAATTTTTACATCATCGCTCTTAATCATTGGCTGATAGGAAGCCTGCCCCTCATCCTGGGCTAGCGCCTTAACCCTGCCTTGGCGAATGTGACACACGGCTTCTTTAATTAGCTTGACTCCCAAAGGATACAGTTTGTCAAAATAAAGTGACCCCATGGTATCTTCAGGAAGAATGGTCACTTTTTCTTGCAGGATAATATCACCGGTATCAACGCCCTCATCGATATAATGAATGGTCACACCGGTTTCCTCTTCACCATTGATGATTGCCCAATTCATCGCCGAAGCCCCCCGGTATTTGGGTAACAGCGAGGGATGATAATTAATCCCCCCTAATTTAGCCATTTTAGTAATCTCATAAGGCATGATATCGGAGACGAAGGCGAGGACAAATAAATCGGGTTTTAAGGCCTTAATAATCTCTTTCACGCGCGGGTTTCTAAGGCGATTAGGGCTCTCCCCCGGTGGTTGAAAGACCGGTATGTTTTTTTCTAGGGCAAAATCTTTTAAGGGATTTGCCCGTCCCTTGGGGTCATCGGGAATGGTAATGACACCGACTATATTTTCTTCTAGCAAGGCTTGTAGACAGTCTTTTCCAAAACTTGCCTGACCAATTAATACAATTTTCATTCCTATACCTCCTAACTCTTACTTTTTCGCTAGAATCACTCTTTATAATAATTTTAAGATCTTGGCCCGCAATTCTCGCAATTCTTTGGTCGCTCGCACTGCCTGAGAACTTGCCCGTTTGATCGGAACGACCATTTCACCAACAATCGTCGCCGGTGTCCCATTGATCACATAGATGCGGTCGGATAAAAAGATCGCCTCATCAATGTCATGGGTTACAAAGAGGACTGAGCCTTGGATTTTTGTTAAAATTTCTAATAAATATTCTTGCATTTTAAGCCTGGTCATGGCATCAAGGCCACCAAAGGGTTCATCCAGAAGCATAATGTCTTTAGAGAACATCGACGTTCGAAGGAGTGATACCCGCTGCTTCATGCCACCGGATAACTGATTGGGATACTTTTCTTCATGGCCCTCGAGACCGAAAGTAGCTAACATCTCAAAGACTTTTTTCCGGGCTTGGGATTTTTTCATGCCGGAAATCTCCAGCGGCAAGATGGCATTGTCAACCACATTTCGCCAGGGCAACAAGAGGTCCTTTTGGTACATGTAGCTGACCACGCCGGTTTTTCCCGTGACGTCATCCCCACTGATAAAAACCTTTCCCGCCTCCGGTTTTAACAAGCCCCCAATCACATTAAAGAGAGTACTTTTGCCACAGCCACTGGGGCCAAGGATGGACACAAATTCCCCTCGTTTCAGGTAAAGATCAATGTCTTTAATGATATCTTTGCCATTGTATTCTTTTGTGATTTTTTCAATCCGCAGGACATTATTATTCTGGTAAGAAGTCATTGGTAAACGCCTCATTTACAATTAATTTATTTTCAAGTAAGCCTTGATCGTACATCCAGTTTCCGTAATTTTCCCAAATCGCCTCATCCATCAGCCCCCATTTTGGGGCATCAGCTTGATATTCTTTGGACAGGTAGGCTTGCGAGGCAAGGGCTAAATCACGGTCAATTTCGGGGTTTTTAATCAAAAGGAGGTCAGCCGCTTGCTCGGGATTTTTAATGGCGTAGTCATAACCTCTACTCAAGGCCCTTAAGAACTTTCGGGTAATTTCCGGGTTTTCGGCAAGGTAGGCATCACTGGCAATGATTACCGGTGTGTAAAAATCTAAGTTTTCATCGATATCCTGAAGGCGGGTGAAATTAATCGGCACACCTTTCACCTCAGCCGAAATCCCATCCCAACCATAAAAAATCCAGGTGAAATCGACATGTTCCTTAACCGCTGTAAAGAAATCAAGCGCGCCTAAATCAATCATTTCAACCTGATTAAAGTCAGCATTATCGGTGGCCATTACCCCTTTTAAGGTGGCAATCTCCATGGGTGATCCCCAACCTCCATATTTTTTACCTTCAAAATCTTTTGGCGTTAAAATACCACGATCAAGGGGGGAGGCGTATCCCGACGTATTGTGCTGAATCACAGCGGCAATGGCTTTAACCGGCAAGGGGTTTTTAGTCGTTCGGGCATAGCTAACCTGTTCTTGATAGCTAAAGCCAAATTCGGCTTGACCAGCGGCAATCAAATCAGCCGCGCCACCTTCAGCCGGCTGAATAATATCAACCGCTAAACCTTCTTCTTCAAAGTAGCCCAGTTCAGCTGCCACGTAAATACCCGTGTGATTGGTATTCGGTACCCAATCGAGCACGGCCGTAAGCTCTTCTGCACTATTCTTTGTGCAGGCGGTCGATAAAAGAAGCATTACGAGTGCTGCACATATATAAATCTTCTTCATTCACTTTCCTCCTTTACTCTTTCCCAGGGCATAATGACTTTTTGAATCAATGCAATCCCATAAAAAATACCAATGGATAAGATTACGATCACTAGAATTGCGGCAAAGACAAGATCAAGGGCGAAAGAATGCCTGGCCCTTAACATAAAAACCCCTAAACCAGCCTTGCCCCCTAGCCATTCGCCAATTACGGCCCCCATAATGCTATAGGTGGCGGCAATTTTTAAGCCTGAAAAAAAATAAGGCAGGGCAAAGGGGAGTTTTATCTTTGTAAAAACTTGAATCTTTCGTCCCCCCATCGAGCGAACCAGGTCGATAAATTCATAGTCAACGCTTTGCAAGCCTTCAATGAGATTGACGGTAATGGGAAAAAAGCAAACCAAGACGACGACAAAAATCTTTGGGGCAATGCCAAAACCAAACCACATGGCTAGTAATGGGGCAATGATGATAATCGGTACCGTCTGGGAAATGACCAGAATCGGATAAAGGGCTTTTTTAACCATGACAAATTGATCCATGGTCACCGCTACCACAAAGGAGAAAACAATTGCTACGACAAGACCGGTCATCCCTTCAAAAAAGGTTACCCCCGTATGCATAAGGATGGTCGACCAATTTTTAGCTAGAGCACTGGTGATGTCAAGGGGTGAGGGCAAGATATAACGCTCGACTAAACCCGTTGCCACCACCGCTTGCCAGAGGATGAGAATGCTGACAATAAATGCTGTCGGGATTAGTCGATCATAGGTATTTTGAAACTTTCTCATCAATCGTAACGCCTTCTTCCTTATAATTTTTTATAATCGGACCAATCGCTAATGCTTGAATACTTAGATTAACCATCTTTCCTCCTCAATTAAAAAAGTCTTTACCCCTAAGGATAAAGACGGATGTTTTTTTATTTCCCTCCGTTGGCATTATCCAAATCAGGTTTTGGGTCGAAACAAATCTGTTTCCTCTCAGCTCATTTTACGAGCTCCCCTTACGTCACTATTTTATGTTATTTACTCTTAAAAGTCAATCAATAGATCCTTATTTAGGAATATGGATCGCCTTACCAACAATTGCATAGGCTGCTTCTTGAAGGGATTCACCAAGGGTTGGATGGGCGTGAACGACATTCATCAGCTCACTGACAGTCGCTTCTAAGTGAATGGCCAGGGACCCTTCTATAATCAAATCGGTCGCCCGTGGCGCAATAATGTGCAGGCCTAAAATCTCTCCGGTTAGACCATCTGAGATATACTTAACCAGTCCACTTGTTTCTTCCATAATCGCTGCTTTGCCACTAATGGCCATGGGGAAATTCCCTACTCTCACATCATAACCTTGCTCCTTGGCTTGGTCCTCGGTCAGGCCGACACCGGCTATTTCCGGTTTTGTATAGACACAGTAAGGAACGGTTTTAAAGTCAATCGTTGACTTTCGTCCCAAGATATGATCGACCGCAACAACCCCTTCTGCCGACGCCGTATGAGCCAACATGACCCCACCGTTACAATCACCAATGGCATAAATATGGGGGATATTAGTCCGCATGGCGCCATCAACCTTGATTGCTCCGCGGTCAGTTTTGACCCCGATTTTTTCTAAGTCAATGGTATCAATCACCGCTTTTCGGCCCGTTGAGACCAGCACTTTTTCAACGACGATGGCTTCTTTATCATCGCCCGCAGACGTATTGACCGATAGCCTACCATCTGATTGACTAATGGATTCAACTCTCGTCTTGGTCATAATTTTAATGCCGTCTTTTATAAACTTACTCTTAAGGGGCTTAACCACATCACTATCCATATTAGCAATCAGATCCGGCAGCATTTCAACGATTGTGACTTGACAGCCCAGACTGCCATAAATGCTGGCAAACTCAGAGCCAATCACACCACCGCCGATAATACACATGCTCTTAGGGATATGATCAAGCGATAAGGCTTCTTCGCTGGTGATGACCCCTGGAAGATCTGCCCCGGGTATGGGCGGAACAAGGGGTGTTGACCCGGTGGCGATAATCGCTGCATCAAAGGTTAGTCGTTCGACCTTTTTGACCCCCTTGTCACTGCTTTCCACCCGGATATGGTGGTCATCTTCAAAAAAGGCCTGGCCCATGACCGTGGCGATTTTGTTGTTTTTAAGCAGGCCATTAACCCCACCAACAAGGCGCTTAACCATTTTTTGCTTACGCTTTTGAATCTGATCCCAATCGGCCCTGTAGTCGCTTACGATCACGCCAAATTCCGCGGCATCATTCTTAAGGGTGTCCAGTAGGTCGGTCGTATTTAAAAGAACCTTAGTGGGGATACAACCAATATTTAAACAAGTGCCACCAATATGTCTGCTTTCAACCAGTGTTACCTGGGCCCCCGCCTGGGCAGCAGAAATTGCTGCCACATAACCACCGGGGCCTCCTCCTATTATTACAATTTTCATCACAGCCTCCATTACAGCAACAATAATCCGGGGTTTTCCATGTATTCTTTAAGCTTAGCCATAAAAGGAGCGGCAACCGCGCCATCGACAACCCGATGATCGGCTGTTAGGCTTAAATTCATCATCGGTTTGATGACCATTTCCCCGTCGACAACCATGACGGTGTCTTGAATCGTGTTGATCCCTAAAATGGCAACTTCCGGTTGGTTAATAATCGGTGTAAATGATTCCATGCCAAACATGCCGATATTGGTGATGGTAAAAGTCCCACCGGCAATATCATCGGCCTCCATTTCATTGTTTCTGGCCTTTGTGGCGAGTTCCTTAATTTCTTTTGAGATATCGAGAAGACCCTTGACATTGGCATATTTTACCACTGGAACAATCAGTCCGTCGCTAAGGGCTACGGCAACACCAATGTTAGCATAATTTCTTATCACAATGTCATTATCGACTAAACTACTATTAAGAAGGGGGAAGTCCAACAATACCTTGGCGACAATTTTCACCAAAATATCCGTGTAGGACACTTTTGCGACACTTTTTAATTCTTCGCGCAGTTTTTTCATCGCCGTCGTATCGACCCGCTGATTGTAGTTGACCGTTGCTGCCACGTGTTGACTTTCCGACATCCGCTTGGCAATGACTTTTCGCATGCCACTCATGGGTTTATGATATTCTTCCGGTTGCGCAAATTTAAATAAGTCCTCGTTCATTTTAAATTTATAAACATCAGCCTTCATAATCCGACCGTCTTTGATAATCGTCTCAAGGTCAACCCCCAGGCCTTTAGCAACGGCCGCTGCCGTCCCGGATACCTTTTGGGCCTTTGGCTGGTCAGCAAAAGCCTGAATATCCTTTTCGGTAATGGCCCCACCGGGACCGGTGCCAGGGATTTCTGAAATATCGAGACCTAAATCTTTGGCAATTTTTTTAGCCCGGGCTGAGGCTTTTACCCGCTCGCCAGGCTTTCGCGCAACTGCCTTAGAGACTTCTTTTTCTTCAACCGCCGCTTGGGCAGGGGCTTCTTCTTTTACCCCTGCTTGGGCTTGGGCCAAGAGGGCTGAAATATCCTCATCCGCTGTTCCCACGATGGCAATCGGTTTTAAAACACCAACCGTTCCCTCTGAGACCAGTATTTTTCGTAGGACGCCAGCGACTGGTGATTCAAATTCTTTGGTGATCTTATCCGTTTCAACTTCAAAAATAATTTCGCCCAGCTCAATTGGATCACCTTCTGTTTTGCGCCAATCCGCAATATTCCCCTCCGTCATTGTTAGACCAAGTTTGGGCATAACCATAAATTTTGCCATCTTATCCGCTCCTTTTTCTATCTATTTACTGCAAAAAAATCATTTTTTTGGCCAACTTCAATGGCTTTTTTAACATCAACCCGGACCGGGCCATTTCGCGTAAGCTTTATTGTAAAGTTTTCTCCTTTACGAAAGACAATTTCCCGTTCCCCGTCTAAGGCAATGGTCCCGCGACAATAAGTAGTAAATTCATAATCCTCTTTAAATCCTAAAATAACCGGGTCATCGGTCCCAATTGCCAGAACCACTCCGGCTGCTATGGGTGTGTGGATTTTCGGTTTTTCCATATTAACAGCCACATAGGCCCCAAAATCATCAGCCTCGGTGATAATCACCTTGCCTCCGACCACTGACGAAAAACCAATCGATGCCGGGTGACACCGGGCAACAAATATTCTTTCAATATTTTCGATCAGCCAAATAGCCCGCGATCCCAAGACCACTTCTCTTGAGGTGACCGCGTCAATGAGGGCAATATCACGAAGCTCCCCATCTTGATAAATCTCCAATCGCTTGTCTTTTGTTGTAAAGAGACTGCTATCAAATTTACCCGATGCTACCACACTTGCGGCAATACCAGCCAGTGTTCCCTCAATCATGTCCGGGTAAACATTATTTGTCCCCGTCGATATGGCAATCAAGGGGATGTCATTGCTTTCTTTGGCAACCGCTCGATTGGTGCCATCACCGCCAAGGGTGACAATGCAACCTACCTTTGCCTCATTCATTAATCGAACGGCTTGATAAGTGTCCTCAATCCCATCTTCTTTAAAAAAATCAAAAACCTCAATTTCACATTTAAGTTCTCCCGAGGTTTGAAGTTTATCCTTGATCCGATAACCCATATTATAGGCATCCGTCATTATATAGACCTTGTCAATTCCATTTTTCTGGGCCCCCAAAATCACCCGTTCGACAATATTAATTTTTTCATTATTATCGATCACCGTTGCATGAGAAACCAGCCTTCTTATATCTTTTCCCGAAGCCGGATTGGCAATAATACCAATTGAATTCATTATATCACCACCTTCTTTTTTTGAAAGAGTTTTGGAAATAATCCTCAATCTGCTGATTATTTCCAAAACAATAAAGGTACTCTAATTATTGTCTAGAACAATGCTTTGACTGCCTGTACAACATCAACTGCATTTGGTAGAACATATTCTTCTAAGACACCACTAAAGGGAATGGGGACATTGAGGGCACCGACGCGTTTAATCGGGGCATCACACTCATAGAAACACTCTTCGGCAATGATGGCTGCAATGTCACCAATATAGCCACCACGTTTGACTTCTTCTGAGACTAAAACCACCTTATGGGTCTTCTTAACGGATTCAAAGATCATTTCTGTGTCGAGTGGATAGAGAGATCGCAAATCGATCACTTCGACATCAATTCCATCAGCCTCTAACATTTCCGCTGCTTCTAAAGCATCATAGACTTGCTTGCCATAGGTAATAATGGTCACATCACTACCTTCTCTTTTGATATTCCCTTTGCCGAGGGGAATCGGTTTTACCTCATCTTCAACTTCACTTGGCATGGCATAAAGTGTTTTATTTTCAAAGTAAATAACGGGATTATCGTCATCAATGGCCGTTAACATCAAGCCAATCGCATCTTGGGCATTAGAAGGATAAACAGCCTTTAAGCCCGGCACATGGGTTAACCAAGCTTCAAGTGATTGGGAATGTTGGGCCGCAGCAGCAACCCCACCACCGGATGGAAGACGAACTACCATGGGCAGTTTGAGATGTCCACCAAACATATACCGCATTTTAGCCGCTTGATTGACCAGTTGATCCATGCCAACGGTTAAAAAGTCAACAAACATCAGTTCCGGAATCGGTCGCAGGCCCAGAGCTGCTGAACCAACTGCTGAACCAATAATGGCACCTTCAGAAATTGGTGTATCACGAACCCGCATTTCACCAAATTCAGCAAACATTCCTGCCGTTACACCAAAGCATCCTCCGTAAAGACCAACATCTTCACCAAAGATAAATACATCCGGGTTTTCCAGCATTTTTATCCGCATTCCTTCTCTGATTCCCTCGCCATATGTCATTTTTCTCATCTTGATCGCCCCTCCTCTACTATATCAGTATAAACATCCAAGACAGCCGTTGACACGTCCGGGTAATTGCTCTCAAGTGCAAAATCAACAGCTTCTTCAACTAATGTATCAATTTCGCTATTTAGTTTATCGAGTTCTTCCTTGGTCATCACATCATTGTCAAGCATATATTTTTCGACTCTGGGGATCGGATCCTTTTTCTTCCATTGCTCAACTTCTTCGTTTGTCCGATAAGGGGTCGGGTCGCCCTCAAAGTGTCCGCGCCAGCGATAGGTTTTGCATTCAATTAAGGTCGGTCCCAGACCTTTTCGCGCCCGGGCAACGGCTTCATCGACCGCTTCTCGAACGGCAAAGACATCATTTCCGTCAACCGTGATTCCGGGGATATTATAAGAAACCGCCCGTTGGGATATATCGGTAATGTTTTGGTGTCTGGCCTGGCTAACGGAGATCCCATAACCATTGTTTTCACAAATAAAGACAACCGGCAATTTCCAAGTGCTGGCAAGGTTTAAGCCTTCATGGAAGGTGCTTTGGTTGGTGGAGGCATCGCCAAAGAAGCAGGCACAAACTTGATCGGTTCCTCTGTACTGAAAGGCAAGACCGGCTCCGGCGGCAATATTGTGGCCGGCACCAACAATCCCATTGGCCCCAAGAATTCCTTTGGTTGCATCAGCAATATGCATAGAACCGCCTTTACCCTTACAGTAGCCGGTTTCTTTTCCAAAGAGTTCTGCCATCATATACTTTAATTCGCCACCCTTAGCAATGATGTGACCATGGCCACGGTGGGTACTGGTAATGTAATCATCTTCTCTGAGGCTAGAGCAAGCTCCTGTTGCAATAGCTTCTTCACCAATGTAAAGGTGAACGAATCCCCCGACTTGACCTTCTGCAAAAAGATTCATCGCACGCGTTTCAAATTTTCGAATCTTAAGCATCTTGGTATACATCTCAATGATATTCTCGTTTGACAGTTTCAAAATAATTCCTCCTTTTTAATAGACTCATAACCACTTGAATCCCACTTCTTAAACCGCTTTTTGCCATCCCTAATCCCCAGTCCACCTCCTTTTATCTTTGTAGTGATCATTCTTTGGTGAATCATCACTATGGCCTTACGATCACTAAGCACAATTTCTTTGCTTGCTATATAAGTAAGCAAGATCCATGCCAAAAGTATTAATTTCATTATTTTTTATTTATTCGGCGATCTCAAGCCTTTGTAAAGCAACTTTAGCCAAGACTATTTCTTGCTTATCCTCATCGTGTCTCAATTTGAGAATAAACGTTCTCAATTCGTCTCATCGTGTCTCAATTTGAGACAAAAAAACCACACCCTGAGGCATGGTTTTTTC
>CAZWEU010000010.1:17162-46666 GCA_964632785.1 uncultured Lachnospiraceae bacterium | reverse complement strand
CGGCAGTACTGAGAATCATTCATATTGGTTTAAATAGAATCCATGTTTATATGGCCGCTAGCATCTATATTTGGGATATTGCAGCAGCAGTCATTATCTTAGAAGAATTAGGGGGAACCCATAATTTTATTGATCAAGAATTAGCCTACAATTCAGATGGTTTTTTCTTTATGGCAGCTAATAATAATGAGGTGAAAGAGGAAATATTAGAAAAATATTTTAATGCAACAAAAAACCCGCTACTCTCCTAGCGGGTTTATCTTTTAATTCATATTTAAGCCTATTTAAAACTGGCGGAGAAGGTGGGATTTGAACCCACGCACCGTGTAAACGGCCTATGCCCTTAGCAGGGGCACCTCTTATAGCCACTTGAGTACTTCTCCAAAGGCAATTGACATAAATAATGCATTTGATGGCCGAGAGGGTGGGATTCGAACCCACGTGGGCTTGCACCCTAACGGTTTTCAAGACCGCCCCGTTATGACCGCTTCGGTACCTCTCGCTGTTTCAAAATGCAATCATAATAATAACAGTGAATTTAAGAAATGTCAAGGACTTGAAGCGATCTTTTTTATCTTTTATATTTTTTCAATCCAATTGTGAAAGTCCTCGACCTGACCGGTTTGAATTCCATAAAGGCTATCGTAAATCTTCTGGGCATATTTGCCAATTTTTCCCTCATTAAAGACCATTTCTTGGCCTTGCCAGGCTAGGGTTCCAATCGGCGAGATGACTGCTGCTGTCCCGGTGGCAAAAACTTCTTTAATTCGGCCTTTTTGATCGGCTTCATATAACTCCTCAATGGTGATGCGGCGCTCTTCGATTTTTTCATCCCAATGTTCAAGTAGTTCAAGCACTGATTTTCGGGTGATCCCGGCTAGAATCGTTCCCTCTAGTGACGGCGTGACAAAAACGTCATCAATTAAGAAAAAGACATTGCTGGTCCCCACTTCTTCAATATAGGACCGCTTTTCGCCATCGAGCCATAAGATTTGATCAAAGCCCATTTCTTTAACTTTTTTCTCGGCCGCCAGGCCACCGGCATAATTGCCCCCACACTTGGCTTCGCCGGTCCCACCACGGACCGTTCTGGCATAGTCACTCTCGACATAAATACGGCTCGGGCTCATCCCCCCCTGGTAATAAAAGCCGACCGGTGACATAATGATCATAAATTTATAGCGCTTTGACACACCGACCCCAATAAAAGGATCGGTGGCAAAAATAAAGGGTCGAATATAAAGAGACGTCCCGGGAGACTTGGGAATCCAGCCAGCATCCAATTTAACCAATTTTTTTAGAGCCTCTAGTAAAAAGACTTCATCAATTTGGGGAATACACATTCTTTCATTGGATCGGTTAAGCCGCTTAAAATTCTCTAGAGGTCTAAATAATTGGATCTCACCACTTGGTGATTGATAGGCTTTTAGGCCTTCAAAGACTTCTTGGGCATAGTGTAGCACCATGGCCGCCGGCATCAGTTCAATCGGGCCATAAGGCATAATTGTTGGATCATGCCAGCCTCGCCCCTCAGTATAGTCCATTGTAAACATATGGTCGGTAAAGCGCTCGCCAAAGGTTAGTTCACTTTCTTTTGGCTTATTTTTTGGTGCTTCTGTTTTAATGATCTTTATTTCCATTTTTCCTCCAAGCTTTTATAGCCGCTAATTTTCCCCTATAAGTATAACCATTTTCCCCTATAAAAGACAAGTACTTTAGTCAATCTTTCTCTTTTTCACTCTCTTTTATGACATTAAAAAAAGCGATCACCTTGGCAATCGCTTTTATATACTATCAAAATTAATCCATAAAATAAATTTCGATTTTCTGGCGCCCCCAAGCAGTGCATTCGGCTGGGGAATCCATAAAGATATCAATGATCCCATAAGTGACTGCCCCACCCCGATCTTCGACGGTATAGACACCACCCAGGGCCGGAATATAGACTTTGGTTCCAAATGGTAAGCCACTCCATGAAGCAATCGTTCTTCCCGCTTTTGGCACTGTTCCTGAGGCTGTTCTATTGCCCGTTGGCGCATAAGCGGTGGCTTCAACGATCATACTTCCGCTAAAGCCCCTTTCATCATTAAGGCTTGCCTGACTTTCGCCAACATCACTTTTTTCAACATTGACATTACCCGACGACCCTTTTACTTTAACGGCGGTGGGAACCGTCACCGTTGTCGCTGGTCCGGCTTCAATAATCTCTTCTTGGGGAACCGTCGTAATCTGAATTTTGATGGTTTCGCGCCTGACCTCGGCGCCATTTTCGTAATAAACCCGTTCAATCACATTGCTCTTGCCATTTTGACCCACCTGTTTGACGACTCGCGAGCCAACGGGCAATGATTTGTTCTCACTGATACTGACTTCCATAGGAATTTCCCTGATTGAGGACTCCTCTTTTATGTCCACGCGAATAACACGAATATCTCCTGTTGCATCAGAAATAATCGTGTCGATAGATGGCTCAACCCGGTCATTCTCACCGAGCTCAACCTTCATTTTAGCCAGCAAATCACCAACGGTGATCGTCCCGGCATAATAAACTTGAGACTCCTCTCCAACAAAGAGCTTTCCTGAACTTTTCTCACTAATTTTAATACTTGCCACATCCTTAAATAAGGATGACAAGGCTTTGCTATATTGATATCTATCACTAACGGGAAGATTGTTGGCGACGAGGACTTCTTCAAGGCTCTCAAGCAGTTTGCCTCTAGCAAGGACTGTCTCACCTTGATAAGAAACCTCGATTTCCTTTTCGAGGGTAAATGCACTGGAAACACCGACAATTAATAAAAGAATTAAAGTCATAATCCCTATTTTGATGCCTGGAAATTTCGCGAGCAAACCCTCCGGTTTTTTTGTCTTCTTCATAAAAATGCCTTTCATCTTGCGTCCAAATCTTTCTACTTAGTTACATATCTGTTACATGTATTCTAACATCTGAACGATTTGCTGTCAAGGTTTTTGTCCCTAATATTTACGCGCAATGGAGACTCGGTCCCACAAAAAAGCCTATTCTTCGAAATTTAAAGATGCTTGTGGGGGCTAGTCCAAGTCATTCTTAGTTTTTTGGCCTTAACAGGCCATTTGGCCTCAAGGCTCTTTACAGTTTCTTCGGCTATAATAGTTCTTATTAAATAAAGCTTACGGAGGAACGATGACAACTTTTTCTGGCCTAAGTGTTTCTGACCCCACCCTTCTTCAAGAAAATTTGCTGGACTGGTTTGATAAAAATAAACGCGACCTGCCTTTTCGCCAAACGAAAGATCCTTATCTGATCTGGGTTTCTGAAATTATGGCCCAGCAGACGCAAATTGACACCCTTATCCCTTACTTTAATGACTTTATTAAAAAATTCCCCAGCCTTGACAGTCTGGCCCAAGCCCCAGAGGATGCTATCTTAAGAGCCTGGCAAGGACTCGGTTACTACTCCCGGGCCCGCAACCTCCATAAGGCTGCCCAACTAGTCGTCTCTGACTATGGTGGCGTCTTGCCTAAAAGCTACCAAGGCCTGCTTAAGCTACCGGGGATTGGCCCATACACCGGTGGGGCCATTGCCAGTATTGCTTATAATGAAGCGGTTACGGCTGTCGATGGTAATGTCTTACGGGTCATTAGCCGCTACGCTAATAGTCCGCTTGATATCAACCAAAATGCGACTAAAAAAATTATTAGCAATTGGCTTGAGACTATTCTCCCCCCTCGGGTCGGGGCTTTTAATCAAGCCTTGATGGAGCTGGGGGCCTTAGTCTGTCGCCCTAAAGGTCCTAAATGCCTGGTCTGTCCAATTTCTTCCGGCTGCCTGGCCTTTAAGCAAGGCACTCAGGATGCCCTTCCGATTAAAAAGAAAAAAACCAAACCAATCATACAGCAAATGGAAGTTGGCATTGTCAAGCAAGCTGGCCACTACTTTCTAATCAAGCGGCCAAAAAAAGGACTCCTCTCTAATCTGTGGGCTTTTCCAATTGTCCAAGCCACCACCACTAAAGGGGAATCCATCACCACTTATTTAAAAACGCTTTTTCCCGGCCTCTTAGAACCGGTTTTAATTGGCCGGGCCCGCCATGTTTTTTCTCACATTATCTGGGAAATGACTCTTTATTCTTACACCCTCCCATCTTTGCTTGAGGAAACAAAGACTCCTTACCAGCTAAGGCCCAAGGCCTCAAACGATCCTGCTTCCTTTCAGGAGGGACTCTTTTTAGGACCTGAGCAAATTGATGGTCTAGCCCTTCCGGTCGCCTTTTCTAAGCTAATCCCCATCATTACTGGTGGCGGGTCACCTTAAAGCGGTAGAGCTTGACGTCCGTGGCTTCTTTGGGGATTTGGGCTTTTTGCCGGGCAATGGCAACTTGGTCTTCAACCGTCTCAATCCCCTCTAAGTCGGGGAGTAACAAACCCCGGTTGAGATCTTTTTCGACAATCACCCCATATTTCTTAACATCCAAGTCCTTGATGCTGTCAATGGCTTGGGCCGCTTCTAGGACATCTACCTTAATCTCCAGATCGACCAATTCTTCCTCTTCAACCGGCATAAAGCGGGGATCATAGCTGGCCGCCTCAATGGCATTACGAATAATCTCCTCGGCAATGTTATCGGTCACTGCTGAGGTCGTTCCAATACAGCCCCTTAATTCGCCTTGCTTATGAAGAGAGACAAAGACACCCGCTTGCTTGGTCCTTAAGTCGGTCAAAGCCTCCTTTTCAACCGCCACTTGGCTTGAGTACTGGTCAAAATTTAATTTTCGCCCCCGTTGGACCCAGGTATTGATGGTCGCTCGGGCCAGGGCCACATAGGGGGATTCGGCCGACCGCCGCTCTTTATAAACAATTTGTTGGTCTTTTTCATAGCGCTTGATCAGGCTTTCATCTTGCTGATCTTTTAAGTCAATAAAAGCACTGAGATAGCCGACGCCAAAGGGACCTTCATAGGAATAAACCTCTGATGTCGTTTGATAGCCATCGAGGGCCCCTAAACTCATCACAATCGGCCTTAAGCCACATTGACCGGCCGGTTCATAAACCTGGTGGGGAATGGTCAAAATCGAATAGTAATTTTTTGTCTTCAGGCCGGTGATAATGTTTTCATCAAAAACCGGTCCCATTTGATTAAAGACATAAGGCCCTTCATCCTTTAGACAATGGGATAAGTCGGCACTGGCCAAGATAATGGTATCCTTATTATTTTTTTCAATGGCCTGGCGAATATAGCTCCCCGTTTTATAGAGTTCAATCAAACTTAAGTGACCGATACTGATGTGGACGATCTGATAATCCTGATAATACTGTTCTAAAAAATAAAGTGGAACCAGGATACCATGATCCATTTCCAAATCAAGATTATAGTCCGTGGCTGCTTTCTGGTTTAAAAAAATACTATGGGCTTGGTTTTTAGCAAAACTTTCATTAAGTTCATCAAGCAAGGCCATATCACATTTTTTTTCAATTTCAATCTGACCATGGCCAAAGGCTTTAAGGCTTCCTGATAAACGGTTTTCGTAAATGACCGAAACGCCATCGCGAAAAACATTGCCATGGGGGGTGATGCAGACAATTGTTTTGGGTTTTAAGCTAACGATTTTTTGCATCAATTCCCGCATACCTTGTAATGTTTGGGCAGCTTCTTTTTCTTTGCCTTGTCCCACCTCCGGAATGAGAACCGGTGGGTGAGAAGCAATGGCGACACCTTTTAATTTCATTTTAATCCTCCTCGATCAAAAAGACCCTGCCCAAAGGGCAGGGCGACTTTTTATTTAAATTTAGTTACTTTCATTAACTAGGTTAATTATTTAAGGTTATAGAATGCATCATTGCCCGCATAAACGGCTAATTCCCCTAATTGTTCTTCAATTCGCATCAATTGATTATATTTAGCAACCCGGTCGGTTCGTGATGGGGCTCCCGTTTTAATTTGACCGGCGTTTACGGCCACAACTAAATCGGCAATGGTGACATCTTCCGTCTCGCCGGAGCGATGGGATACGACACAGGTAAAGCCGGCTTTTTTAGCCATTTCAATTGAATCGAGGGTTTCTGTCAAGGTTCCAATCTGGTTTACTTTAATTAAGATTGAGTTAGAAATGCCTTCGTCAATTCCTCTTTTCAAGCGTGTGGTGTTGGTCACAAATAAGTCATCGCCAACTAATTGAACTTTTTGACCCAAGCGATCGGTCATTAATTTCCACCCTTCCCAATCTTCTTCGTCTAATCCATCTTCCACGGAAACGATGGGGTACTTATCGATTAACATTTCATAAAAATCGATCATTTCTTCAGCCGTTTTTTCAACGCCTTCGCCTTTTAAGTTGTATTTTTTTGTTTTGGCATCATACATTTCCGTCGCTGCAACATCCATGGCTAATTTAACATCTTCACCCGGTTTATAACCGGCTTTTTTAATGGCATCAACAATAACTTGCAGGGCTTCTTCGTTGGATGCAAGATTCGGCGCAAATCCACCTTCATCACCAACTGAAGTTGCCATGCCCCGTGCGGATAATACTTTTTTAAGTTCATGGAAGATTTCCGCCCCGATTCGGACAGCTTCTCTCATCGATGTTGCGCCCACTGGCATAATCATAAATTCTTGAATATCAACGTTATTATCGGCATGCTCACCACCGTTTAAGATATTCATCATTGGCGTTGGCAGGGTCTTGGCATTAACACCACCCAAGTAGCGGTATAAGGGCATGCCTAAAGATTCGGCCGCTGCATAGGCTGTCGCCATCGAAATTCCTAAGATGGCATTAGCACCAAGCTTGCCTTTATTGTCAGTCCCATCAAGGGCGATTAAAGCGGCATCAAGACCAACTTGATCCGTCGCATCTAAGCCAATAATGTATTCGGCAGCATAGGCGACATTGTCAACCGCTTTTAACACACCTTTTCCCAGGTAGCGCTTGACATCGCCATCTCTTAATTCAACGGCTTCAAAAGCCCCGGTCGAAGCTCCTGATGGAACAATGCTTCTTCCTAAGGTCCCATCTTCAAGGTAAACATCAACCTCAATGGTTGGGTTTCCCCGCGAATCTAGAACTTCTCTTGCCATTACCTCTTGAATGTATGTACTCATAAAATACCTCCTATTATTTTGTAATCTTTTTAAACAAACCCTTTTAGTCCCTATGAAAAAATCGATCTATTGTTCTGGAGCGATCAAGGGTTCTTTTTCATCGTCAATCAATACGGTCAAACCGCCTCCAAAACGATCATAATGATATAAATAGTTAATGCCTGTTTCCCGGTCCTCAATGATCCGGCATCCTGAATCTTCTTCGAGCCTTTCATTAAGAACAATTTTAAAACGGTTCTTCTCTTTTTTTATCTTGCTATCCATCCTTTCTCGAGACTTGTGAAAGTTATAACTTAATTATAGCCAATTTTTACTGTAAAATCAAACTTTAATTACGCCGTTTTCAAGACAGACGGCTAAATTCATTTTTTTATCACCGACTTTTTCAAAACGCACATTGATCACCACACCGGTTTTTTCGAGAATTTCGCCCCGACCAAAACGGCGGTGGGTCAGGAGACCCCCAACTTGATAATTGGCTAGTTCTTTTTCATCAACGGTGGAAAGATCCTTTTCTTCCTCAGAAAAAAGCGTCCTATGCCTGGGCCTTAGGTCTTTTTTTCTTTGATTAAGGGGCTTTTTCTTCGCTAGCCCTTCAATCAAATAGCCAATAAAGGGGGAGGGAAAGATCCCTTTCCTCTTATTATTAACCACTAAAAAAATAAGTTCATCCTTGGCCCTGGTAATAGCGACATAAAACAAGCGGACTTCTTCACTGTATAAAGTCGGATTTTCCTTACTGGCGCTGCTGGGTATCTGGCCTTCTGAGGCATCGATGATAAAGACTTTTTCAAATTCTAGGCCCTTACTGGAATGAAAGGTCGACAGGGTAACCCGTGGTTTTTTCCCGGCATGGACCTGGGTCTGCTTTAGTTTTTCATTTAGGGCTTGTAAATACTCAAAATAGGCGGGAAAATTGTCGACTCGGCCGGATAGGATATTAAGGACCGATAATTTTTGCTCGATTCGCTCTTCTGATTGGCCGGAATTGATCCGAAAATTTAAATACTCCCGGTAGCCAAGGCCATCGAGAATCATCTCAATACCGGCTTGGGGGGACGCTCCTTTTAAAGATTCAAAACTTTTATCGGCCTTGTCGAGGGCCTTTCGAAGCCATGACTTATCTTTATTTAAGCGGATGATGGCTTTTAAGACCGACTCATTTAATTTCTTTTGCGAAGTCACCCGATGCATCATTTCTTTTGACAGGGCCAGGTCCATCTTATAATAGATGTCCTGAAAGGAGGCGGCGTCATGTTGATTGTTGGCAAAGTGATAAAACTTTTCAATGTCTTTTAAAATAAAATGGTTAAAAAAAGCCGAATTATGTTCCTTGATCAGGTAGGGGATCCCCTCTCGATCAAAGAGATCAACCAAGGGGATGGCCGATTCATTATTGCGGTATAAAACGGCTGTTTCCTTGCCCTCTTTTAAGATCGATTGGATAATAAAGCGATATTGGTCTTCAGCCGATTTAAGCTTTTCGCGGACAATTGGAATGCCCGGGCCATTGACGCTAATCATTTTTTTCTCATAACGCTCATCATTAAGCTTGATAAAGGCATTGGCCTTGTTGACAATTTCCCGGCTGCTGCGATAGTTTGTCTCCATCAAGAGGAGATGGCCCCCCGGCCACCTTTTTTTAAAGTCTAGTAAAAAGGCCGGATAGGCCCCACGAAAGCCATAGATGCTTTGGTCTTCGTCGCCAACGACAAAAAAATTACCATTTTCACCAACTAACAATTCAATAATTTTAAATTGAATTTTTGACGTATCTTGGGCTTCATCTAAATGAATGTAGCAGTAGCGATTTCTAAATTCCTCTAGCATCGATGGGTGCCTTTTTAACAAGCCATAGGTATATTTTAACAAATCATCAAAATCCATCAAGGCATTTTTTTGTTTATAGGCATCATAGGCGGCTAAGAGCTTGGGAAAATCGATCTCTAGGGCCGGCATCTTAGCAATCTCTTCTTTGCTAAGCATCATATTTTTAACGTAGCCAATCCGCTGGATAATCTCATTTAATTCGTTCTCGCCAACATAGGCCTTAAATACCTCTCGGTAGAGTTTTCGAATAACCGGCGTCACATTTGCCAAGACATCAAAGGCTCGCCGCCCAAACTCACGTTCGTAATAACGGATAACGGAAAGGGAAAAACTATGGATGGTGGAAAATTGCAAGTTTTTTTCGTGGCTGCCAAAACTTTTTTCATAGCGTTTTTTTAAATCCCTTGCCCCCATCCGGCTAAAGGTCAAGGTCAAAATCGATTCCGCCTTGATTTTTTCAACCATCACTAAGTAGGCAATCCGATTAATGATCACGGTCGTCTTGCCACTTCCAGGCACAGCTAATAAGAGGACCTGACCTTCTTTTTTAAGTAAGGCCTGCTCTTGTTGGGGATTTAGTTTTAGATCATATTTTTCTTTAAAGACGTGATAATTTTTCATTGGCCCTCTCTTTTTTTTAATCGTAAAAAGTTTTATTCTATAAAAAGCTAGTTTCATTTTTATTTTCGGGGTATAATACTTAGGCAATTACTTTATAATTACATAAGAAAGAAGGTAGAAAAATGAATTTTGAATTTGGTATGAAAGGCTACACCTTTGGCATCATGGCACTCATCGCTATCCCGGTTAATATTGTTTTGACGCTTCTTGGTTTCGCGACGATTTCATCAATTGTCAGTATCGCCGGCTTGGTTTTTGCTATTTTAGCTTTTATCAATGGCAAGAAAGAGCTGGCTGCTGATCCGGCTAATCAAAAAGCAAAGACCGGAAAAACAATCGGCTTAGTCCTAATTATTATCCAACTGGTCTTCTTAGTCCTTGGTATCATCATTGCCATCGTCGGTGTTAGCTTACTGGCTTCAATGATGTAACTTTTAAACAGTTTGCTATTATTTAAATGCATGATCAAATCTCCATTGATTATAACAAAGATTCACTTATAATCACACTTAAAAAACAAGAGGAGCCGCTTTTGCGACTCCTCTTGTTTTTTAGTTCTTTAGTTTTAAGACCCGTAATAGATTTGATCCATAACCGTCTTCATGGCCGCCTGATCAACCGCCACCGGATTGGTGGTGGTACAAACATCAGCCATGGCTTTTTCTAGCATAACCGTCCGCGCCTCTAGATAGTCCTCTTCGCTGACCCCATAATCCTTTAAGCAAGTCGGAATCTTTAAGGACTTACTCAAGGTCACAACACTCTTATAAAGGGTTTCGGTTGCGTCCCCAGTCACATTAAGGATGCCCGCGCCACTAAGCAGGCGTTGGTATTGCTGTTGGACTTCTTCGCTTTGGCCATTATGCCTAATTACATAGGGTAAGACGATGGCATTTGCCAAACCATGGGGCAGGCTAAAAATCGCCCCAAAGGCATGGGAGATACTGTGGGCAATGCCCAGTCCAGCGCTATTAAAGGCAATTCCAGCCATACACGAGGCGATTTGCATGCTCGATTTAGCTTCCATATCTGAGCCATTTTGATAACTATCATAGAGGCTCTTAAAGACTAATTCCACGGCCTTATCAGCGTAACACCGGGAAAAAGGATTGTTATTTGTCGAGATAAAGGCTTCGATGGCATGGGTTAAAACATCCATACCGGTTGCTGCCGTTGCCGCTGCCGGCACGCTTTCAATCAATTTAGGATCGAGAATGGCGACGTCTGGCATCATCAGATCATCAACCAAAGGAATTTTTACGTTTTTCTCATTATCGGTAATAACAGCATACTCGGTCACTTCCGAACCGGTACCAGCGGTTGTTGGAATAGCTATAAATTCTGGTTTATGGACATAGCGCTCTTCAACAAAAATTTCTTTAAATTTCATAAAATAAAAGATAATCGCCTTAGCCGCATCAATGACCGATCCGCCGCCGATAGCAATCAGGCCATCCGGCTTGCTGCCAATAATATGAACAAGGCCTTTTTGGACAACCTCCGTTGACGGGTCGGATTCAATGTCTGAGAAAACATGATATTCCACCCCCATCTTATCTAATCGATCGGTTAACATCTTTAAAATACCAAATTTAATCATTCCTTGGTCGGTTGCGATGCATACTTTTTTAAAATTATACTCTTCAATTCGCTTTAGCGCATCGTGGCCATAATATATTGCTGGTTTTACTTGAAAAAATCGCATACTATCCCCCTCAATCTTTATAGTGTCATCTGACTCCGAGTCAGACGCTATTGTTTATTTTAATTATTCCTATTATAACAATCTTTCTGGTAAAATACAGGTGATTACTAATTTTTATTGGACTTACCCTATTTTATACCTCTGTCGGCTACTTTTAATCACTATTTTGAGCAAAAAAAAATATCAATTAACATTGATATTAAGAATTTTGTCGTGCACCCCACTTCGGCAATCAGTCTCCGAGCGTTACTTTGGTCGTTTGCTCGAGTCAGAGTATCCTCCGGCACATAAAAGATCTCACTTACCGCTGCTTCATTCCTGACCTGACGGGGTTCATAAGTTTCTATTGCGAAGGGTCCAACTGTCAACACCACTTGCCTCCGGCAGACCTCAAAGCCCGAAGCCTCCATGGGGAATTCAACCCTGCTGTAGCGGATTGCAGGTTACAAAGCGCCGCTATCTCTCCATCTAGCACGACGTAACCATTATAACTCAAGGCCTTTAAAATGACAAGATTATTTTATTTTCCGCCCCACTAAATAAACGCATTCTTAAGTCTTCTTTATTTTCGATTGCTTTTGATACTTATGGCCATTATCGGGTAAATTCATTAGTAAGACCAAAACTATATTTAAGGGAGGGATTTTTTTGAATAATATATTACTCGGAGGAGCGGCCGGCGATGGGATCGAAACCATGTCGGCCCTGCTCGAACAATTTCTTAAATCGTCGGGCAGTCATTTTTTTGTCCACCGCGATTTTATGTCCCGTGTTCGCGGTGGTCATAATTTTTCACAAATTCGTTTCGGTAAGCAAGAGGTTAATTCCCACTGTCAGAAACTCGATGGCTTTTTTGCCGTTGACCAAGTAACCTTTGACGACCACATCACTGATCTTAAGGAGGATGGCTTTATCCTCTGTGATGAGGCCCTTAAACTTAAGGATGACCGGGTCATCGCCCTGCCACTACGGGCAATTGCCAAAGACTTGGGCAATATCAAAGTCTTAAATTCAGTCGCCCTTGGGGCCCTCTTAAAAATTTACGCCTACCCGATCGATGATCTTCGCGACATTCTTGTCGCCAATATGCGCAGTGATTTAGTCGACATTAACCACCAGGCCATTAACAAGGGCTATGATCTGCTTGAATCACGTCGCGAATTTGAGGCCGGTGATCTTAAAAACTATATGGTTGTCAATGGCAATACCGCCATCGGCCTTGGCGCCTTAGCCGGTGGGATTGGCTTTTACTCGGCTTATCCCATGTCACCGGCGACCTCTATTTTAAATTTCTTCACCGAGCAAAGTAAGGCCATGGCCATTTGTGTCGAGCAAGCGGAAGACGAGATTGCCGCCATTAACATGGCCCTTGGGGCGGCATACGCCGGCAGCCCGGCCATGACCGGGACTTCCGGCGGCGGTTTTTCCTTAATGGTCGAGGCCCTGGGTTTTTCCGGTATTGCCGAGATTCCCGTCGTTATTGCCAATATCCAACGACCGGGACCGGCCACGGGCCTGCCCACCCGAACCGAGCAATCCGATTTAAATTTTGTCATCGCAGCTTCGCAAGGGGAATTTCCCCGCATGGTCATTGCCATGCGCGACCACCAAGATTGCTTTTATCAAACAGCCCGGGCCTTTGGCCTAGCCAAGAAATATCAGATCCCGGTGATCTTACTGAGTGACCAATACCTGGCCGATTCAACGCTCACAACGGCCCTTTTTAATCCTGACTTAGTCTACTCACCAGGGGATCAGCCCCTCGATCAGGCGCCTGACAAGGATTATAAGCGCTACCAGTTAAGCAAAAATGGCATCTCTCCCCTTCGCTACCCCGGCCAGACAAAAGCTTTGGTTCGCGTCGATAGTGATGAGCACGATGAAAACGGCCAAATTACTGAGTCCGCTAGTGTTCGTAAGCAGATGGTTGAAAAACGAGCGGCCAAACTTGCGGCTTTAAAAGAAGAATTGCTCGAGCCGGAATTCTATGGCGACGAAAACTGTCAAACGCTTTTTATTGCTTTTGGCTCGACCGCTAACGCCATTAAAGAAGCCGTCGATCGCCTTAATCTAGGCGGCCACCACTACGGGGCCCTACTTTTTAGCGACGTCTATCCCTTGCCCACTAAAAATTTGTTAAAATACGCTGGCCAAGCTAAAAAAGTGATCAACGTCGAACAAAACGCCACCGGTCAGTTGGCCTCATTGATTCGTCAGACAACTTCGATCACCTGTCATTCAAGCATTCTTAAGTACGATGGTCGGCAGCTTTCAGTCGATGATATCTTAGCCCAAGGAGGAGCCCATGAGTAAGCAATTTACCAAGTATGAAACAGCTTGGTGCCCAGGTTGCGGAAACTTCCCCATCCTCGACACCATGACCAAGGTTTTAAATGAACGCGATCTGGCCCCCCACAAGGTCGTTCTTGTCGGTGGAATCGGCCAGGCTGCCAAAACCAACCAGTACGTCTCGGCCAATGGTTTTTCTGGCCTACACGGGCGGTCACTGCCAGCTGCAGTTGCCATTAAAATGGTCAACAACGACTTAACCGTCATTGTCAATACTGGTGACGGGGATTCTTACGGTGAAGGGGGCAATCATTTCCTCCATAACATTAGGCGTAATGTTGATATCACCCACTTTGTCCACGATAATCAAATTTATGGCCTGACCAAGGGGCAAACTTCCCCAACTTCGGATTCCTGTGCCAGCATTCAAAAGGGAGCGTCTTGTAACCGGATCATTCCTTTTAATCCCTTACTAGTGGCTATTTCCGCTGGGGCCAGCTTTGTTGCCCGGTCTTTTTCGGGTAATCAAGAGCATTTGGCCAAGATCATGCACGCCGCTCTCGACCACAAAGGCTACGCCTTAGTCGACATCCTTCAGCCCTGTGTCTCCTTTAATAAGCGTAATACTTATGCCTATTATAAGGAACGGACCCACGAATTAGGGGCTGACTACGATCCTACTGATAAATTAAAGGCCATTGAGCTCTTGTTAGATCCTGATGACAGTAAGATTCCGATTGGGATTTTTTACCAAGCTCAATCGACCACCTACCACCAGCGTTATGAGGACTTATATGCCGGAAAAAGCTATTTTGATGGTAAGCGCGATCCCGCAGCTATTAAGGCCCTGATTGATTCTTATATTTAAAAATTAACGTTTAAGGAGACTACTATGAAAAATGATGCAACTTTTTACCAATGCAATAATTGTAACAATGTCCTACTGGAAATGAATGGGACGATTTCCCAAAATTGTGACCATAACCTCACCACCCTCAAGGCCGATACCCAGGATGGGGCCACTGAAAAACACGTGCCTGTCGTGGAGTACGGCGAAGACCTCTTAACCGTAAGAGTTGGCCAGGTCCCCCACCCCATGACTGCTGATCATTCGATTTTATGGATTTATGTCCAGACCCGAAGTGGCGGTGCCTTCGTTCGTCTGACTCCAGAAGACCAGCCAGAGGCCCGCTTTAAAATTAATTCCATCGATGTCCTTGGTGTTTATGCCTATTGCGATATCCATGGTTTATGGAAGGCCCAGCTTGACCAAATTGATTTTGACGAAATTGTCTGTGCCCCCGAATTTACCCAAGGCTGTGTCGATACGGAAATTTAAGATTAAAAAAAGGCCGATGCGAAAGCGTCGGCCTTTTTTATTACAATAGCGTATCTTCTCTAATCCAAAACACACCTTTATCCTTATTTCTTAATTAAACCAATAATTGCCAGTAGGATCACGGCCCCCACAAAGGAAACAAAGAAGCTCCAGAGATTAAATCCGGTTACGCCAGCCCCGCCTAATAAGGAAAAAACAAAACCGCCAATGACGGCCCCAACAATCCCGACAACAATATTAAGTACTAGGCCCAAGCTCCCATTCTTGCCGGTTACCATACTGGCAATCCAGCCGGCCAGACCACCTAAAACAATCCATGATATAATTCCCAATCTTATCCTCCTTTTCTTATTTTCGTTTATCCGCTTTCTGGGCAATTTTCATGCCCACTTCTTGAAATAGTTGAACAATTAAAACAAGCAGGACCACGGTGACAATCATCACACCGCTTTCGTAACGGTAGTAGCCGAAGCGAATGGCGATATCCCCTAAGCCCCCGCCACCGACAATTCCGGCCATGGCCGAATAGCCAAGGATGGTTGTAATAGCAATGGCCGCCCCCAAAAATAAGGAGGGTTTGGACTCCGGCAACATGACCTTCATGACAATTTGCCTGGGGCTTGCCCCCATGGAAAGCGAAGCTTCAACAATGCCCTGGTCTACTTCCTTTAAAGATGATTCAACCAGGCGGGCAATAAAAGGGGCAGCGGCAATGACCAAGGGGACGACCGTCGCTGTCGACCCGATGGTCGTGCCGGTAACAAAGCGGGTAAAAGGAATAACCAGAATCAATAAGATCAAAAAAGGAATTGATCTGATAATATTGACCGTCACATTTAAAACAAGATTAAGGCCTTTCAAGGGATAAATCCCTTCTTCTTCACTGGTAACCAGTAAAATTCCCATTGGCAGACCAATCACATAGGCCAAAAAAGTTGACGCTAAGGTCATATAAAGGGTTTCGAAAATCCCTTGGATAATCAGTGGTGTCATGGTGCTATCCCACATTTAAACCACCTCCTCAACGGTAACTTGGTGTGACTCTAAATAGTTGATCGCCTTTGCCGAGCAGCGATTGTCATCACTAAATTGAACGACCATCTGGCCATAGCTATCACCCTCAATGTTTTTCATGTCGGCATATTGGATATTGACTAGACACTTGGTCTCTAAGACCATTTTTGCGATAATCGATTCACTCGATGACTTTTCATCAAAGACCAGCCGATAGGAATGCTTGCCCATGGTCTGGAGGACCTCATCGCGTTCCGGTAAAATCATCCGCTTGGCAATCTCTGTCTTGGGGTTGCGAAAGACCTCTTCGACACTGCCTTCTTCGGCAATCCGGCTATCATCAATGATGGCTACATGACTGCAAATTTCCTCAACCACCGTCATTTCGTGGGTGATAATCACAATGGTGATCCCCAATTTTCGATTAATTTCTTTGAGCAGGTTAAGAATTGACTTGGTTGTGGCCGGGTCAAGGGCTGAGGTGGCCTCATCGCACAATAATATTTTAGGATTATTGGCTAGGGCCCGGGCAATGGCGATGCGCTGCTGCTGGCCACCCGATAATTGGGCCGGATAGGCCTTGGCTTTTTCCGGTAGGCCAACTAAGTCCAGCAATTCCTTGCTTCTTTTTTTGGCCGTTTCCTTATCGATTCCGGCAATTTCTAAGGGGAAAAGGATGTTTTTTTCAGCTGTTCGCTGATTAAGCAAGTTAAACTGCTGAAAGATCATCCCCACCGAATAGCGAACTTTTCTCAGTTCCTGGTCTTTGATGGCGGAAATATCCCGGCCATCGATAAAGACTTGACCCGAGGTCGGCTTTTCTAAGAGATTAATACAGCGAACAAGGGTACTCTTGCCGGCCCCGCTCATGCCAATAATCCCATATATGTCTTTTTCATTTATTGTTAAGTTAATATCCTCAAGGGCCTTAACTTGGCTGTCCTTGGTCTTAAATATTTTTCCTAAATCTTTAATTTCAATAATTGGCTTTTTTGCTATCGTCTTTATGGTCCCAACCTCCGCTTAGTGATATAAACATTCTATTATTATATGCTTATTTCACTTTTTTTTCAAGACCTTTCACTTTTGCCGGTCTTCAATGGTCGCGCCAAAGGGAAACAAGGCTAGACTGGCAAATTTAAACCATTGTAAGCCAAAGGGAATGCCAATGATGGTGACGGAAAAAGCCACCCCCAGGATAAAGGATAGAAAGGCCAATTCCCAACCAAAGAGAACAACCCACAAAATATTAAGCAGGACTGAGCCGGTTTTCATGTTGGTATAATTCACTTCCTTGCCAAAGGGCCACAAGACAAGGCTGCCCATTTTAAAAGCCTGAAGGCCAATGGGAATACCGATAATCGTGATGCACATAAGGGCGCCGGCTAAGAACCAAAAAAGCGCCATGATCAGGCCACCAAGAATAAGCCAGATAATATTGCCAAGACTATTCATTTAGATCACCTCGTCTGGTCGACGGCATCTTTGGCCATGTCAAACTTATCTTTACCAATATGGCAGTAGCCATTTGGATTCTTATCTAAATATTTCTGATGTTCACGACCAGCCTCGGTATAATTGTCAAGGGGCATCAGCTCAATGGCAATTTTCTTTTTATATTCTTCTTGCAACTGGTTAAGAGAGTTCTTAATAATCCCTTCATCTTGTGGGTCGATAAAGTAAATGCCGGTCCGGTACTGGGTTCCGATATCATTGCCCTGGCGGTTTAAGACGGTCGGGTCAATCACCTTATAGTACATATTGAGTAAAAAAGGGAGGGAGGCCACATCGGGGTCGTATTTAAGCTTGACCACTTCAGCGTGGCCGGTGTTACGGTAAGTAACATCTTCGTAGGTGGGGTTTTTCGTGTTGCCGTTGGCAAAACCAACCTCTGTTTCCACCACCCCATTGATTTCTTGAAAATATTTTTCCATACCCCAAAAACAGCCGCCGCCTAAAATAATTTGTTTGGTTTCTTTTTTCATTACTTCCTCCTCTAAAAATTCTGATATGTGATTAACTGCCATTAATTGTTGGTCTTCTCTTTTAATGCTGCCTTCATGATCACCAGCTTGCAAGCCATAATTAGCAAAGTAAGAATGGTTGCCACCAATGATCTCATGGATTTTACTATCTCTTGGTAATGCCTCTAGGGCCTGGTCAAAGGCTTGCCAATCGAGGATGCCGTCATCCGTCCCGGCAATCAGCTGGTAGCGGATAGTATGACTAATGGGCTTTTCATTTGCATAGGCACCAAGTAAAATCACCCCTTTGACATCATCCGGCTGTTTAACCGAAAAGTCAGAGGCCATTGCTCCACCTAATGAGTGGCCGCCAATCATCCAGTCCATATCAGCGTGGTCGGCGATTATCTTCGCCGCCCGGTCGCGCCCTAAGACAGCCAACTTAAAGGGCATCTTGGGGATAACGACCATAAAGCCTTGCTCGGCGATCTGACTGAGCATGACCCCATAGGCCTCAGCCTCGACCTTGCCGCCTTGATAAAAAATAAGACCCTTGGTCGGACTGACTCCTTTGGGTGTAAAAATAATTTGATCTCTTAGATCCTCAACTTGGACCTTTTGACTGCCGGCTAGGGCCGCGTAGGCCTCGGCATCCCCCCGGTAATAATCCCCCAGATAGGTCAAGGCCCCGATGATGATGGCAATAACCATGATCGCAAGGATCTTTGCAAACTGCTTTATTCGATTATGCTTCATTTATTCACCACCCCTTAAAAATTTAATTTACCCTTTATTTAGTAATTATCTCACTTTAACCTAAATTTAAGCATAAAAAAACTGCCTTTCAGCAGTTTTTTATCTATTTGCGGACAACTTTCATAATCCCGTCTTCCATAATATAGTCGACCATCTTTTTATCACCCAGCCAGGTCATATAGGCTCCAACGGTTATATGAACATGACCAAACTGGATAAAAGACTGGTACAATTCCATTTCCATCGATAACCTACCCGTTATCCTTTCTCGTCCGATCGGGTCCTTGCACAATTCCAATATCCGCTCGCCAATTTCTTGGAGTAAAGATTTATTGCGATCAATTAAGGTCTGATAGTCCTGTAAAAATGGAACATGAGAAAAAAGATAAGCTCGGTAGTCGCCCTTTTCGATAAAGGACAGGTTGTTAAAGGCCTCTTCGACATCGACAATTACCGGAACCTTGTATTTATCAATTTGGTCTTCTGCCATTAAGACATCACCAGCAAATAAAACATGATCAGGTGTTGAAATTCCAATTTGATGAAAGGCATGACCCTCAAGTGGTGTAAAAGAAAATTTCTTCTCATTGATAACAAGGTCTTTTTCCCCGATAATTTCATCCACCCGGCAGTTTTTAATCTCGCGGATACTATAGTTAGATCGAACATTCGGGGCTTTGGCACAATAGGTCACGTGCTCAAGCAAGCGCATCTCTTCCATAAAGATCATCTGCTTTTTGGTCGCCATTATTTTAGCATCCAATTTTTTAGCTAGATAGGCATTGCCAGCAAAGTGGTCGGGATGGGCGTGAGTGTTTAAAATCCAATCAATGGTCCGATGGTCAGTCCTTAAATCGGTCAGTAGCCCCTTAATGTGACTTGGATCTATATCGCTATCAATTAATACATTTTCATAAATTCCAATATTCGTACTGCCTTGGCTGTAGAAGGTCTTGCCGGCAATCTGCTTTAAAGCCATTTCCTGTCTCCCATCTTTAAACCGAAAGAGCACCTGCTCTTCTATTGACTCGTCTAGACGATCTCAAAGACACCAGCTGCACCCATACCGCCACCAATGCACATACTGACTAGTCCGAAGGGACTCGCTTTTCGGCGTTGCAATTCTGATACCAACTTAGTCGTTAAAAAAGATCCGGTACAACCGAGGGGGTGGCCTAAGGCAATGGCGCCGCCGTTAACATTGACAATCGCTGGATTTAAATCAAGTTGGCGCAGACAGGCCAAAGACTGAGACGCAAAGGCTTCATTGAGTTCTATCAGGCCCAGGTCTTCTTTGCTGATTCCTGCCAGTTTCAAGGCTTTTGGTATCGCAACAATCGGTCCTAGCCCCATGACATCCGGCCCTACTCCGCCAGTGGCAAAACTTCTAAAAATAGCAAGTGGTTTTAGGCCCAGCTGGCTGGCTTTTTTGTCACTCATGATTAAGACAAAAGAGGCCCCGTCACTTGTCTGAGATGAATTCCCGGCGGTAACCATCCCCCCCATTTGAAAGGGTGATTTTAGCTTGGCTAAGCCCTCCATCGAAGAGTTGGCCCGAACCCCTTCATCAACCTTAAAGGGAACATAATGAATACAGGGCCGGCCCTTTTCATCGACCCCCGGCCGGGCTGCCTGAACGGGGATAATATCACCTTCAAAAAGACCCTTTTTAATCGCTGCGGCGGCCCGTTGATTACTCTCAAGGGCAAATTGATCCATGTCTTCTCGGCTAATGCCACAGCGCTTGGCCACGATTTCTGCCGTTAAACCCATGGACATATAGGTTTCTGGCAGGCTAATGGCCAGACCCGGGTCCGGTGCGGGGAAATTACCACCCATGGGGACCGTGCTCATCGATTCAAGACCACCAGCCAGAATACAATCAGCTTGTCCCGACATAATGTGATAAGAGGCCGTGGCAATTGCCTGAAGGCCTGAAGAGCAGAAACGGTTAACGGTTTGTCCCGGTACTTTTTCCGACAATCCGGCTTTTAGGGCGAGGATTCGTCCTAGGTTAATGCCCTGTTGGGCTTCGGGAAAGGCACAGCCGACAATCACATCTTCAATTTCATGGACGTCAAAGTCGGGAATTTTATTTAAGACCCCTTTTAAGACTTGGCTGCCCAATTCCTCGGGTCTTGTATACTGTAAGGTTCCACGGGGTGCCCGCCCAATGGCGGATCGTCCCATTGCTACAATCACTGCTTGATTCATTTTTTGTCCCTCCTTAATTACGCAGGGGTTTGCCAGTTTTTAGCATATACCCAATTCGTTCTTTCGTCTTTGTTTGGCCACAGAGACTTAGAAACGCTTCTTTTTCCAATTCCAGTATCCATTCCTCCGATACGGTCGTCTTGCTGTTGACATCTCCACCACAGAGGATATGGACGACTTTTTCGGCTAGAAAGGCATCATAAGGACTGATAAAACGGCCCTCTTCCATGCCCTTTAAACCGATTTGCAGGGTTGCCTTGGTCGTCGTTCCGCCAACCATAATGGCTTGTTTGTGTTTGGGCGAAAATCCTTGGTCATAGAGGTTGATAAGGCTTCTTTTTGCTTCGTCAATCAAGTAATCCTTACTCACACAAACCCGGTCATGGCCTCCTAAAAAGCCGATTTCACCGGCATTTTGACCACTGGTTGAAACCTCGGCCATGGCAATCACTTCCATGGCAGCCTGGCTTGCTAGACTCAAATTAAGGGCTGTTTTAGGGCCACTTCGGGCCATCATTCGGACTAACAATTCCTTACAACCACCACCTGCTGGGACCAGACCGACGCCAAGTTCAACCAACCCCATATAGGTTTCGGCATGAGCAACTTGGGCCGACGTGTGTAAAGACATCTCCGCACCGCCTCCTAGGGTCATCCCATGGGGGGCCGATACAACCGGCTTGCTGGCGTACTTCATCGCTAAATTTGTGTATTGGAAGGTATGGATCGCCGCTTCTAAGGCATCCCATTGACCTCCTGTAATCATTTCCAGAATAAAGGCCAGATTGGCTCCCGCTGAGAAATGTTTTCCTTCATTGGCCAGTAAGAGGCCCTTATAATCGCCTTCTTCAACAATCGTAAGACTCTTAGCGATCATCTGGGCAATCCCTTCTGTGACCGTATTCCCCCTTGTTCTAAATTCTAGGCAGGCAACCCCATCGCCAATATTCTTCAGGGCCGCATCGTCGTTTTGACTAATAATCTCATAATCGTCATTAGCCAGAACAATATAGGGTGTCTTAACAACAGCATCCGTATAGAAAGTCGTTTTTCCTTGAGCCAAGCGGTCTTTAACCCAAGCCGGGACCAGGTCACCCTCCGCTTCCATTCGCTCAACCGACGCCTGGACCCCAATGGCATCCCATATTTCAAATGGTCCTAGTTCCCAATTATAACCCCATTTCATGGCCTTATCGATCTCTGTATAATCCGTTGCAATTTCAGGCGCTTTCGCTGCCGTATAGAGTAAATTGGCTTTTACTGCCTGCCAGGCTAACACATTCGCTTGGTCGTCGCCCCAGACCATTTTTTTCACCCGCCATGCCGATGTTCTTTCTTTCATGGCCATCTGAACGGCTTCAATCTTTAAGGGCTCCATGGTGACATAGTCGTCCTTATTATAGTCCCAATAAAAACGCTGTGTTCCGTCCTTGGTGCGGACTTTTTTATAATAGCCACTGCCGGTTTTATCGCCTAAATAGCCCTTATCAATCAGTCGCTTAGCAAATGCCGGCACCTGATAGGCCTTAATTTCACCATCATCCTTGGAATTATTAATGACATTTTCTGCGACATGACCACCAATATCAAGACCAACCAGATCAGCCGTTTTAAAGGTCGCTGTTCGCGCTCGGGCAACCGGACTTCCCAATATGGCATCCGATTGCTGGACCGTTAAGCCGTATTTAGCCGTCAACTGCATGGCTGAGATGGCGGCATGGGCCCCGATCCGATTGGCAATAAAGTTGGGCGTATCTCGGGCCTCAACAACGCCTTTACCCAATCGACGGCTGGCAAATTCTTTCATTGCTTGGATATTTTCTACTTTGCTTTCTTTGCTTGGAATAATTTCAAAAAGCTTCATATAGCGGGTTGGATTAAAGAAATGAGTTCCCATAAAGCGTCCACGAAGGTGGTCTGGAAGACTATTTGAAATCGCCTCGATGGAAATCCCTGACGTATTACTAGAAACAATGGCCCGATCATGAAGATATGGGGAAATGGTATTGAAGAGTCTTTCCTTGACATCCAAGCGTTCGACAATAACTTCAATGATCCAATCACAGCTTCTTAATTTTTCAAGATCATCAGATAAATTACCAATCTCAATTCGCTCTTTTGTCTCTTTACTGTAGGCTAGGCGGGCTTTGGGATCACACACCTTGTCTCGGCCACTTTCGGCAAAGGCATTTCTAAATTTAGGACTTTCCTCGCTTAAGCCATTTTTTTTATCCCCATCACTCAAGTGTGGTGGCACGATATCAAGCAGTAAAACAGGAATCCCTGCCCCAGCAATATGGGCCGCGATTCCTGAACCCATGACACCGGCCCCAATAACCGCTACTTTTTTTATATAAACACTCATCCTTATGAACCTCTCTTTTAAATTTATACCGTCGATCATGATCTTAGCCTTGATCGACGGTTTTTATGCTGATCAAGCAAGCCAATAAAAATTAATTACTTGCGACAACGCTACCTTTTGGCAGATACTGACCGTCTAAAACTTGGACGTATTCTTTAAAGAATAAATAATCTTTCTTTTTATCAATAATTGGTGCCACCTTGACAATTTCCCACAGGCAGTCCATTTGGATATCGGTATTTTCCTGACTATTGGTCTGGGCCAGAGCATATTTGCTCATGTCTTTAACGAACAAGGCAAAAATCTGGTCGACCAAGTCATCTTCAACATCGTGGAGTTTGGCCGCTTCTAGAATTAATTGAGCATAGACAATAATGGAAAACATCTCGCCAATATTGAGCATGTAATCAATATTCTTAGCCATTTTTTCATCCGGTGCCCCTTTCATCATCAGATTTCTAAACTTCATCACCTGATCAAAGAAACACTTGACATTGGGAATTTCAACCCCTTCGTAGGCTTTTCTAAAATCTGGAAATTCAACCTTGGCCAGGCCACCCATGGTTTGTGCAAAGACATTTTTATCATCCTTGGCTTCGGTAACAATTCCAATTTCCCCATAATCTTTATTGCTAAAGAAGTAGTTTTTAATGAAACGGAGGATTAGTCCCATGTTGACGTGGGCCGTTCCTTCTAGCCGGGCATACATATCGGCATTGATCATGGCATCACTGATATAGGTGTCGGTTTCATAGCCTTTGGCACAGACCACATCCATGATCAGCCGCATGACGTCGCCACCCTCGCGACACACCTTATTTTTAACAATCGGATTGAACAAGAGATAGCGCCGGTCCTCGGCTGACATCACTCTAAAATAATCCAGTGACCGTAGGGTATAAAGCTTCATGGCATTGGCTCGGCAAAAAGCTTCCGACAAAAATGACCGAATGTGCGGGAAATTATCGGTTACCGTATGGCCATAAATTTTTCTCCGGTTGGCATGCGTGACCGCTTCAAATAAGGCATGAGAAACCATTCCGACTTCCGACCAACCACAATTAAACTTGCCGATATTGATGGTCGATAAGCCATCGGCAAAGGCTTCATCACCAACTTTTAAGATCTCGTTGTCGGTAATGGGGTATTCAATCATTTCATATTCGCCCAGTTGGCAGAGGCCCGATGATTTTGTATCAATGTCTTTGACATAATTGTAGTGGCGATTATTGGAGTCAACGACCCAGAAAGTCCATTCTCCGTTTTCAGTATTCTTGCCTAGCGTGGCTATTTTAGGGGAAACATGGGCGTTTCCAATATAGTATTTATTACCATTAGCGATGTAACCCTCCCCTTGTGGTCGAACGGTACACTCATTGGAATAGAGGTCAGCGCCATGTTCTCTTTCCGACATGCCAAAGGCAAAGAGTTCGCCTTCTTTTAATTTCCGGGCCAGATCTTCTTTCTGACCTTCATTGTTGCCCATCCAAACCGGACTGACACCTAAGATAGAAACTTGGAAGGCATACTGGTAGCCACCTGAATAAAAACCTAATAATTCACTCATGGTACAAATCCGTGATAAATCAAAGCGGGCGGTCGGATCATCACCATAGCCTTCTGCTGTCAGCATAGTGGCAAAGATGCCGTGCTCTTTCTGGTGTTCAATAAAATCGTGACACCAGATCTTTGCTTCGGCATCTTTGCGGATTTCCGAAAGGCCTTTATTTTCAAAAAAAGTAATTGAATCATGAAAGGCCTGATTTGTTCTTTGGTCAAATCGTTCACCCTTAAAGGTTTTAGGATTAAATAATACTGATTTTTTCTTGGTCATTTTACTTCCTCCGATTAATTATAATTTGCTTAAGGCTGGATCTCAGCCATAAATCATCTTGATTCGTTCCATATCCCGTTTACCAACCTGGTTTTTAGGGACTTCATCAATGAATTCAAAATATTTGGGAATTTTAATGCTCGATAAACGGCCTTTGAAAAATTCCAAAATGTCCTTGCTGGTCAAGTCACACTGGTCTTTTAATACTAACAAGGCCTTTCCCACTTCGCCCCAATGAGCATCAGCGACCCCGATCACACAGGCTTCTTCGATGTCTGGGTGATCACAGAGGATTTCTTCAATCTCGATAGGGAAAATATTTTCTCCTCCGGATATATAAATATTCTTTTTTCGACCGACAATATAATAATAACCATCTTCATCCATTCGTCCGATATCGCCGGAATAAATCCAGCCATCGCGGACCATTTCCCTCGTTTGTCCCTCGTTATTCCAATAGCCACTAAAGGTCAATTCGCCCTGCCAGATTAATTCGCCGGTCTCTCCGACCGCAACATCTTGCCCCTGATCATCGACGATTCGAACGCTGTTGTAGAGAATCGGCTTACCCACTGAATCCCACTTCTCAATCAGCTGCTCGAGCTTCATATCATTGACTGGTGGTAAGAGGTTGCAGGTTCCTAACTCGGTCATCCCGTAACCGGATACGAGCTTGACCCCTTTTTCCCAATAATGCTTCATCGTCTCTTTGGCAATCGGGGCGGCACCACTGACCATCATCCGGTAGCTGGAAAAATCGGTATCCGCAAAACCATCTGTTTCAGCCAGCCGTTTCAGGGCCGTTTCGACGGCAATGGTCAAGGTTGGCCGCTCTTCTTCAATAATTTTTAAAGACCGTTGGGGGTCAAAATTTCGGGTGATGATCACCTTACCCCCGATCAGCAGTAGGGGTAGGGTAAAGATGGTCCAGGCTGCCGTATGAAAAAAGGGTAGAAAAACATAAGCTACATCGCTTTGGTTTAAACCGACCGTTAAAATCTGGCTCAGGACATTACAAATCACCGACCGATAGGATATTTTAGCCGCTTTAGGCGTTCCCGTTGTTCCTCCCGTATGGATTAGCATCTGAATATCATCAAGGGTTAGATCTTTACACTCAACCAGACTGTTTGCCTTCTCCGCCTGGATCTGATCATAAGAGTATCCGCCCGGAGATTTGGCTTGGTCCCCCAGGCTGACACAGATAATATCTGGGAAACGCTTGCCTACCGCCTCAATCAGATTCTCAAAATCAAGGTCATACAATAATATTTTTGGTGATTCATTTTCGATCAGGTCGAGGAGTTTTTCTTCTTTTAAGTGGCAATTGTAGGACGTAATGATGACCCCTGTTTTGCAACTTGCGAAAAAAGCATCGATGAATTCAACACAATTATAACTGCAGAAGCCCAGCCGATCACCCTTTCTTAAGCCCTGTCGAATGAGAAAATGGGCCAGCCGATTGGCCCGGTCCTCAAGCATCTGATAGCTATAATGCTGGTTGCGATCATAGTCAAATAAAACCTCGCGATCGGGGGAAATATTTTTTTTATACATGCTTAGCAAAGACATAAAGTAGCCATCATTCATTCTTTTCACACCTTCTCTATTTTTTATCGTCCCATCCTTTTTTTAGGAGTGCTGGATAACCGCCTTACTTGCCATCAGTTCCTCAGCTTCTTCTTGCGTGTAGCCGGCCGCTAACAAAATTTCTTGCGAATGTTCTCCTAAATGGGGGGCTAGGGTATAAGCGGGTTCATCCATACTGGCAAAACGGATCGCTTCTCTTGGCATGACCATTTTTTGGCCATTTTGGAATTCGACCTCTCGCAGATAGCCATTGTCCCACGCCTGTTGGTCTTTCCACAATTCACTGGGATTAACCAATCGTTCGTGAACGATTTCATTGGCGATTAAAAATTCTCTGGTTTCTGCCGTGGTCTTCTTTCTAAAGGCATCGGCAAAAATTGGAATTAATTCAGCAACATGAATCGCGGCTCCTCTAAATGAGGTAAAGCGAGGATCTTCCATGTATTCTTCCAAGTCTAAAAACTCAAGATATTTTTTATATTTCCAGTCCCACAATGGCTCAACAATTAACATCCAATCCCCATCCTTTGTTTCATAATGAACCTGCATGGGTCCACCTAAGGGTTGTTCATGTTTTCTTGGGAATTTGTGACCAAATTGTTCTTGGCCCATAATGACCCCATGGAAGTTGTACCAAAGGGATGTCGCTAGTAAGGAGGATTCCACATAATCCCCTTTTCCGGTTTTTTCTTTTTTAATCACAGCCCCTAAGATCCCGTTTAACAGCATTGACGACGATACGGCATCACCAAAACCAAGGAAGGGTCGAACGGGATAGGTCCCCTCATTACTCCACTCGATCATTTCGCCACCGCGGGCCCAGAAGGCCGCCGAATCAAAACCTGGTCGTTCCGATTCCTCGCCTCGGTTACCAAAACCGGAAAAATGAGCATAGACTAAGCTGGGAAATTTTTCCTTGATCGCTTCATAATCCAGGCCCATTTTCTTTAATGCCGAAAGGCGAATACTCGTGGTGAAAATGTCCGCCGTTTCCAGCAGTTTAAAAAGAACTTTCAAGCCTTGTGGATCTTTTAAATTGATACAGATGTCTTTCTTGCCGGCATTAGTTGGCTGAAGTAAAACATTAAAATCCTCTTTGAATGGTAAGGCCATTAAGAGCCCCATCGAACGATAGGCGTCCCCCTCAGGCGCTTCAACCTTGATCACTTCAGCTCCCCACTCTGCCATCATTCTTGATCCCAATGGAACGGCAATATGCGTTCCTAATTCGATTACCCGTAAACCTTCTAATGGTCTTTTCATGGTATACCTCCAAAATAGTATTTTTTTCCTTCATCTCGATAAGCAAAGTATACAAGGTTTTTTTAAAGACGTATAATACTTTGTTTTTGATATATGTATTCCTTTACATGGCATAAGTCGATAGCTTGGCCGGTTATCAAGTCATAACCACATAAAAAAAGCGCTTGGACCATTACAGATTTTGTAATGGCCCAAGCGCTTTTAAATCACTAACTATTTTCGTTGTTTTGTAAGTCATAAAAATAATCAATGGCAAACATCCGAAAATCAGCTTTTCTCTGGGTTTTAAATAAGATTTCATTATAACTTAAGCCAAAATCGCCACAAATCTCCGCATCCGTTACTTTGACAGAGTTTTTTTTCAAAGAGGGATCATCATCGATAACCGACTTTGCCATAAATGTACACCCTACCCCTTGGCGAACAGCTGAAAGAATCGACCGGACGTCACTGGTTTCAATGACAACATTATCAAGCTGATAACCAAATTTTTTATAGAGGACTTCAATCGCCTCGCGCATGGCCCCACCTCTTGGTGACACAATCAAGCGCTCTTTGGTAATATCATTAACCGTGCAGGTTCCCTTTTCAAGAAAAGGATGGTTTGCTGGAGCAATCACAAAACCAAACTCCCGAAAAATTTTTTCTGTTTTGATACCAAGGCTGGCATCCTCTTCAAGAGCTGGGCAGCATAAGGCAAAATCAACATCTCCCGTTTTCAAGGCTAACTCAACTTTCTCTCTTGGGGCATAGGATAACTTAAGCAAGGCTGTTGGATAAACCTTTTGAAATTCATTGACCATTCCGGCAAAATAAATATCGGTATTACTCATTACTGTAATCGTCCGATCCTGGCGGTCAAGCATTTCTTCCATCGACTGTTGAAGATTTTCAACTTCCATTAAGACCCTTTTGGCATGAATGTAATAGGCCTTTCCATAGGCATTGAGTTTAATCGAGCGACCCTTATTATCAAAAAGCTTAACCCCTATTTCTTCTTCAATCTGGCCAATAATTTTTGTTAAAAATGGTTGCGATACCCCTAATTGGTTAGCCGCTTTTGTCACATGCTCCAATTCAGCGGTCAGACAAAAATAACGTAAATCTCTAATTTCCATACGCTTTTACAACCTTTCTTGACGATCTCCAATCATTTAATCCTTGCCGAAAATGACTTTTATCCCACTACTATGATTGTTAAGAATGTAACATGATAGTTAAGTGCTGTCAATTCCTTATCTTTGAATTATTTAATCTTTCTAAGCTTATTCTTCATTTAATTCGATTTCTTATCACAAAAGCTGGAATTATAGGTATAAAAAAAACTGCTATTTAGCAGTTAATGGTTAATAGATGGTGACCCATGGGCGATTCGAACGCCCGACACCCTGATTAAAAGTCAGGTGCTCTACCGACTGAGCTAATGGGTCATGATTAAGGAATTTCGGTTTTCTCTCTTATTATAAATTGTATAAATTTATCACCGTCAGCTCAGTTTGAGCTAATCCGATCTCAGCAGCCTTGCTGCTTCGCCTGGATAACGTTTCGTAAGGCGGAGCCTGCGGCTCTTTAAAACGAAACTGTTAATGGGTCATGATTAAGGAATTTCGGTTTTCTCTCTTATTATAAATTGTATAAA